>LR134362.1:1612480-1934976 GCA_900637275.1 [Pasteurella] aerogenes
GTCATCCCTATGAAAAAGAAGGAATCATTTGGAAAGATAGTCTTGAAAGTGCGGTGGATTTTTTAAAAGATCAAACAGAAATCATGCTTATTGGCGGCGGGGAATTATTTAAACAATATTTGCCACAGGCGGATCGTTTATATCTAACGGAAATTCAAACACAACTTAAGGGTGACACCTTTTTCCCATCCATTGATTGGCAAGAATGGGACATTGAATTTGAAGAATATCGCCCCGCGGATACAGATAATCCTTATGCCTGTCGCTTTTTTATTTTAGTACGAAAAACCAAATAAAAAAACCAAGTGTCATCCTGACACTTGGCTTGGTTAGTAATGATAGGAATATTAAGCATGTTGCTCTATCTTCAGGAACTCTCTTTGAAAACTGAAGATGTCATTCATTATATTCGTCAACACTGAAATAACAATAGGCGAAAAGGTAAATGCAGTTTTAACAATTTGTTAACAATTGCTATTTGTAAATCAGGTGATGTTTACGGATCCCCAATAACAATAACGCCCCAACATAAACCATGGCGGCAAGCCCAATCAGCCAACCTAACCAATGCGCACGAGTCAAAAAGCTCATGTGCTGCCAATTTTCAATTGCCGGCGTATAGTGCCAAACTGCCGCTCCCATAACCAAGGCAGCACACAAAACCTTCAGAAAAAAGACCGCACTTTGTTTGCTGAAATGATAAACATCAGCTTTCGCTAAACCGCGATACAGCAAATAGGCATTGAGTGTAGCAGACATGGCAGAGGCAATAGCAAGACCAACATAACTAAACGGAATCGCTAAAACATTAAATCCCATATTGCTGATCATGGCGATAATTCCAATTTTTACTGGCGTTTTGGTATCTTGTCGCGCGTAATAACCATTGGCTAAAATTTTAATCAGCATAAAACTTAATAGACCGCAGTTAAATGCCCACAACGAATAAGATGCTGCTTGTACGTCGGAAAATAAAAATTCGCCGCGCATAAAAAGTACGAGTAGCATCGGTTGTGCCAAAATAGCAATGCCTATCATCGCCGGTACGCCAAGCAATAAAATCATACGCACCCCCCAATCCATTGTATTGCGAAAATCTACCGCACTTTGCGTTTCATTATCGCTACGATTGACATGATGTCGGGCGAGTGTCGGTAAAATTACGGTGGAAATCGCGATCCCAAATAACCCAAGCGGAAATTCCAACAAGCGGTCGGAATAATACAGCCAACTGATGGAACCGGTCATCAAAAAGCTAGCAATAAAAGTATCTAGCAACAAATTAATTTGGCTAACGGATACGCCGAATAAAGCGGGAATCATGAGGGTGCGAATTTTTTTCACGCCCGCATCATTCCATGCCCACTTGGGTTTGACCAATAATCCGGCTTGTTTTAAAAACGGAATTTGAAACAAAAATTGCAACAATCCGCCGAGAAAAATCCCGATTGCCAAGGCTAAATCTGGACTGCTGACGTGTGGTGCGAGAAAAAGTGCGGTAGCAATCATCGCAATATTGAGTAACACGGGCGAAAATGACATCACGCCAAATTTTCCCAGTGTATTTAAAATTGCACCGGATAATGCCACGAAAGTAATAAACCATAAATACGGAAAGGTAATTTTTAACAACAACGACGCTTGTTCAAATTTTACAGCATTCGGACCGTCGTTCAGCCAATCCATAAACCAGCCAGTACCAAAAATAGCGGCAACCACCGGCGAGAAAATCATGGCAAGCGCGGTAACAATGGTCACCAAACCACCCAAAGTACCGGATACTTTGCCGATAAAGGCTTGCGTTTTGCTTAAATCGCCGTTTTTTTGGTATTCCGCTAATACCGGCACAAAGGCTTGAGAAAAGGCACCTTCGGCAAATAGGCGACGTAAAAAATTCGGAATTCGGTTAGCAAAAAGAAAAACATCAGCTGCCACGCCGGCGCCGATCAATTGGGCGGTAATCACATCACGTACTAAACCTAAAATACGGGAAAGTAAGGTCATGGCGCTGACAACAATACCGGATCGTAATAATCTTGTACTCAAAATAATATTCTCATGCAGAAAAAATTGCTCTAATTGTATAGAAATTTTGTTTTTACGCTATATTCTAAGCGAAAAAACTGTTAAAATCTTGCCCACATCGTTCGGGTGGGCTAAAAGAAAGCGCATTTTTAAAACGATGCTGACTTTCGGTTGTGTCTCACCGAAATCCTCAAACTAATTTAGTTGCAATTATTGATTGACAATAGTATAGAAAAAAGGCATATTTTACGCCTTTAATTTTATTTAATAAACCAACAGAAATTTTTAGGAGTTTGACCTTGGCTAATATCAAGTCAGCTAAAAAACGTGCGATTCAATCTGAAAAACGCCGTCAGCACAACGCAAGTCAACGTTCTATGATGCGTACTTATATCAAAAAAGTATATGCAGCAGTGAGCGCTGGAGATAAATCTGTAGCAGAAAGCGCATTTGTAGAAATGCAAAAAGTTGTGGATCGTATGGCATCTAAAGGCCTAATCCACGCGAATAAAGCCGCTAACCACAAATCTAAATTATCTGCTCAAATCAAAAAATTAGCTTAATTTTTTGAAAACTTAGCAAAATTAAACCGCACTTTAGTGCGGTTTTTTTGTATCTTTTGGCAAATCTCGTGATTCAATAAAAGGCAGTTAAACAAAAACTGCATCCTGGATGAGATGCAGTTGAATTTTTCATATAAAAACGTTAAATTATTCTTGGAAAGAGTCTTTTAAACGTTCGTCAGCGCGACGAGATTCTCCTTTGTGTTGTAATTTATTTAATTGTTTTTCCAATTTTTCTTCTACTTCATTAATGGCTTTATACATATCTTCAGACTCGCTGCTAGCAAATAAATCGCCAACTGGAGTACCAATAGACGCTTCAACGGAAAATCCTTTTGGAATTTTATTTAAAATGAAGTGCGGATTAATCAGCTGAGTTTGCCATTTACCTAATTTAGCAAGTCTTTCTTCAATATGAGCGCGGATTGCAGGGGTGATTTCCATTTGTTTACTTGTAATGTTTAGAGTCATAGCATTTACCTCTTTGTTTATGATGAGTATTTCTACTCTAGTGAAAATCCTTAATTACAAGATAGACTCCTTGAATGAAGTTTTCAAGAGGAGATTGGGGAAATTAACAAGAAATGTTTGAAAATATGATCAAAGTAGTAAATTTGGAAAAAGTTGCTTTTCTTTTATGGTGAAATTGATATGATAGGGAAGTTTTAGAGAGCTTATTTTGCTGATTTCTTCCACTTCCCATCATAATTAAACCTGAATTTTTCGTGCTAGCCGCCGATCACTGCATAACTAATTTGCTCAATCAAGCGTTTATAAGTATTACTTCCATCACTGTTATTGACTTTAATTTCAATAATGGTTGCTTCTTTACGTAATAAGGCTTGTTTAAACACCGAACTCAAATCTGCCCATGTATAAGGACGCGCATATTTGAGATCAAACATGGAAGCAACGTGCGAAAATTCCGTATTGTGCGGCATACGGTAGAATTTCTCTTTTACTTCGCTATCCACCGGTAAAATATCGAAAATTGCACCACCGTTATTATTAATAACAAACAGGATCATCGGCTGGCTGACTTTTTTCAATAATGCCAAGGAATTCAAATCATACAGTGCGGAAGTATCGCCAATCATTGCAATTAAGGGTTGAGTCGAGCCAACGCTGATTCCAGCAGCCGTTGCTAATAATCCATCAATTCCGCTGGCACCGCGATTAGTATAAACTTGCGTGCCTTCTGGCAATTTAGTCAAGGCATCCAC
This sequence comes from [Pasteurella] aerogenes, assembly GCA_900637275.1. Classification (NCBI taxonomy): domain Bacteria; kingdom Pseudomonadati; phylum Pseudomonadota; class Gammaproteobacteria; order Pasteurellales; family Pasteurellaceae; species [Pasteurella] aerogenes. The sequence goes on from LR134362.1 coordinate 1,616,292, forward strand.
TAAGCGCACAAATAAACTATTACCTAAAAATAAATTGCCGCCATGTTGCATTAAGCGCCCCACTTGATGTGCCAATGACGCTTCGTTTAAATTTGATCCCACTTGATCTTCGATAAATGTAGCGCAAAAACCGGATAAGGCTAAAGGCTCTAGTAACCAAGGTTTTTGACGAAGTGGTGGATGGGCGCGTAGCCAATGATGCACTTTCGCGTTAAACCGCGTGTGTGAATGATGATACGGATCCACTGCATTTTGGCTTTCTTCCACAATCCAATATTCATTTTTAAACTCGCTTAAGAATTGGTTAATGCGTTTACTGATAAACCGCGATCCCAATTGAATAACAATATCCGCCTGTAACAATTTTTGTTTTACGGTTTGATTTGCCAACCAAATATCCGCATAAGGCAAAATCGGATCAACCATGGATTGAATATCGGTAATCAAAATCCAGCCCATTGTTTCTGCCCACGCATGAATACCCATAGCTTGTTCCAGTGGCAATTTACCAACGACCACCACGCCTTTTTTGGTACGCCAGTGATCCCAATTTTCATGCATTAACACTTCGCGCTGCAATAATTGATGATCTACCCAGGTTTTATGTTGCGTAAACCAACGCTGAATATTGGCAAGCCAAGGATGTAAATCAATTTCCTCCGCTTTGGCTTCATACAGTGGTTCAGCAAAAGGCACGTTAATATGTACCACACCCGCGTGGCATTGTTGCTGATAACAGGCTTGATCTAACACAGAAATCAACCAGTTAGTGGAAAAATCTACACTTGGACGAGGTAAGTTGACGTTCGCAATCGGATAATCAGCAAACATATTTTGCTGCAAAATCGCTTGATTGGCACCGCACTCCCATAATTCAGGTGGGCGATCGGCGGTTAAAATGACTAAATTAACGCCCGTTTGTCGAGCTTCAATCACCGCCGGATATAAATTGGCGGCGGCAGTACCAGAGGTGACAATCACTGCCACCGTGGTTCGCGTTGATTTTGCCAATCCGAGGGCAAAAAAGCCAAGACCACGTTCGTCAAAATGGGTATGACAAACCACTCGTCCCGCCTCTTGCAAGCGTCCGGCCTCAAGGGTCAACGGAGTCGAGCGCGATCCTGGAGCAATACAAAAGTGGCGAACCCCTCGATGAACTAGGGTTTCTAAAATCACTTTTGACCAACAACGATTAAATACGCTAACTGACATACTATTCTCCGTTTATTCTTGTAATAATGATATTAATCCTAAGGCTTTACGTTCAATTTCCTGCCATTCTAACAAGGGAATTGAACCCTCAACAATACCTGCGCCGGCAAAAACTCGAATTTTATTTTGCTCAATAAAAGCAGAACGGATTGTCACACAAAATTCAGCTTGCTGTTGGCGCATAAATCCTAAAGTTCCAGCATACCAACTGCGTTGAAAGGTTTCTGTTTGCTGTAAAAATTGTTTCGCCGCTTGGCGCGGTAATCCTGCGACCGCAGCAGTCGGATGTATAGCTTGCAAACAAACACTATCGCCACAATTTTCCGCCAATTTAGCCGAAATTTGTCGTCTTAAATGTTGTACTTGGCGTAACTGTTTGATGCCTAATTCCGAGACCTCAATTTGGGTGCTAAACGGACGTAAATTTTGTTGAATATCTTCTACTACGAGGCTATTTTCATAAATATTTTTAGGATCATGCAACAACCAAGTCGCTTGCTGGCGGTTTAATTGTTCATCTTCGCTCATAAACGCGGTTCCCGCCAAGGCCTCCGTTTGCAATTGATCGCCATCGCGCTGATACAAACGCTCCGGCGTTGAGCCAATAAAGCTACATTCCGCATCGCGTGCCAGTAAAAAATGATAACAACCAACATTATATTGTTCACTTTCCGCCAACACCTCTTTCGCACACAACGGTTGTTTAGTATGGAAAAGGGTTTCATTTGCCAGCACAATTTTACCAGCGTGTCCTTGTTGAATATGTTGTAGTGCGTTTTCTACCCATTGGCACCATTGCGCTTGCGAAGCAGTTGGCGAATGTTGATAAATAGATTGCTGAATCGGTAAAAGTGCGGTGGTTTTTACAAAGGTTTCTAATAATGGTAATAACTGCGCTTTTTCCGTTGCCCAATCAACGCGGTTATCAATAAATAAAAGCACAGTTAATTGATCTTTTTCTTGTAACAACAATAATCGCGGCAAATAAAGTAAGGTTTCGCCATCAAAGGTTAAGCCGCCAATTAAGGTGAGATCGTGGGCTTCAATAAACTGTTGCGCCAAATTTGTGTCCGAAAACGACCGCACTTTGCCCAACGCGGCGAAAGTTTGCGCCTCGTCGCGGCGTTTCAAATAAAATTGCGGATATGCATTCTGCGCTTTTAACCACGACAATAGATTGACTTCAACCTCCGACTGGCTTTGCAAGACGGTAATTTCTTCGCGTTGTGGTTGATACGCATTAATTTTTTCAATTAATTGTTTTTTAAGAAAATGAAAACTATCCATTGAGAAAAACGTTGTCTTTAACGGTAAAATAAGTTAAAAATAAACGCCAATTCTACCGCACTTTGAGAAATTTTTTTATAAAATCTTTTCAAGTTTGAAAAATAAGCGTAAAGTGCGGTTAATATTTCCCCGATTTTCGAGCATTGCAAGTAATACAAGGATCATCACGATGAGAGTTTTTCCGAAATCAGACAAATTAGAACACGTTTGTTATGACATTCGCGGACCGGTGCATAAAGAGGCGCTGCGTCTAGAAGAAGAAGGTAATAAAATTTTAAAACTGAATATCGGAAACCCCGCGCCATTTGGTTTTGAAGCGCCGGATGAAATCTTGGTGGATATTTTGCGCAATTTGCCATCGGCGCAAGGTTATTGTGATTCAAAAGGCTTATATTCGGCACGTAAAGCCATTGTGCAATATTATCAATCGAAAAATATTTTAGGTGCAACGGTCAACGATGTGTATATCGGTAATGGCGTGTCGGAATTGATTACGATGTCCATGCAAGCCTTGCTTAATGATGGTGATGAAGTGTTAATTCCGATGCCGGATTATCCGTTGTGGACCGCGGCGGCAACGCTTGCTGGTGGAAAAGCCGTACATTATTTATGTGACGAGCAAGCGGATTGGTTTCCGGCAATTGATGATATTAAAAATAAAGTGACTGCGCGAACTAAAGCGATCGTGATTATTAATCCAAACAATCCAACCGGCGCGGTATATAATAAAGAAGTGTTGCTAGAGATTGTGGAAATTGCCCGTCAACACGGTTTGATTATTTTTGCCGACGAAATTTACGACAAAATTTTGTATGATGACGCAGTACATCATCATATTGCGGCATTGGCGCCAGATTTGTTAACCGTAACCTTTAACGGACTGTCTAAAGCCTACCGGGTAGCAGGTTTTCGTCAAGGTTGGATGATTTTGAACGGACCGAAACAGGCCGCGAAAGGTTATATTGAAGGATTGGATATGTTGGCGTCTATGCGTTTGTGTGCCAATCATCCAATGCAGCACGCTATCCAAACCGCATTAGGTGGCTATCAAAGTATCAATGAATTTATTTTACCAGGTGGGCGCTTGCTAGAACAACGCAACAAAGCCTACGAGCTGGTTAACCAAATTCCGGGTGTAAGTTGTACTAAACCAATGGGCGCGTTGTATATGTTCCCAAAAATTGATATTAAGAAATTTAATATTTATGACGATGAAAAAATGGTATTGGACTTGTTAAGACAAGAGAAAGTGTTACTGGTACACGGACGCGGGTTTAACTGGCAAGCGCCGGATCATTTTCGTATTGTGACATTACCTTATGTCAATCAAATTGAAGATGCATTAGGTAAATTTGCCAAATTCTTACAACATTATCATCAATAAAAAATACCCCCGCGATTTTACTTGCGGGGGCTTCATTCTGATTTTATAGCTCACCAAAATTATCCGGCAAACGATGCAGTAATTCTTTCCAAATGGAAACACTGTTTTCGCGATTTTCTTGCATACAAGCTGTTGCCTGCTGTACGCTGCATTGCTCACAACTTTGTTGTAATTTTTGATAAAAGGACAGAGTAAGTTGGCGTGCTTGAGTAGAAGAAAAAAATAAAGAAGCGACATGCAAATATAGATCTTTAAAGCTATTAAAGATTAAACCATACACAGGTTTGTCTGCAATAAACGTGAAACTGCGATAAAGTTGATAGTCAAATTCAGCGTAATGCAACGCAGTATCTTTTAAGTGCGGTAAATTTTCAAACAGTTTTAACGATTGCGCCGCATCATTCTGAATCGCTTCCGGAATATAAGATTCAGCCATTTTGGTACGTAATGATACTACATTAGCAATAATCACCGGTGTAATGGATTTGTCCAATTGGATTAATGTTTTGATGATATTCGGACCGGCAGTTTCCCAAATATTATTCACTCGAGTAGCTTTTCCATGTTGAATATTTAACCAACCATCACGCGCTAAACGTTGTAAAACTTCACGCAATGTCGTTCTTGTAACGCCAATTTTTTCTGCCAATTCTCGTTCAGCTGGTAGATCAGAACCCGGCGGAAAATGGTTATGCCAGATACTTTTTACAATATATTCTTCCGCTAACCCCGCCGGACTTTGCGCTTTGAGAAGGGATTGATGATCATTCATACTGTTTTTCTTCTTATAATAGGTAAAAATTTTTTAATAATGTATAACAAATTTGATATTTCTCATTATCCTTGAAAGTGGTATATATTACAATTAAACCGTCATATTTTTTTAGATTAAGGCTGTAAGGTTGTAAATTATGAATTATACTCAGGCATTTTTAAAAAATTTTCTTGGCTCAAGCCCAGATTGGTATAAATTATCTATTGTCGCATTTTTGGTTATTAACCCTATCTTGTTCTTTGCTATTAGTCCTTTTGTAGCGGGGTGGGTGTTAGTTGCCGAATTTATTTTTACGCTGGCAATGGCGTTAAAATGTTATCCGCTGCAACCCGGTGGATTGTTGGCATTGGAAGCAGTTATCATCGGCATGACCCACCCCGAACATGTTAAAGCGGAAATCATGGCAAACTTTGAAGTCATCTTATTATTGATGTTCATGGTTGCCGGTATTTACTTTATGAAGCAGTTATTGTTGTTTGTCTTTACTAAATTACTCTTACAAATTCGCTCAAAACTTGTATTATCCCTTTCTTTTTGCTTAAGTGCGGCATTTTTATCCGCCTTTTTAGATGCATTAACCGTTGTTGCGGTCATAATCAGTGTTGGAATGGGTTTTTACGGAGTTTATCATAAAGTGGCTTCTGGTAAGAACTTTGACGATTCTGATGATATTAATGATGATAAATACATCGTTAATCGCAAGGAGACCCTCGAAGAATTCCGCGCCTTTTTACGTAGTTTGATGATGCATGCATCGGTTGGGACAGCCTTGGGTGGTGTGATGACCATGGTGGGTGAACCGCAAAACCTAATTATTGCTGAACAAGCAAAATGGGGATTTGCAGAGTTCTTCTTTAGAATGTCGCCAGTAACGGTTCCTGTATTGATTTGCGGTGTGTTAACTTGTGTATTGGTGGAAAAATTCCACTTATTCGGTTATGGCGCCAAATTACCGCGTCGAGTATGGGGAGTGTTGGCAAAATTTGACCGTAGCCGCGAAGAAAAAATGAATAAACAAGAACGTTTAAAATTAATCATTCAGGCGCTGGTTGGTATTTGGTTAATTATCGGTTTAGCATTCCATTTGGCAGCAGTTGGTTTAATCGGATTAACAATTATCATTTTCTGTACCTCACTATGTGGCGTCACCAGTGAACACGCATTAGGTAAAGCATTCCAAGAATCCTTGCCTTTTACTGCGCTTTTGGTGGTCTTTTTCTCCGTAGTGGCGGTGATTATCGATCAACATTTATTTGCTCCGATTATCCACTTTGTGCTTTCTGCTGCAGAAAACGTACAATTACTGTTATTTTATATCTTTAATGGTGTGTTATCGGCAATTTCGGATAACGTTTTCGTTGCCACCGTTTATATTAACGAAGCCAAAGCAGCGTTGGCAGCTGGTGCGATTTCTGCCCATCAATTTGAATTGTTGGCAGTTGCAATTAACACCGGTACCAACTTACCATCTGTTGCCACCCCGAACGGACAAGCAGCGTTTTTATTCTTGCTTACTTCATCTTTAGCACCTCTCATTCGATTATCTTATGGTAGAATGGTGTACATGGCATTACCATACACTATCGTATTATCAATTATTGGTTTGCTTTCTGTTGAATTTATTTTACCATTTGCAACGGAGATCTTAGCCTCGCTAGGATTGATAATGCCGATATAAAATAACATCAATTAAAAGGAGAAATGATGCTGAGTTATTTAAAAACGCTATCAACAAAAAGAATAGGATGGATACTACTACTGTTATCAGTATTCGCTTTGGAAGGCACTGCACTTTACTTTCAGCATGGTATGGCTTTAGCACCTTGCGTAATGTGCATTTATGAGCGCGTCGCGTTAATGGGGATTGGCTTTTCCGGTTTTCTCGGAATGTTATTCCCGCGTTTTAATGTCACCAGAATACTCGCATTATTAATCGGTTTGGGCAGTGCAATCAAAGGCTTAACTTTAGCCTTACAACATTTGGATTACCAAATGAATCCGGGTCCTTGGAACCAATGCTCTACGGTAGCGGAATTCCCGCAAACTTTACCGTTGGATCAATGGTTCCCATCCATCTTTCAACCTTATGGCTCTTGCAGCGATAACGTGTGGGAATTTTTAGGGGTATCAATGGTACAATGGATCGTGGTGATGTTTGCTTTTTACGTAGTGCTTTTCACATTGTTGTTAATCAGCCAATTCAAACGTAGTGCTACAAACCGTACTTTATTTAAATAATCTTTCCTATGATAAAAACCCCTTGTGGAAATATGTTTCACAAGGGGTTTTTATTACTCAAATATACAATTTAAAAATAGAAGTGAGCTTAGCTGCTTCTATTTTTCATCACCTTATTGCAACAGCGAAATATCCGCCACTTGTAAGAACAAGTTTTGTAAGCGGCTTAAAATTGCTAAACGATTTAAGCGCAATTTCGGCTCTTCAGCATTCACCATGACTTTATCAAAGAAGTTATCCACTACTTCACGCAAATTTGCCAAACGAACTAACGCTGTTTGATAATCCCCTTTTGCAAATAATGGTGCAAGCTCTGCTTGTAACATAATCACTTGTTCGGCAAGAGCTTTTTCTTCCGGTTCTACGAGTAAAGTGCGGTCAATTTCTGATGAGATTTCACCTTCCGCTTTAGCAAGAATATTGCCTACACGTTTATTCGCTGCCGCCAATGCTTCTGCACTGTCTAACGTGCGGAAATGCGACACCGCACGCACACGAGCATCAAAATCTGCCGGGCGAGTTGGACGGCGAGCAAGTACCGCTTGGATAACGTCCACCGCAATGCCTTCATCTTGATACCACGCACGGAAACGACCGAGCATAAAGTCCACCACGTCTTCAACCACATTCGCATTGGTTAATTTATCGCCGAAAAGAGCGGTCGATTTTTTCACGATTTCTGCAAGATCAAGTGGTAAGTTTTTCTCCACGATAATACGCAATGCCCCTAATGCCGCACGACGTAGGGCGAATGGGTCTGCACTGCCTTTTGGTGCTTGACCGATACCGAAAATCCCTGTGAGTGTGTCGAATTTATCTGCTAACGCAACAGAACTTGCCACCAACGATTTCGGCAATTCATCGCCAGCAAAGCGTGGCATATATTGCTCGTTCAATGCGACTGCCACTTCTTCATCTTCACCGTCGTGACGAGCATAGTGCATACCCATTACGCCTTGCGTGTCGGTGAACTCGAACACCATATTGGTCATTAAGTCACATTTTGACAGCAAGCCTGCACGTTCTGCTTTCGCTTTGTCTGCACCAATTTGGCTGGCAATTTCGCCTGCTAACGCCTGAATACGTTTGGTTTTGTCTAACAACGTGCCTAATTGTTGTTGGAACAACACGGTTTCAAGGCGTGGTAACTGGTCTTCTAAACGCTGTTTTAAGTCAGTTTTGAAGAAGAATTCTGCGTCCGTCAAACGTGGACGAACCACTTTTTCGTTCCCTTCGATGATTTTACTTGGATCTTCAGGGTTGATGTTCGACACAAAGATAAAGTGCGGTAATAATTTGCCGTCTTTATCATAGATCGGGAAGTATTTTTGGTCGCCTTTCATCGTGTAAACTAAGGCTTCCGCAGGCACAGCAAGGAAACGTTCTTCAAATTTCGCCGCTAACACGTTCGGATATTCCACCAATGAAGTAACTTCGTCCAGTAAATCTTCTTCGATGTCCGCCACGCCACCTAAAGTGGTCGCTTTTTCTTGGGCTTTTGCAAGAATTAACGCTTTACGCTCGTTGAAGTCCGCAACCACTGAGCCTTTTTCTTTCAATAACGCAGGGTATTGATCGGCGTGCGAAATTTGGAATTCACGCTCGCCTAAGAAACGGTGACCACGAATAGTCGTGCCACTTGCAATACCTAAAATTTCGCCTTCAATCAGCTCATCGCCCAACAATAAGGTCACCGTGTGAACAGGACGCACGAACTGCTCGGTTTTATCGCCCCAACGCATTGTTTTCGGGATAGGTAATTTCGCCAACGCATTGCTAATCATACCGACTAACAAGTTTTTGGTCGGCTGACCTTCAATCACCGCACGGTGAACCAGCCATTCGCCTTTATCGGTAGCAATACGCTCCGCCTGCTCAACGGTAATACCACAGCCTTTCGCCCAGCCTTCCGCCGCTTTGGTTGGCTTACCTTCCGCATCAAACGCAGCCGACACCGCCGGACCACGTTTTTCCACTTCTTTGCTTGGCTGACTAGTCGCAAGCCCCAATACTTTCACCGCTAAACGGCGAGGTGCTGCAAACCATTCCACTTTGTCAAAGCTCAAACCCGCTTGGTTTAATTCCGCTTCAACATTCTCCGCAAATGCAGTCGCTAATTTTTTGAGTGCCTTCGGTGGCAACTCTTCTGTGCCGATCTCGGCGAGGAAGTTTTGTGTTGTCATTTTTTTATCTCATTGTAGGGTGCGTTTTAACGCACCGTTTGATTTTAAAATTTGTAGTGCGTTTATTACGCACGCTATGAAACTAACTTAAATCCCAAACGGTAATATGTAATAATGTTTCTGGATTTAAGCTTCTAAATAATGCTAAATTCCTAAATGTTAATGGTGGATCATAATCATCATTTATCTCAATATTTTCATTTTCAATCATAATTCGAGAACTTAAAGCTTTTTGCGGTGAATTTTTCGATAACCAATCGCGAATTTCTTTGCAAGGAATTTCATAAATATTTGGATAAAAATGCTTCTCTTTGATTAATTTACATCTATTCTCTTCGTGAAGTTTTAGAATCCAATCAATTTCCCCAACATCGACTTTCCAAGCAGTAAAAACTCTATCTTTTAGATCGAGATATTTACCGTCTATTAGCTCATCATCAGCTAGTGAAATTAATATCGAGAAACCTAACATTTACCCTCCTCAAGTTTGTACCCATATTAACGTATGGGATGAAGCATCGTGCGGTGGCTCAGTAACCTAACACGTTAGTGCTGGTATTAACGCTCTCACTCCGTTTTCACTTCTGTCATAACTTACACTCTGCGTCTGTTTGTGTTAAACGTAGTTTTTGCGAAAGTATTTTAAGATCTCTCGAATAGGGTTGCATTATTTCGCTAAAATATCTTCCAACTCCGTCAAATCCAAAATCACCTTATCCCCATCAACCAAAGCAGGCACGCCAATATATCCATTTGCTTTAACTGACTCAAAAGCGGGATGGCTATCACGCAGTTTTAAAAAAGCTTTTAAATTTGCGCCGCCTGTTGTCATTTCGCGTTCTTCGTAATCAATACCAAGACGTTTTAATTCAGCAACAAAAGGCGGTGTATCCGGACACCAGTGAGCAAAATATAAAATAGGTTTTGCCATTTCTACCTCAAAATTATCTAAAAAAATGACCGCACTTTTATAAGGTTGGTTGGGTCGCTTTTAAAAACGGGTATTTTTCATTCATCATTGCCGCCCAAGCGGTCAGATTTGGGAAATCTTTTGCTAAATCATAGCCTGTATTATCTGGGCGGAACTGCCACCAATCAATTAAGCAAACGGCGGTTAATGTGCTGATATTTAATTCATCGCCAAATTCTGCCAGCTTTTCTTCAAGTTGTTTAAAGCTACGAATATTCCGATCCATCAACTGCTGATGACGAGCTTTCCACCACTCATTTTCTGGGCGAAAACGGCGTTCAGTGACAATGGTTGGCGTGGTATTTTCCAAAATACCTTCGACCAATGCATGCAAACTTAATACACGCCAACGCTTTTCGTCTTTTGGAAATAATGTTGGTTGTGAACCCATTTCATCTAAATACTGGCTGATTAGAAAACTCCCAAACAGCCATTCACCGTTTTCCATTTGTAACGCAGGAATACGCCCTAATGGATTATCTTTGTTATGTGGCGAGTCGGGATCAAATGAGTTGGTAATCCGCAACATCTCCACTTGATTTTCCAGTTGATGATATTTCAATGTCGCTACCGCTTTGCGTGCGAACGAACTCGTTGTTGAATACCAAAGTTTCATTTTCTCCCTCCTTTCTTATTTTTTACAACCCGGGAACCCCAACGCTTCACGACTTGCATAGTACGCTTCCGCCACGCCTTTAGTTAAGGTACGAATGCGTAAAATGTAGCGTTGGCGTTCGGTGACAGAGATCGCTTTGCGTGCGTCAAGTAAGTTAAAGCTGTGTGCCGCTTTTAAGATACGCTCGTAAGCTGGCAACGGTAACGGTTTTTCTAATGCCAATAATTCTTGCGCTTCTTTTTCGTATTGATCGAAACAGTAGAATAAGAAATCCGTATTCGCATATTCAAAGTTGTAAGTCGATTGTTCCACTTCGTTTTGGTGGAACACATCACCGTAGGTGGTTTTGCCAAGCGGACCGTCCGACCAAACAAGATCGTACACGCTATCCACGCCTTGAATGTACATTGCTAAACGCTCTAAACCGTAAGTGATCTCGCCTGTCACTGGTTTACACTCTAAACCGCCCACTTGTTGGAAGTAAGTAAATTGAGTGACTTCCATCCCGTTTAGCCACACTTCCCAACCTAAGCCCCACGCGCCTAACGTTGGGTTTTCCCAGTTGTCTTCCACAAAGCGAATGTCGTTTTGCGTTGGGTCGAAGCCTAACATTTTCAGGCTGTCTAAATAGAGTTCTTGAATGTTATCCGGTGACGGTTTGATCACCACTTGGAATTGATAGTAGTGTTGTAAACGGTTCGGATTTTCGCCATAGCGACCGTCAGTCGGACGGCGTGAAGGCTGAACGTAAGCAAACGCCATCGGCTCCGGACCTAAAGCACGCAAACAAGTCATCGGGTGAGATGTACCCGCCCCCACTTCCATATCAAAGGGTTGTACCACGGTACAACCTTGCGTTGCCCAATAATCTTGAAGCGCCAAAATCATCCCTTGAAAGGTTTTTACATTAAATTTCGCTGTCATATTCTTCATTCTTAAAAAGTTAAACAAAAAGTGAGCCATTATAGCCTAAATTCAGCACTTCGCCCACCGTTAGACAAGGAAAAGTGCGGTGATTTTTTTCACTATTTTTCAAGAAGATGGCGACTAGTGCGCTTCATCCCAATTATCACCAACACCAACATCCACAATTAACGGAACAGCCAGCTTCGCCGCATTTTCCATGATGTTCTTGATCAATTGACGATATTTCTCGACATTTTTTGACCGCACTTCAAACACCAATTCATCATGTACTTGCATAATCATGCGAATATCGGGATCTGGCGCAATTTCACTATCCAACGCAATCATCGCACGTTTAATAATATCGGCTGCAGTGCCTTGCATCGGCGCATTAATCGCCACTCGCTCCGCACCTTTGCGCCGCATAGCGTTTGAAGAATGAATTTCTGGCAAATATAAACGACGCCCAAACAAAGTTTCCACATAGCCCTGCGCTTTGGCTTTTTCGCGAATATCTGCCATAAAGCGTTGCACTCCCGGATAGCGCTGAAAATACAAATCCATATATTGCTGCGCTTCATTTCGCCCAATGCCCAATTGACGCGCCAAACCAAAGGCACTCATGCCATAAATCAAACCAAAATTAATCGCTTTAGCGCCGCGACGTTGCTCCGCACTGACTTCCTCCAGCGGCAAACCAAAAATTTCCGCTGCGGTGGAACGGTGAATATCTTTACCTTCCGCAAAGGCTTTGATCAAATTTGGATCTTGTGATAAATGCGCCATGATACGCAACTCAATTTGCGAATAGTCAGCGGCAACAATCAAAAAATCTTTAGGTGCAACAAAGGCTTGGCGAATACGCCGCCCTTCTTCGTTACGAATAGGGATATTTTGCAAATTCGGATCGCTGGAAGATAACCGCCCAGTAATAGTCACCGCTTGATGATAAGAGGTATGTACCCGTCCGGTGTGCGGATTGATCATTTGTGGCAATTTATCCGTGTAAGTGGATTTTAACTTGGCAAGCCCGCGGTGTTCCATTAACAATTTAGGTACCAAATGCCCTTGCTGCGCCAATTCTTCTAGCACCTCTTCATTCGTAGAAGGTGCGCCTTTCGGCGTTTTAGCAATTACAGGTAAGCCTAATTTTTCAAATAAAATTTCCTGTAATTGTTTCGTGGACGCCAAATTAAAGGCTTCACCCGCTTCTTGATGCACCGCCTGCTCAAGTGCGGTCAATCTTTGCGCAATTTCTTCCGATTGTGTCAATAAAGTTTGACTGTCAATTAGTACGCCATTACGCTCAATTCGAGATAACACCTCCACTAAAGGCAATTCTATCTCATTGAATAATTTTACTAATTCCGGTGTTTGCAACAACTCTTGCCACAAAGTTTGATGTAATTTCATAGTCACATCCGCATCTTCTGCCGCATATTCCGTCGCTTGAGCAAGATCGATTTTATCAAAGGTAAGCTGATTTTTCCCTTTGCCGGCAAGGGTTTCAAAGGCAATGGTTTGATGCCCTAAATAGCGTTCGGATAAATCGTCCATATTATGCCGCCCCGTGCTGTTTAATACGTAAGATTCCAACATAGTATCAAATGCTATGCCGGCAAGTTGCACGTCATGATTTGCTAATACGGTCAAATCATATTTTAAATTTTGCCCCACTTTTTTAATCTGCGGATCTTCCAATAGTGGTTTTAATTGCGCGACACAATCTGCCAGCATAAGTTGCGGCAAAACACGCTCAAAAGATGTTTCTACCGCCTTGTTCTCGGCAAATAAATCGCCTTGTGACTGCTCGATACTCACTTCACGCACGTGCGCCAAAGGAATATAACCGGCTTCGCCATTTTCTAAGGCCAGCGAAATGCCAACCAAATTCGCCACCATCGGATCCAAAGAATCGGTTTCCGTATCAATCGCAATAAATTTCGTTGCGTTAATTTTATTCATCCACGCGACAAGTTTTTCTTGAGTATCAATTTGTTGGTATAAAGAGCGGTCAATTTTTATCACATTTTTGACCGCACTTTTGCCCACCTTTTCCGCTTGCGACAAGGTCGCAGTTGCCTGATAAGCGGTAGGTTTCACCCGTTGTTCAGCACCATTAGTCAACGAACTTTCCCCACTCATCACTTCATTTAACCAACGTTTGAATTCGTAACGCGCAAAATATTCAATCAATTGATCATTATCATTTTGCCCTAAGATCAATTGATCTGGTGTTAAGGCTAATTCTACATCAGTTTTAATTGTCGCCAGCAAATAAGATAAATCCGCATCTGCTTTAGCAGCTTGCAATTTTTCGCCTAATTTTTTCGCACCACGAATAGGCAAATCGGCAACTTTATCCAAATTAGCATAAATTTCCGCCATGCTGCCGATCCCTTGTAATAAACCTAAAGCAGTTTTCTCACCCACGCCAGCAACCCCCGGAATATTATCCGAGCTATCGCCCATCAAGGCTAAATAATCAATAATTAATTCTGGTGGAATTCCATATTTTTCAATCACTCCGGCACGATCCAGCAGCGTATTATTCATGGTGTTGATCAACATAATATTGTCATCCACCAATTGCGCCATATCTTTATCGCCGGTACTTATGAGTACTTTTTGCCCATTCTTAGATGCCTGTAGCGCCAAAGTGCCGATAACATCATCCGCCTCCACACCTTCCACCACCAATAAAGGAATACCTAAGGCTTTGATAATATTGTGTAATGGTAAAATTTGCGACCGCAATTCATCCGGCATTGGTGGACGATGAGATTTATATTGTTCAAACATTTCATCACGAAAGGTTTTGCCTTTCGCATCAAACACGACTGCAATATGCGTCGGCTGAACTTGCGCAATTAAACTTTTCAGCATATTTAATACGCCATACATCGCGCCCGTTGGCTCCCCAAGGGAATTGGTCAGCGGAGGAAATGCATGAAACGCGCGATATAAATAGGAAGAACCGTCCACCAGGACGAGCGGATTTTCAGCGATTTGTGCCATAATTTTCTCATTGCGTGATTAAAACGATATTTTCATTATAGACTAAAGCACAAAATTAACCTACTTCCAATCGTTTAACCGATGGCAATAAAGCGGAAAAAGAAAAGGCAGAACTTGCTGTTCTGCCTCGTTTATACGCCATTTGCGTTAATCTTTTGATTTCCAAACCAGCGGATCAACACCTCGACGGATAAGATCCGGATGTGCTTCAATCTTAAACACCGGCTGCTCGACACCTGCTTTAACTTGTTTTTGATAATCTTTCAAAATAATCCACACAATAGGCGATAATAAGATAATTGTCACCAAGTTAATCAATGCCATCGACGCCATGACCGTATCGGCAAATGCCCAGACAATTCCCCCCTCGCGTACCGAACCGAAATACACAAAAAACAAGACGACAAGACGGAAAAGCAAAATCACAAGCGGTTTGTTACGGATATACCGCACATTATTTTCCGCATAGGCATAATTACCAATAATAGAAGTAAAGCAAAACAGCAATAAAATAAACGCGAGGAAATGCAAACCAAATTCACCCACATGAAACTCTAGCGCTTTTTGCGTTAAAGACACGCCACGTAAGCTTTCGCCACCATAATCGTTTGACATTAAAATAATAATTGCGGTACAACTACACACCACGATCGTATCCACAAACACACCAAGCATTTGAATTAAGCCCTGACTTGCCGGATGTTTAGCATCTGATGTTGCCGCAGAATTCGGCGCAGAACCCATCCCTGCTTCGTTGGAAAATAAGCCCCGTTTAATCCCTAAAATCATCGCTTGTGAAAATAACCCACCAAACAACCCACTTGCCATAGCGGAAAAATCAAACGCACTATCAATAATATGATTGAATACTTGCGGCACGCGTTCAATATTCATACCAAGAATAATCACCGCCATAATCAAATAAAATAACGCCATGGTCGGTACTACTTTTGCCGAAACTTGCCCAATACGTTTCACACCGCCAAAAATAATAATCCCAGTCAGCACAACCAATACGATCCCGACATAATGCGCATCCCATTCCCAAGCATTACGGGTCGCCTCTACGATAGAATTAGCTTGAACTGCATTAAATGCGAAACCGAAAGTAAAAATTAAAGTAAATGCAAAAATGATCGCCAACCAAGGCGCTTTTAAACCGCGTTTAATATAATACGCGGGTCCACCACGAAACATCCCGTTTGGATCACGAACTTTATATACCTGAGCTAAAGAAGATTCGGCAAACGCGCTACTCATACCAATAATTGCAGTGATCCACATCCAAAAAACAGCACCTGGCCCACCCAATGCAATCGCTGTCGCCACACCGCCAATATTACCTACACCGACACGACTTGCCAAACCAGTGGTAAATGCTTGGAAAGGGGTTAACGACTCCCCTTCCGCTTTCCGCCCTGACCACATTTCACACAAGCTGCGCGGCAATAAACGTAGCTGCACCAAACCGGTCGTTATAGTAAAAAAGAACCCAACAACCAGCAACATGATGACCGTCAGATCCCATAAGGGTTGATCAACCGTATTCACAATCCAGGTAATAATATTTTCAAATAATGAAACAAATGAATCCATAATTAAGCCTTAATTAACGAATTAACATGAAATGTTTCGCATTATATCTATATTTATTTTTTTACCCAGTAATGTAATTTCTTAGTTAAAAAAATTTATTTTCATATATTTTATATTTAAAAAATACGTTACGATTTTATATAAAACACAATATCATCATAAATTAGTTTGCATTTATAAATGCATGAAAAAATGCCCAAACTTTCCTTTCTTGTTCTATAATGCCGCTATGAAAAAAACATTATTAATTTTAACCGCACTTTTGGCGCTATCCGGCTGTGGAACCGTGGTCAAATTAATTGATCCGAGCGAGCCTTATACTACATATGCGGGAACAAAATACGATTTACACATGGCTAAGCATTGGGGCTTGCCGATTTTAGATGTGCCATTATCTTTTTTATTGGATACCGCGCTGTTACCCTATGCTTGGTCAAACGATAATTAGCTTATGAAACTCAATACTCAACAACAACAAGCCGTCGAATATGTGCAGGGACCTTGTTTGGTACTTGCCGGCGCGGGATCGGGCAAAACCCGTGTGATCATCAATAAAATCGCCTATTTAATTGAAAAGTGCGGTTATTTTCCGAAACAAATTGCTGCAGTGACTTTTACCAATAAAGCCGCGCGCGAGATGAAAGAGCGGGTGGCGCATTCCATTGGCAAAGAACAAAGCCGCGGGCTAACCGTTTCCACCTTTCATACCCTAGGGTTTGATATTATCAAACAGGAATATCAACATTTGGGTTTTAAGCGCAATTTGACCTTATTTGATGAACATGACCAATTTGCCTTACTTAAAGAATTGACGTCCGACTTGTTGCAAGAAGATAAAGAATTATTACGCGAGTTAGTAGCGATGATTTCCAATTGGAAAAATGATTTGGTGATGCCAAATCATGCCGTGGCGCTGGCAAAAGATCCTAAACAACGCACCTTTGCCCATTGTTACGAACGTTATGCCAAACAAATTCGTGCCTACAACGCGTTAGATTTTGACGATTTGATTATGTTGCCAACCTTGTTATTTAAACAAAACGCTGAAGTGCGGTCGAAATGGCAAGAGAAAATTCGTTATTTATTGGTGGACGAATATCAAGATACGAACACCAGCCAATATGAATTAATTAAATTATTGGTCGGTGAACGCGCTTGTTTTACCGTGGTGGGCGATGATGATCAATCGATTTATTCATGGCGTGGCGCCAGACCACAAAACATGGTGCGCTTGAAAAATGATTTTCCGTCACTACAAGTGATTAAATTGGAACAAAATTATCGTTCGACACAACGCATTTTACATTGCGCCAATATTTTAATTGCCAACAATGATCATGTATTTGATAAAAAATTATTTTCTACCTTGGATCAAGGAGAAAAATTGTTAGTGATTGAAGCCAAAAATGAGGAACATGAGGCAGAGCGTGTAGTCGGTGAACTCATTGCTCATCGTTTTACCCGTAAAACTCGTTATCAAGATTATGCGATTTTATATCGTGGCAATCATCAATCCCGTTTGCTAGAAAAAGTATTGATGCAAAACCGCATTCCCTATCGCATTTCCGGCGGAACCTCATTTTTCTCCCGTGTAGAAATTAAGGACATGATGGCGTATTTGCGTTTATTGGTCAATCAAGATGATGACGCAGCATTTTTGCGCATTGTGAACACGCCGAAGCGGGAAATCGGTACAGCGACCTTGGAAAAATTGGGGGCTTTGGCGCAAGAGAAACACATAAGTTTATTTGAGGCGATTTTCGATTTTGAATTGATACAACGAGTTACGCCAAAAGCCTACAATGCGTTACAAGGTTTTGCCCGTTGGATTGTGGAATTAAATGATGAAAGCCTACGTGCGGAACCGGAAAATGCCATCCGCCGCATGTTGGCACAATTACATTATGAAGAATATTTGTATGAATACGCCACCAGTCCGAAAATGGCGGAATTTCAAAGCAAAAACGTAGCAACCTTGTTCGGCTGGGTAGCGGAAATGCTCAAAGGAGATGAATTTAATGAGCCAATGACTTTAAGTCAGGTGGTCACGCGTTTAACCTTGCGCGATATGTTGGAACGCAACGAAAACGACGAAGCAAGCGATCAAGTGCAACTGATGACCTTACATGCCTCAAAAGGGCTGGAATTTCCATATGTTTTTTTAATCGGCATGGAAGAAAATATTTTACCGCACCAAACTAGCATTGATGAGGACAATGTGGAAGAAGAACGTCGTTTAGCGTATGTGGGCATTACTCGCGCGCAGAAAAGTTTGGTCTTTTCCTTATGCAAAGAGCGGAGACAATTTGGTGAGATTTATCGTCCACAACCCAGTCGTTTTTTAGATGAATTACCGCCGGATGATGTGTTATGGGAAAAAGATAAACCGCCATTAACCGAAGCAGAACAGCAGCAAAAAACCAAAAGTCATATTGCAAATTTACGTGCAATTTTACGTGGTTAGGTTATTTTTAGTAGATTTTGTAGATAATTCACTCAAACGACTAACTTTTTGAAAAAAATGATTTGACTTATTGAGGGTCAATCCGTATCATACCGCCCACAAACCGATTGCGGTGAGATGGCCGAGAGGCTGAAGGCGCACCCCTGCTAAGGGTGTATATGGGAAACTGTATCGAGGGTTCGAATCCCTCTCTCACCGCCATTTACTCAGGGCACCCGTAGCTCAGCTGGATAGAGTACTCGGCTACGAACCGAGCGGTCAGAGGTTCGAATCCTCTCGGGTGCGCCATTTTATTGAACTCTACAATAAAATTAAAATGATTAAGTGATAGGTTATTTCAAATACGCACCCGTAGCTCAGCTGGATAGAGTACTCGGCTACGAACCGAGCGGTCAGAGGTTCGAATCCTCTCGGGTGCGCCATTTCAACTTTTATCCTAATCAAGACTATCTATTCCGTTGATTAACGACATTGTATCATTGTGGTATTTATCACCATTAGATTTACACCAATATGCTATCAAAAGAATACAAACCTTTATATTTTATCGATCTCCTGATCCTAGCCGCGATCTTATTCCACGCGCCAATTATCAGCTCTTTTTATTATTTCAGCGAATTACAACAAGCCGGACTTGCTGCACCAGAAAACCTTGAATTTAGCGAAACAGACAATTATTCTTCTATTTTGCTGGAACTTAGCACCTTATTTTTGGCTTTGCTGTATTTACTACTACGCAAATTCCAATTTACCCAACTGCCTTTTACATTTAACAAAAATACACTGCTTATCACTCTCGCATTAATCTTATTAAGCGGTACAATTTGTCATTTGATTGCTTATACCTTCTCACCAGAAATACTCACAGAACCGACAGTTACCGACAGCACGTTCTTTGAGAGCGCCATTCCTACGGAGACAGAAAGTGAAAATTTATGGGGATATTTTTCCTTATCACTAATTTTATTTGCCTTGCTAAACGGGTTTTATGAGGAAATCTTTTTCCTTGGACTTACTTTCTGCGTTGAGAAAAAATGGCTACCTTATGCGCTTATTTTCGCGCTTATCGTGCGCTTTGCTTTCCATACCTACCAAGGGCTATTTTCTGCCACCATTGTATCCATTTTCGGCGTGTTACTTACGCTATTACGTTTTAAAATCCGAAACTTAGTTCCTTTTATGTTGGCACATAGTTTTTTTGATGTTTTTGGTTTAGGTCTGCCATTATGGCTATTTGAATAGTGGTTATTTGAATAACAACTATTTGAAAACTGCGATTTTATACACCGCACTTTTCACCCATAAAAAAATCTGCACATCATTCAGCTTTCCAGCCATTTATCGTGCAGATTTTTTAATTTAAACAAGGTGAAGTTATTCTTTCACAAAACCGGATTTCACTTCACTCATATTCGGTAATTGGTGTGCAATCCCTTTGTGGCAGTCAATACAGGTTTTCCCTTCTTCTTCCGCTAATGCGTGCATTTTCGCCGCTACAGTTTTTTGTTGGGTAAAGTCCATATCCGTGAAATTGTGGCAATTACGACATTCTTGCGAATTATTGGCTTTCATTCTCGCCCATTCACGTTCTGCCATTTCAAGGCGTGCCGCTTCAAATTTCTCTTTGGTGTCAACATGACCCATTAAGTGCGAATAAACTTCGCCCGCGGCTTTAATTTTACGCGTCCATTTTGGAATAAACTCATGAGGAAGATGGCAATCAGCACAATCTGCTTTTACCCCACTGCGGTTCATATAATGCACAGAATGACGATATTCCGGCACCACATCATTCATATGGCAGCTAGAACAAAATTCTTCCGTATTCGTTTGTTCCAACGCGGTATTAAATCCGCCCCAGAATACAATCCCGGCAATGAACGAAAGTATAATTACAACGCCCACCGCCATGCGGCTTGGTTTTTTAAACCAATGCCAAAAGCGCTTAATAATATTGGGCTTTTTTTCTTGATTTGTCATAACGTATCCTTTTGATTATTTCCCGTAACCTTGTTCCGGTTTAAATTCATTTGGCACAATCGGATCCACATCAGATTGCGATACGTGGCATTGCAAGCAGAAATAACGACGTGGAGATGTGGAAGAATTCACATTTCCATCACGGTCGGCAAAATGCGTTGGGCTAATCCGTGTCGCACCGGTAACACGTGAATTTTCTACACTATGACAAGTTAAACATTGATTCACGTTTTTGGTCACCTGATAGTTTTTCACGCTGTGCGGTACCATCGGCGGCTGATTGACGTAATTTAACGCCGGTAATTCACTTTCTTTTGCCGGAGCATGGAAAGCTGGCGCCACATTTTCCGGAGAATCTTGCAAACTTTGCCCTACCGGTTGAACCTCTTTTGCTGTTTGTGCAACAACGGATGTGGCAAAAAGTGCGGTCAAAATTACGCCGATTATTGCAGATACCTTATTTTTCATCATGTTATCACTCCCCCGAATGATTAAATCTAGTAGTCAATGTAAATACTTTTTCAGCACAGACATCAATACAACGCCCGCAACTGATACAATCCTTTGAAAGTATAAGTAAACTTTCATTGTTTTTACCATGCAACGCCGGTCGAATCACTTGCGCTTCTGGGCAAACATTATAACAATCCATACAATTGTCACATTTACTGCGATCTGTAACTTTAATTCGCAGCAGCCCTTTCGCACCGATAATTCCGTAGCTGGCGCCAATCGGGCAAAGATGCCCGCACCAACCGTGTTCCACGATAAATAAATCAAATAAAAAAACAGCCAACACAAGCCATGTGGTCGCGCCAAAACCATAAATTAAGCCACGCCCTAATGCAGAAACCGGATTAATCCATTCCCACAACAACATCCCGCTCACCGCACTGCCGACTAAAATCATCAGCAATAAACCATAACGCAATCCGCGCGGTAATTTCGCACTTTGACGAATACCTAATTTGCGTCTTAACCAAGCTGCACAATCAGTAACAATGTTCAATGGACATACCCAAGCACAGAAAATGCGGCTGCCTACTAAGGCATAAAATACCACAATAATCAAGGCACCAATCAAAGTGGTCACCGTTGGTACATAACCTGTGACTAGACTTTCCGCAGTAATTAACGGATCACTTAGCGGGATCACATCCAAAAACAAACTACCTGAATAGTTGCCTTTTAAGATCCAAACCTGAAAATAAGGACCGGATAAAAACATCGCCAAAATCGCCAATTGGGTCAAACGACGCCAAAATAAAAAACGATTCGCGTGCCACCAGCCTAATTTTTCTCTTGCCTCACGTCCGGCATCTTTCGGTGCATTTGCCATTATTGCGCTCCTTCCGGTTTACGGGTCGGTAGACTAATAATGTCGTCCGGCGCCAAAGAATGTCCAGCTTTTGCCTTTTCTTCCCAGCCTAAACGATAATGATGCCCCAACATCCCTTTTGCCAATGCTAACGGTAACACCTTAATTGCCGCCTCATCCAACACGCAAGCCTCTTCGCATTTGCCGCAGCCGGTGCAATGCTCGGAATGTACCGTTGGAATAAACATCGCGTGTTTACCAGTACGAGAATTATGCTGCATTTCAAGGGTAATCGCTTTATCAATCACCGGACAAACCCGATAACACACATCACAACGCAACCCTTGCCAGTTCAAACAGGTTTCATGATCCAGCAACACAGCCAAGCCCATTTTGGCCTGCGTAATGTCCGTAGCTTGGTTATCCAATGCACCGGTCGGACAAGCCACCGCACAAGGAATATCCACACACATTTCACAAGGTTTGTCCCTTGCCACAAAATAAGGTGTCCCAGCTTCCAAAGGCGAAAGTAACGATGCCAAATGCAACATATCATAAGGACAAGCTTGAACACATTGCCCGCAACGAATGCACGCAGCAGAAAAATCTTTGTCATCCGACAACGCAAATGGAGGACGCAACGCCACACCTTCGCGCGCAAGACTTTGTTTTTGCTGCAAGCCAAGCAACAACCCGACGCCGGCAAGTCCGCCTGCGGTTCGGGTCGCTTCTTTTAAAAAGCGGCGACGTTCTGGTGTGACAACTGTTTTTTTCATGATTTTTTCACCGCACTTTTACGCCATAACAGGAAAAGTGCGGTCCTTTTTTGCATTATTTTTAGGCTTTTTCCACTTTTACCGCACATTTTTTGAAGTCGGTTTCTTTGGAAATCGGATCCGTGGCATCTAAAGTCAGATTATTTGCCAACTGTCCCGCATCAAAGAAAGTGGTATAAATCAAGCCAACCGGCACTTTATTACGTCCACGCGTATCCAAATAAGAAATCATTTCTCCACGACGAGAAATCACTTTTACTTTGTCGCCATGACGCAATCCGCGTTTTTTTGCATCCTCTGGATGCATCCACACCAAGTTGTTCGGGAAAGAACGGTGTAATTCAGGCACACGACGGGTCATCGAACCGGTATGCCAATGTTCAAGGACACGCCCAGTTGATAACCATAAATCATATTCCGCATCCGGCGCTTCTGCTGGTGGCTCATAAGGCACTGCCAAAATAATCGCGCGTTTATCCGGATAACCATAGAATGCGACTCCTTCACCTTCTTTCACATAAGGATCGTAACCTTCGCGATAACGCCATAAGGTTTCTTTATTTTCCACTACCGGCCAGCGTAAACCGCGCGCTTTATGATACAAATCAAATGGTGCCAAATCGTGTCCGTGACCGCGACCAAAGGCGGCATATTCTTCAAACAAGCCTTTTTGTAAGTAGAAACCGAAGTGGTAAGATTCGTCATTTAAACGTTTATCCAATTCATCCACGGAGAATTTATCCACTTGACCGTTTTTGTATAATACTTCAAACAGGGTTTTACCTTTATATTCTGGCGCCGCAGCAAGTACTTCTTCCGGCCAGACTTCATCGGTGGTGAAATATTTAGAGAATTCCACTAATTGCCACAAGTCAGATTTTGACTCGCCCGGTGCTTGAACTTGTTGGCGCCAGAATTGGGTACGACGCTCCGCGTTTCCGTATGCCCCCTCTTTTTCAACCCACATTGCTGTTGGCAACATCAAATCGGCAGATAACGCAGAAGCGGTTGGATATGGGTCAGAAACCACTACGAAATTGCGCTCATCACGCCAGCCCGGTAAACGTTCTTGGGTAATATTTGGACCCGCCTGCATATTGTTATTACACATAATCCAATAAGCATTTAAAGTTCCATCTTTTAATGCACGGTCTTGTGCGACTGCGTGTAAACCCAATTTAGTTTGGATAACGCCTTTCGGCAATTTCCACAATTTTTCAGCTGTTGCGACATGTTCTGGATTGGTAACCACTAAATCCGCCGGCAAACGGTGAATAAAAGTACCCACTTCACGCGCAGTACCGCAAGCAGAAGGCTGACCGGTTAATGAGAACGGTCCGCAACCCGGTAAAGAAATCTTACCAGTTAATAAATGAATGTTATAAATCAAATGGTTAGCCCATACACCGCGCGTGTGTTGGTTAAAGCCCATGGTCCAGAAAGAAACGATTTTTTTCTCCGGATCTGCATAAAGTTTGGCTAAACGCTCTAATTGATCTTTTGGCACGCCGGAAATTTCATGCGCTTTATCCAAGGTATAAGGCGCCACTAATTTTTTGAATTCCTCAAAATCACTGTCGTGCATTTTACCGGAAGTTTTTACGTTTTTCGCCGCTTGCTCTAACGGATGTTCCGGACGCAATCCATAACCAATATCAGTTTCACCCCGTTTAAATTTAGTATGTTTACTGATGAAATCTTGGTTAATTGCATTATGTTCAATCAAATAATTCGCAATATAGTTCAAAATCGCCAAATCACTTTGTGGTGTGAAAATAATCCCTAAATCGGCTAATTCAAAAGAACGATGTTCAAATGTCGATAACACGTTAACAGTCACTTTATCCGGATTGGAAAGACGACGATCGGAAATACGTGACCACAAAATCGGGTGCATTTCCGCCATATTTGAACCCCAAAGTACGAAAGCATCGGCTTGTTCAATATCATTGTAGCAACCCATTGGCTCATCCATACCAAAGGTACGCATGAAAGCCACTGCTGCAGATGCCATACAGTGACGCGCATTCGGGTCGATATTGTTAGAGCGCAAACCTGCTTTAAATAATTTAGATTTTGCCACGCCCTCAAAAATCGTCGATTGACCGGAGGTAAACATCCCTACCCCATTCGGCCCTTGTTCTTTCAACGCTTTTTTGAATTTTTCCGCCATGGTAGAAAACGCGACATCCCAAGATACTGGCGTAAATTCCCCATTCTTATCATATTTACCGTCTTTCATACGCAACATCGGCTGCGTCAAACGGTCTTTACCGTACATAATTTTTGGTAAAAAATAGCCTTTAATACAGTTCAAACCACGGTTTACTTCAGCATCCGGATCCCCTTGTGATGCTACAACGCGACCGTCGCGAACACCAACTAATACGCCACAACCGGTACCGCAGAAACGACAAACGGTTTTATCCCATTTAATCGAATCTTCAGCCGCCATCACGTTTTTCACCGGAATCGTTAATCCGGCAACCGTTGCTGCCGCCGCGGCAGCATTGGCTTTCATAAACTCCCTACGACTTAACTCCATTGTGTTCCCCCTCGTTTAAGTCATTGATTAATTTTGTGTAAACTGTTCATCCTGTTCGTGATAAACCAATGAAACATCTATCACGCCCTCAATATGACGAATATTTTCCATATGGTCTAACAACAAGCGATGATGATGAGATTGCATCACCACCACTAATTTTCCAATTTCATGATCAGCAGCAGGAATTTCCGTGTGCGGAATTGCCAAAAGTGCGGTCTGAATTTGCTCGATTTTTTCAGGCTTTACCTGTACGATTAAGCCACAAACGTGCCAATCTTTTGCATTTTCCATGCTAATTTCTTGTTCCTGCATTACGTTGTTCCTTTAATTTCTTCCGCCTCATGACGAATTTTTATCGCACTCACTGGACAACTTTGAAGACAGCCGCCGCAACCATTACACTTTTCCAACTGCAAAGTAGGTCTAGCAACACCACCTAACGTACGCTGAAAACGGATAGCTTGCGTAGCACAATAATCTTCACAACTGCGACATTCCACTTGTTGCTGTGCCAAACAGTTTGCGCCGATTTCAATTTTATGCTGCCATGCCGGCGTTTGTACGTCACGAAAAATCGGTTGCTGACAAACCTGTACGCATTGCTGGCAAAAGGTACATTCTCCGCGGCTAAACTGCACTTCCGGAAAACCGCCCTCGCCTTTTATCAGAATTTGCGTTTCACACTGGCTCACACAATCGCCACACCGAGTACAATATTGTAAAAAGATGTCTTCCGCTTGCGCCCAAGGTGGTCTAATACCTTGAAAACCTTGCGTTTTTGTTTTTTCTGATTGCAATGAGGTTAAAAATTCTCCGCGTAAAAACCGTCGGCGCGGTAAATTGGTTTCCGCCATAATAAACTGATCCGCTAAGCCAATTTGTTACTTTTTTGAGCGTATTATTTTCCAGGTGAATAATCCACTTTTTAATCCCCTAAAAGGAGTATTTGCATGAGAAAAAGCCGATTTATTGCGTTAGATCAATTTCTATTCACCAGTAATCGCGCCACTGCCTGCAAAATCATCAGTAAAACACTAAAAGTGCGGTGCTTTTTTTGTTAGAATGCCCAAAATTATATGATTTGGTGAGGTCGCCTTTGGCTGAAAAAAAACTGTCTGTATCCACAAAAATTGCTCATTATCTCTTGAGCATTATCGTTTTTGCTGCCTGTATTAGTTTGCTTAGTTTGGGCATTATGTTGAGCAATAAATCTGACGCAGAATTGATCAACGTATCCGGCTCGCTGCGTATGCAAACCTACCGCTTGCTCTATGTCATTGAGCATCGCCCACAAAATGTGGAATTTCATTTAAGACAATATCGCTTAAGTTTGCATTCCTCCCCCTTAACCGAAATTAACCATCAATCCTTTGTGCCGGCGGATGTAAAACAAGCCTATCGAGAATTAATCAAACGTTGGCAAGGCATGGAAAGCTATGCACGCCAAGGCGATTATGCCTCCTATCGTCAAGAAGTGACAAGTTATGTGGATCAAGTGGATCGCTTCGTCAATACCCTTCAGGCATTTGCTGAGAAAAAACTCAATATCGCGGTATTGACCATTCTTTTTTCGATGTTACTGATTGTTGGATTAGTTTCTTATGTGATTTGGTTTACGCGTAAACAAGTCGTACAACCCTTAGAAAAACTCGCGATCGCCAGTGCGCAAGTACAATTCGGGCAGTTCAATCATATCCCGCTGGATACGCAAAAAAATAATGAAATTGGACGCTTATCATTGGTATTTACCCAAATGGCAAGCGAATTAAGCAAGCTATATTCGCAATTGGAAGATAAGGTCAACGAAAAAACACAGAAACTTAGCCAACTCAACCGGGCGCTATCTACCCTATATCAAGCCTCGCAATTGTTGAGTAATAACAACCTGACGCCAACATTGTTGCAACAAGTGCTAAAACACATTCAAGTAAATGAACACTTACGTTATCTTGAATTAAATGTGTATGATTCCGAATGGTACATTGGTTTAGGAGAAAAACCGCAGGAAGAACTACAACACATTGACTTATCTGCTAAAAATGAAATTTTAGGGAAATTATCTTGGCAAGCCGGGCTGCCTTGCCCTGATTTACGCTCCATGCAAAATTTTGCGCAAATGATAAGCCGCGCCTTGTATTTCAACCACACTCAACGACAACAACAACAATTATTATTAATGGAAGAACGTTCAATTATCGCCCGCGAATTGCACGATTCGTTAGCGCAAGTGTTATCCTATTTACAAATTCAGCTCACCTTGCTTAAACATAATTTAAACCAATCGCCAATGGAATCAACACCAAAAAGTTTGGCGATCATCGCTGATTTTGAACAAGCACTCAGCGCAGGTTATGTGCAATTACGCGAATTATTGGCGACTTTCCGCTTGACCATCCAAGAAGCTAATTTAAAATTAGCGTTGGAACAAGTGATTGATTCGCTGCGTAATCAAACAGATATGACCATGACATTGTCTTGCTCATTGCCATCACAAACCTTTAATGCCCAACAATTGGTCCACGTCCTACAAATTGTACGAGAGGCAACCTTAAATGCGATTAAACACTCACAAGGTAGTCGAATTGATGTGTTGGCTTATATGAATCCAGAAGGCGAATATGAATTGGCGGTCAGAGACAATGGCGTTGGCATTCCAAATT
Source organism: [Pasteurella] aerogenes (assembly GCA_900637275.1). Lineage (NCBI taxonomy): Bacteria > Pseudomonadati > Pseudomonadota > Gammaproteobacteria > Pasteurellales > Pasteurellaceae > [Pasteurella] aerogenes. Next base: position 1,644,223 of record LR134362.1, read on the forward strand.
TACAAGAACCGGAAGGGCATTATGGCTTAAATATTATGTCGGAACGCAGCCACCAACTCAATGCAACACTGCATATTCAACGCTTAGCGCAAGGCGGGACAGAAGTCAAACTCACCTTGCCAAATACATTACAACAAGGATAATGAATGGAAAATTTACAAGCATTACATACCTTTGCCATTCCAGCAAAGGCAAAAAACGTGATAAAAATCACCGCACTTGAGGAACTCAAACAAGCCTGGCAACAAGCACAAACTGAACATATCCCATTTCTATTTTTGGGGCAAGGCAGTAACGTTTTGTTTTTAGAGGATTTTGCCGGAACTGTCGCTATCAATGAATTACGTGGCATTACCCACCATGAAGATGAAGAATACCATTTTATCCACGTACAAGGTGGCGAAAACTGGCATGAACTTGTCAAATGGTCATTGCAACAACACATCTACGGATTGGAAAATCTTGCCTTAATTCCAGGCTGTGCCGGTTCCGCGCCAATCCAAAATATCGGAGCTTATGGTGTTGAATTTAAAGATGTTTGTGATTATGTTGACATCCTGAATTTAAATACTAACGAACAATTGCGGTTAACTCGCGCCCAATGCGAGTTTGGGTATCGCGAAAGTGTGTTTAAACATCAATATAAAGACGGATTTATTGTCACCGCAATCGGTTTAAAATTATCTAAAGCCTGGAAACCGGTTCTGAAATACGGTTCATTAACCAATTTTGATGCCAAAACGGTCAGCGCTCAACAGATTTTTGATGAAGTTTGTCGCATTCGGCAAAGTAAATTACCCGATCCAAAAATTTTCGGCAATGCCGGCAGTTTCTTTAAAAATCCCGTCATTTCGGCGCAAACTTTTGCACTTTTACAACAAGAATACCCCACTATCCCACATTATCCACAAGCGGATGGACAGGTAAAACTCGCTGCCGGCTGGTTGATTGATCAATGCCAATTAAAAGGCTATCAAATCGGCGGTGCAGCTGTGCATCAACAACAAGCACTGGTACTGATTAACAAAGATCATGCCAGCGCAAGTGATGTCATAGAACTGGCACATCATGTTCGTCAATGTGTGGCAATTAAATTTGACGTTTATCTACAACCTGAAGTGCGTTTTATCGGCGCGCAAGGCGAAGTGGATAGTGAACTAACCATCAGTTAATTTAGCTCAACTTAAGGATATTTTATGGATTTTAAAACCATTTTAGGCAGCCTACCGTCGATTGATCACTTACAAGGATTAGACGTTATTTCTAACGGAAATGTCATTCACCATATTCCCGCTATTCAAGGCAAATTAGGATCATTGCGAGTTTATCACGCATTGGCACAACAATTTAACGGAAAATTAGACCGCACTTGTGCTGAAAAAGGCTTACAACTTTTCGCCGAACATACCGAAGATGCCAAACAAAACCCAGGTAAACATCCAAATATTGATTTATTATTGCGCGTGATCGCGGAAAATTTGGAATATCAATTAATTGCAAAAGGTTAAGTTCCTTAAACCTTCGTCACCTAGTTTAACTTATAAAAAAAAGTGATGGGCAAAGCCCATCACTACACCTGATATAACATGAAATATCAATAAGCTAACTCGTTTACTCTGGAAGAGTACAACTTATTCTACCGTCACCGCTTTCGCTAAGTTACGCGGTTGATCCACGTCAGTACCTTTAATTAGTGCCACATGATAAGACAATAATTGCATTGGTACAGTATAGAAAATTGGTGCAATTAATTCATGTACGGTTGGCATGGTGACAATTTTCATGCCTGCAGTTTCCGTAAAGCCCGCTTCTTTGTCAGCAAACACATATAATTGACCACCACGTGCGCGTACTTCTTCAATATTGGATTTGACTTTTTCCAATAATTCATTGGTCGGTGCGACCACAATCACCGGCATATCCGCATCAATTAAAGCAAGCGGTCCATGTTTTAATTCACCAGCAGCGTAAGCTTCTGCATGAATATAAGAAATTTCTTTTAATTTCAAAGAGGCTTCCATGGCAATCGGATAAAATTCGCCACGACCTAAGAATAAGGCATGGTTTTTCTCAGCAAAATCTTCTGCTAATTTTTCAATTTGCGCTTCAAAAGTTAACGCTTTTTCAATTTCAGCTGGTACAGATTGTAACGCTTTTACAATTTCTTGTTCTTTTTCTGCTGAAATATTACCGTTTGATTTACCAATTGCCGTCACCAACATTAATAACGCTGCCAATTGTGTCGTAAATGCTTTAGTCGACGCTACTCCAATTTCTACGCCAGCACGCGTCATAAAGGCTAAATCAGATTCACGCACCAAAGAAGATCCTGCCACGTTACAAATAGTCATCGCCGCCATATAGCCTTTTTCTTTTGCCAAGCGGAGCGCCGCTAAGGTATCTGCAGTCTCCCCAGATTGCGATAAGGTCACTAACAAGCTATTTGGACGAGTAACAAATTTACGATAACGGAATTCAGAAGCAATTTCCACATCACAGCTTACACCGGCAAGCGCTTCAAACCAATAACGCGCTACCATACCGGAATTGTATGACGTCCCGCAAGCGACAATCTGTACGTGCTGTACTTTTTCTAAAATATCTTTAGCGCCATTACCGATACTTTCTACTATTACGCTATTATGGCTAATTCTGCCTTCCATTGTATTGATAAGTGCGGTCGGTTGTTCAAAAATTTCTTTTTGCATAAAGTGACGGAATTTCCCTTTTTCCGCTGCATCATTTTCAAGGTTAGATTCGTGGGTCTCACGTTCAACTTTTTGTCCTTGTTTGTTGTAAATATCAACAGAACGACGAGTAATTTCGGCAATATCGCCTTCTTCTAAAAAGATAAAACGACGAGTCACGCTTAACAACGCCAATTGGTCAGAAGCTAAAAAGTTTTCGCCAATCCCCAATCCGATAACCAACGGGCTACCAGAACGTGCAGCAACCAAATGACTAGGGGCTGTGCGATCCATCACGACCATGCCATAAGCACCGGTTAATTGTTTAACCACTTTTTGCACCGCTTCTAACAAACTTGAAGTGCTGCGCATTTCCCATTCTACCAAGTGCGCAATCACTTCAGTATCGGTTTGGGATAAGAAAACATAACCGCGCGCTTTTAATTCTGTACGCAATTCTTCGTGATTTTCGATAATTCCGTTGTGAACTACCGCGAAATTACCGGAAACGTGTGGGTGCGCATTCGCTTCGGAAGGCTCGCCATGAGTTGCCCAACGTGTGTGAGCAATACCGGTTCCACCGATTAACGGATTTTTTTCTACCGCATCATCTAAGGCTTTAACTTTACCCAAACAACGCACACGTTGTAATTCGCCTTGCTCATTGACAACCGCCACACCGGCAGAATCATAACCGCGATATTCCAAACGGTGTAAACCGTTAATTAAAATTTCAGCTACATCACGTTGCGCTACCGCACCAACAATACCACACATTGTTTTTTCCTTATCAAAAAAGTAAAAATTTAGACCGCACTTGCGCAAAGTACTTCAACACCTTGCGCCTGAATGGCCTGCTTGATTTCTTCGGTCAACAAATCATCCGTCACTAACACATCAATTTGCTGCCACGTTAATTCCAAATTCGGCATTTTTCTACCGATTTTTTGTGATTCCACCATCACAATCACTTCGCGAGAAACCTCCGCCATCACTTGGCTTAACCCGACCAATTCATTAAAGGTCGTACTTCCTCGCGCCAAATCAATCCCATCTGCACCGATAAATAATTGATCAAAATTATAAGAACGCAACACTTGCTCGGCAACCTTGCCTTGAAATGACTCGGAACGCGTATCCCAGGTGCCACCGGTCATCAACAAGGTCGGCTCATTTTCCAACGCACGCAACTCCGTCGCTACCGACAACGAATTGGTCATCACCACCAACCCTTGTTTACGATTAAGTTGCTTAATCAGCGCAGCCGTTGTACTACCGCTATCCACAATAATACGATTGTGATCGGTAATCCGTTCCGCCGCCAATTTTGCAATCGCCAACTTTCGATTCGAAAGGTTTTCTTCTTGCGACTCATCAATTAAGTCTTTCGGCATCAACACTGCTCCGCCATAGCGACGCAATAAAAAGCCATTACTTTCCAAGGCAGTTAAATCTTTACGAATCGTCACTTCGGAAGTTTCAAACAATTGCACCAATTGCTCAACACTAATTTCTCCTTGTTCTTGCAACACTTGCATAATTGCGTGGCGACGCTGCTGAGTATTGCGGACTTGAATATTTCGTTTCATTAGATTTTCCACCCATAAGTTTCGAAACGAAATACTACAGCGTAATTTTCGTAATGTAAACCTTATTTTTGTCAAACTTGTGTAAATTTTATGCAGAACAAAGCATAACATCTTTCGCATTTTGCGAGTATAATTAACCGCACTTTAGTACAGGAGATTGGAAATGAAACAGAAAATCGTATTGGCGACCGGCAACCAAGGCAAAGTCAAAGAAATGGCGGATGTCTTAGCTGAATTTGGTTTTGAAGTGGTAGCACAAACAGATTTAGGCATCGAAAGCCCAGAAGAAACAGGGTTAACCTTTGTGGAAAATGCCTTAATCAAAGCGCGCCATGCCTCAAAAGTCTCCGGATTACCTGCCATTGCCGATGATAGCGGCTTAGTAGTACAAGCCTTGGACGGTGCGCCAGGTTTATATTCTGCACGCTATGCAGGAGTGGATGGCCATGATGCAGATGCCAAAAATCGGCAAAAATTGTTAGCGGAATTAGCTGATATTCCAGCTGAACAACGCCAAGCGAAATTCGTCAGTTGCATTGTGCTGCTACAACATCCAACCGATCCCTCGCCAATCATTGCCGAGGGCGAATGTTTTGGGCAAATCGGTTTTGCTGAAAAAGGCGAAAACGGCTTTGGCTATGACAGCTTGTTCATCTCTGCCGATACACATTGTACGTTTGCCGAACTTGCCACTGTGGAGAAAAAGAAAATTTCCCACCGCGCCAAAGCCTTGAGCGTCTTAAAAGTGCGGTTAAAATAACGAGCGTTTTATGCTATCTTCTTTACAATCTTTACCGCCGCTGAGTTTGTATGTACATATCCCTTGGTGCGTGCAAAAATGCCCTTATTGTGATTTTAATTCACACGCGCAAAAAGGCATCATTCCTGAACAAGACTATGTGCAACATTTGTTAACCGATTTACAACAGGATTTAAACCGTTTTCAAGGGCAAACCGATTGGCGTCCATTGCATTCAATTTTTATCGGCGGCGGTACGCCAAGTCTGTTTTCCGCGGAAAATATTTCCGCCTTATTACAGGGAATAGCGCAACAATTGCCCTTTGCCAAAGAGATTGAAATCACGCTGGAAGCTAATCCGGGTACCGTTGAAGCAGAACGTTTTCGCGGTTATGTCGATGCCGGCGTAAATCGTATCTCTATGGGCATTCAAAGTTTTGATGATGCTAAATTACAGCGTTTAGGACGCATTCATTCGGCAGTAGAGGCAAAAAGTGCGGTCAATTTAGCGAAAGTTTCCGGCTTGCGCAGTTTTAATTTGGATTTAATGCACGGATTACCCGACCAAACACTGGAACAGGCGCTGTCAGATTTACGCCAAGCCATTGCCTTAAATCCACCACATTTATCTTGGTATCAGTTAACAATTGAACCGAATACCCTGTTCGCTTATCGTCCGCCACGTTTACCTGATGACGACGAATTATGGGATATTTTTGCGCAAGGACATCAATTATTGACCGATGCCGGTTATGTGCAATATGAAACCTCCGCCTACGCCAAACCCGGCTATCAATGTCGCCATAATCTCAATTATTGGCGCTTTGGTGATTATTTGGCGATTGGTTGCGGCGCTCACGGTAAATTGACTTTAAATGATGGAGAAATTGTCCGTTTTTCTAAAACGAAACACCCAAAAGGCTATTTGCGTGGTGATTATTTATATGAACAAAAAAACGTGGCAAATTTCGACCGCCCTTTTGAGTTTTTTATGAACCGTTTTCGCCTGTTAGAGGCAGTGCCGAAACGCGAATTTGAGCAACTGACGGGCTTATCAGTCAAAACGGTAGAAAAACCAATCAATTGGGCGTTAGCAAAAGGCTATGTCACCGAAACGAATGATGCCTGGCAAATTAGTGAACAAGGCAAGTTATTTTTAAATGAATTATTAGCGGAGTTTTTGCCGGAATAGACTTGTATCCAAACAGGAATAGGATTAAAGTATTGAGCTTATCCGCAAACGATTACGTCACAAAAAAAAGGAAAAATATGGATCAATTAACAATGAAAAAACAAGCGGCGCAAGCGGCTTTAGCTTATGTCAAACCTGATACTATCGTGGGCGTTGGGAGCGGTTCGACTGTCAACTGTTTTATTGAAGCCTTGGGCGCACTGAAAAATCAAATTAAAGGTGCGGTTGCCGCATCAAAAAACTCCGAAGCCTTACTACGTGAGCAAGGTATTGAGGTATTTAGCGCCAATGAAGTCTCTAGCCTAGATATTTATGTAGACGGTGCGGATGAAATTAATCCACAAAAAATGATGATCAAAGGTGGTGGCGCGGCGTTGACACGTGAAAAAATTGTGGCTGCACTTGCAAAAAATTTCATCTGCATTGTAGATAGCAGCAAGCAAGTAGATGTGTTAGGCTCTACTTTCGCCCTACCGGTTGAAGTGATCCCTATGGCACGTTCGCAAGTGGCGCGTAAATTAGTGGCACTTGGTGGTTCGCCAGAATACCGTGAAGGTGTGGTGACGGATAACGGTAACGTGATTTTAGATGTTTATAATTTTAAAATTATGAATCCGGTTGAAATGGAAAAAGAATTAAACAATGTCGCCGGCGTCGTCACCAATGGTATTTTCGCCTTACGTGCCGCCGATACCGTCATTGTCGGTACACCGGAAGGTGCCAAAATTATTGAATAATGATAAAACGGAGAGCAATTATGCCAAACACAACAGAAAATAAAGTATCACTGGGTAAAGATAAGATTAAATTTTTATTGCTTGAAGGGGTGCATCAAAGTGCATTGGATACCTTAAAAGCCGCCGGTTATACTAATATTGAATATCATAAAAAAGCCTTAGATGCTGACGAATTAAAAGCGGCGATTAAAGATGCGCACTTTGTTGGTTTGCGTTCCAGAACCCATTTAACCGCAGATGTGTTGGCGCACGCCGAACGTTTAATTGCAATTGGTTGTTTTTGTATCGGTACCAACCAAGTGGATTTAAAAGCGGCAAAAGAACGTGGTATCCCAGTCTTTAACGCGCCATTTTCCAATACTCGTTCCGTTGCCGAATTGGTATTGGGTGAAATTTTGCTCTTAATGCGCAATGTCCCGCAAGCCAATGCAGAAGTGCATCGTGGCTTATGGAATAAATCTGCGGCGGGTTCTCATGAAGCACGTGGCAAAAAATTGGGGATCATCGGTTACGGTCATATTGGTTCACAATTAAGCATTATCGCTGAATCCCTAGGAATGCATGTGTATTTTTATGATATTGAAAATAAATTACCATTAGGTAACGCACAACAAGTCCGTTCCTTGGAAGAATTATTATCCAGTTGTGATGTGATCTCACTGCACGTACCGGAAAACGCGTCAACCAAAAATTTAATGAGCGCCGAACGTATTGCGCAACTGAAAGAAGGCTCTATTTTGATCAATGCAGCACGTGGTACCGTAGTGGATATTGATGCTCTTGCCGGCGCATTAAAAGCGGGTAAAATTCGGGGTGCTGCAATTGACGTGTTCCCAACCGAACCGGCATCCATTGACGAAGAATTCCTGTCTCCGTTACGTGAATTCGACAATGTGATTTTAACACCACACATCGGTGGTTCTACGGCGGAAGCGCAAGAAAATATCGGTTCCGAAGTATCCGGTAAATTTGTCAAATATTCCGACAACGGTTCTACCCTTTCTGCAGTTAACTTCCCTGAAGTTTCCTTGCCGGAACACAGCGGAACAAAACGTTTATTACATATTCACCATAACAAACCGGGTGTATTAAACAAAATCAACCAAGTGTTCGTCAATGCACATATCAATATCGCCGCACAATATTTGCAGACCGATCCGAATATCGGTTACGTGGTGATTGACGTTGAATCGGAAGATACCACCGAAGTCCTCGCGGAATTGAAAAAAATCGACGGAACTATCCGCGCTCGCGTATTGTATTAATCCTAGCTCTATTCATTGCAAAAATAGACAAAATAAAACCGCACTTTTAAGTGCGGTTTTTTATGCTTCTTTTTTGCTTTCTGCTATTACACTTCTTATGTAACCTTAATTCAATAAAAAAGCCCCTTGTGGGCGATATTTTCACAAGGAGCTTTTGATCACTTCATTGACAACACAAAAGTGCGGTCAAAATATAGCGAGTTTATGCCGCAAAAGGATCGTTTAAAATCATGGTTTCAACGCGATCCGGACCCGTTGAAAGAATATCCACCGGTACGCCGGTGACTTCTTCAATACGTTTAATATAATTGCGACAATTTAACGGAAGTTGCTTAACATCAGTTACACCAAAAGTATTTTCTTTCCAACCCGGCATGGTTTCGTAAATTGGCTCAACGCCTTCCCAATCTTTCGCGGCTAGTGGCGCATATTCTACCACATCGCCATTTGGCATTTTGTAACCAACACAAATTTTCACTTCATCAAAACCGTCTAATACGTCCAACTTGGTCATACAGAAACCGGAAATAGAGTTCACTTGAATAGCACGACGAATAGCCACTGCATCAAACCAACCGCAACGACGTGGACGACCGGTTACCGCACCGAATTCATTCCCTTTGCGAGCGATTTCTGCGCCGACGTCATCAAAAAGTTCTGTTGTGAACGGACCGCCACCAACGCGTGTACAATAGGCTTTCACAATCCCTAACACATAGCTAATATGACGTGGACCGAATCCAGAACCGGTAGAAACGCCGCCGGCAGTCGTGTTGGAACTGGTTACGTAAGGGTAAGTCCCTTGGTCGATATCCAACATAGTACCTTGCGCGCCTTCAAATAAAATATTGTCTCCGTTTTTGCGTGCAGTATCTAAAATTGTGGTGACATCCGCTACCATAGAGGTGATCACATCAGCAACCGCCAACACATCATCTAAGGTTTTTTGATAATCTACCGGTTCAACTTTATAGTAGTTAACTAGTTGGAAATTATAGTATTCCAAAATATTTTTTAATTTTTCCGCAAAGGCATCGCGATCAAATAAATCGCCAACACGTAAGCCGCGGCGCGCCACTTTATCTTCATACGCCGGACCGATACCGCGCCCGGTCGTGCCAATGGCTTTTTTACCCAATGCCGCTTCACGCGCATGATCCATCGCAACATGATAAGGCAAAATCAACGGACAGGCTTCAGAAATCAACAAACGCTCGCGAACCTTGATACCGCGGCTTTCCAACTCGCCCATTTCTTGCATCAACGCCGAAGGCGAAAGCACCACACCATTCCCAATTAAACAGGTCACGTTATCGCGCAAAATACCAGATGGAATTAAACGAAGTACGGTTTTTTCACCATTAATAATCAACGTATGACCGGCGTTGTGACCGCCTTGATAGCGTACTACATATTTCACCCGATCGGTTAATAAATCAACAATTTTCCCCTTTCCTTCATCGCCCCATTGAGCGCCGAGGATAACAACACTTTTTCCCATATATTCCACCTTTTGATTGACTTAGGAAATGAACGAACAATTGGTTACTTTACTATTTTATAGCCCTGATCTCAATGTAATCTTGCAATTTTTCAAGATTAGCTGATATTTTGGCGAATTTATTTAACATCATCTAATAAAGTGCGGTCATTTTTATGGATTTTTAGTGTTGTTTTTCTTAGATGCAGAAATTTTAGACGTCGCTATTTTGGGGATAGGTGTGCGAGCCATTTTTTCTACAGGTTTTCCTTGTTGCAAAATATGCGGCGTTACAAAAATCACCAATTCCCGTTTTTGATGGCGTTCACTTTCGCGACTAAATAGGCGTTTAAGTCCCGGAATATCGCCAAGCAGTGGCACTTTGTCCACACCTTTGCTAACCGTATCGTGAAAAACACCACCCAGCACAATAGTTTCGCCATCATGCGCAAAAACTTGCGTGCTGATTTCTTGTTTATCAATGGACACCACTTCGCTTTGCCCATAGGCAACCGTGCCACTTGGCGAATTTTGGCTGACAAGTAAATCCAATAAAATAGTATTACCTTGCGAAATATGCGGCGTGACTTCCAAGCCCAGCACAGCTTCACGAAATTCCACCGATTGTGTATCATTATCACCATTAGTGATCACATAAGGAATTTCCGTCCCTTGTTTAATGCTGGCACTTTTTTTGTTGGTAGTCAGCAAACGCGGACTGGCAATAATTTCCACATTATTTTCCCGTTCCAAGGCAGTTAGTTCCAAATCCAATAAACGCCCATTAATTTTTGCTACTTGCAGCGCCACTGAACCGGCAGGCGTAGTAGGCGAAGCAAAATTGACATTCAGTTGTTCAGCAATTGACGTAAAACCGTTGCCTTCTAAGCTGCCACCCATTTTATGACTGTTGCCGGATGGATTAAAAATGCCCCAGCGCACGCCAAGCTCTTTTAAATTTTCATCACTAATAGTCACGATACGCGCTTCAATGGCAATTTGTTCAATGGGTTTATCCAATTCCGCCACCAGCTTTTTAATTTGATTGACAATGGGCTTTTCATCTTGGATTAACAATAAATTACTGCGATCATCAAAGGTTAAATTTCCATTGGCAGATAACAAAGAACCGCTCCCTCCGGTTAAGGATTTCATCACCTCCGATGCCTTGGCATAATGCAATTTAATTGAGGTTGTGACAAGTGTAGGAACAGCCTCCGGCGCTTGTAACGATGGAAAACGGTCAAAGGCATCGGTTGTTGAAACATCCTTATTTAATTCATTATCTTTTTGATTTAAGTAATAAATACCATCTTCTTGCCACAAATTCAGTTGCTTAATTTTCGCGACAGAATGTAGTAGCTGATCTAAATTGGTGGCATTGAGCTGTAAGGAAATTGTACCCTCTAATTCGTCATCAATAATTAAATTGGTTTGGTGATCCAGTGCCAATTGTTGCAAGGTTGCCACCAGCGGTGCTTGTTTTAAGCGAATATTAAAACGTTGTTGCCCCAACGTATTACTGCTTGCCGCAAAGGCGGTGGAAAAACACAGAAAAAACAGACCGCACTTAAAAGCAAATGACCTCATTTTTTACACACCTTATCCTAGAATTTTAATGAAACTGTTTCTACCTGCTGACAATCGGTTCGGCTTTGCCAGTTTAATAATTGAATTTGCTGTGTTGAAATCTCTGCAATTTGCATTTGCTCCTGCCCGATATTATCGCCCTTGGAGGCGCTGATAATGGCTTGTCCTGACGAAGAAAACAGCACTTGTGACTGTTCGGATTGGATAATAACGCCGATAATTTTTAACTGGTTTATTGGTGTTTGCGGCGCAATAGTGGCAACATTACGTCGACAAAAGGAAGTTCCCATTTCTATTTCTGCTGGCGCTCCGCTTTGACGTTGACGATGATCAAAGGGATCCGATGCTGGCGTTAATGTAGGGATTATGCAGAAAAATGTGAGTAAATAGCGTCTAAATTTCATCATTTATCCTTAAATTGCAATGTCATTTCACTTTGTATCGAAAAATCCGCCTCCTGATCCGCACGTTCAATGTGTAAACTCACTACATTCAACGCCGGGTATTGCGTTAAAAGTGCGGTCAAAAATTGCGACAAATTGGTAAAATTACCTTGAATTTGCAACGATAATAAGGGAAATTGATGAAACTCCCATTGATTACGCCGGACTTGTAATCGATCTTTCAACAAGGTATTCATTTGTTGATTAAACTTGGTCAGTCTTTCTGCGCGTTCTGGTGCAAGAAACGCGGCGTTAGATTGTTGTTGCAAGCGACGCAAACGCTGTTGTTGCTGTTGTAATTCATGGCGTTGTTGCAAAAGCCGCTGCTCAAGGTTTGTGTGTGCTTGTTGCCACTGAAAATAATTCATTATCGGTAAAATCAAGCTGCTGCCACTGATGGTAAGCAAAAGGGCGTATTGTTGCCATCTGGGTAATTTAAGTAATTTGCCAAACCAATTATTGGGATCGTTTAACCAACTTATGCCATTCAAGCGGCTTGCTGATAACCCATTAATATTTAAAGGAGACGTTGTCATTTTTCTTCCTCCAATGGTAATTGAAATTCAAAAAATATCTGCGTTTGAGTGGGATTAAATTGCGTTAATTTTACGCCGGCAAATACATGCTGTTTGAGATATTGTTGCAAGCCTTCAAATTCCGCAGCATTTTCCGCCTTGCCACTTATCACCAATTGATGCTCCGCCAATTTCAGTTGCTGTAATTCGCCTTGTTCAAGTGGCAATTGCGCTAAGTGTTCCAATAAATGCAAAACTGAGGGGGTGGAAAAGCTGGTCACTTTTGCATTTGGTTGATAACGTTGACGAAATTGTGCTATATCTTGCTGCAAATGAGTTAAATTTTGGTGAAGTTGGTTGAGATCTTCTTGTTTTTGGCGACGCTGTTGTTGAAGCTGTTCATTTTGATAAAATAGCCAGCCAAAAATGAACAGTGTTAACAAAAGTACCATCACGAGGGCAAACAGAAAAGTTTTCCTCTTCGCTTGATGTTGATAAAGTCGCCAAGGTAACAAATTAATGCACATGAGATGTGTCCATGTCGGTCTCTGTCGGCACTTGCATGTTGGATAAATTCGGCTCAAACGTCGCGCGTTTCCATAAGGCATTACCGAGCGCAATAAAAGGAAAATCGCATTCAATTATTTGCCAATCTTGCGGGAGCGGTTCAGTAACCGTAATTGTGCTATGGAAATAAATAAGCGTTGGCGTTTCTTGGTAACGTTTGCAAAATTGCTCAAAAAGTGCGGTCAAATTTTTTCCATTTTTTTGCAAGACTCTAAGTTCATGCGGTTTTTGTTGAATGGCAATAATTTGCTCATTATCTTGATAAATCAATAGGCTATCTTTTTTCTCTTGCTGCAAACAATATTCAAAGGCACGAATAATCGCATTGGTGGTACTATCCAAAACAGTGACCGGAAAGGGGAGAAATTCAGCGAAATATTCTGCCACGGTTTCTATTTTTATTGCAAAAATATCGAGGCGGAAACCTTGTTTTAAGGGTATTGGGCGAAAATCAAACCAGATTTTATTTAACGGTACCGGCAGTTCTTTTTCCAACGTAAAGCGGCATTGTTGTTCGCATTCTTCGAAAGTAGTAAATTGCGACAATATCACGGTTTTTTGCCAAACATATTGCGCTGGTATGGCATAAACAAAATTTAAATCCAGATCATCTAGCAGAGGACATTTTTGCAAAATTTTTGCTTCAATATCTTTAAGCGAGAGCGATTCGACTTGAATAAAGTGCGGTTGATTTTGTGGATAAAACCACAAAATTTGCCATTTTTCACCCATTTTCCAAAGTCCTGCTTGTAGTTCCGTTGACGGAGAATCACCAAAAAATAACATAGTCTTTACCTTATTTTACACTTATAGCTACACATTTAGCTTTGGTTTTTGCTCAGTAAACTTTATACTAAGAGTTTAAGTTAAAGTTACTTATTCGAGATTGAAATTTGAATTGGATTAAGTTTTTCGAATTTTTATCGTCTTTGCATTAAACAAGAGAGAATTTTTCGATGCGGATCGCAAAATTAATATTTAGTTCGCTATTAACATTGATTATTTTAGGCTGTGTTGTGGGTGGTATTTTTTATGTGCAGCTAAAATCAGATTTGCCCAATGTGGATAGCTTAAAAACGGTAGAATTACAACAGCCGATGCAAATTTATACTACTGATGGTAAGTTAATCGGGGAAGTAGGTGAACAACGTCGTATTCCAGTGAAACTTGCTGATGTGCCGAAAAAATTGGTCGAAGCGGTGTTAGCAACGGAAGATAGTCGTTTTTATGACCACCACGGATTAGATCCTATCGGAATTGCGCGGGCCATTTCTGTGGCAATTTCACAAGGCGGCGCATCGCAAGGGGCAAGTACGATTACGCAACAATTGGCGCGAAATTTCTTTTTAACGCCAGAAAAAAATATTATTCGTAAAGCCAAAGAAGCAATTTTAGCTATCGAAATTGAAAATACGTTGACCAAAGATGAAATTTTAGAATTATATTTAAATAAAATTTATTTAGGTTATCGTGCCTATGGGGTTGCCGCGGCAGCAAAAACTTACTTTGGCAAAGAGTTAAATCAATTGACTTTATCAGAAATGGCGATTATTGCCGGTCTGCCAAAAGCGCCATCTACCATGAACCCACTCTATTCCCTTAAACGGGCGGAAGAGCGTCGCAATGTGGTACTTGGGCGGATGTTGGATATGAATTATATCAGCAAAGCGGAGTATGATGAGGCATCCAAAGAACCAATTGTTGCCAGTTATCATGGGGCGCAATTGGATTTTCGTGCGGATTATGTGACCGAAATGGTGCGCCAAGAAATGGTAAAACGTTTTGGTGAAGAAAAAGCCTATACCAGCGGTTACAAAGTTTATACTACGGTTTTATCCAAAGATCAGGAAGAGGCGCAAAAAGCAGTTCGTGACAACTTGATTAACTATGATATGCGTCATGGTTATCGTGGTGGCGCTGCTATGTGGAAAAAGGGCGAAGAAGCCTGGAGTACGGAAAAAATTACTGACTTCTTAAAACGTTTACCATTTTCACCGCCCTTTGTTCCTGCAGCAGTCGTGGATTCAAATAAAAGCGGTTTAACCTTGTTGTTAGCAAATGGTGAAAATGTCAATTTATCCAATGCGGCAATGCGTTGGGCGGGTAAAAGAACGCCGAAAGTTAATGAGCAAATTTGGATTCGCAAACGGGATAACGGAGAATGGGCATTAGGACAAATTCCGGAAGCCAACACCGCTTTGGTATCGTTAAATAGTGATAATGGAGCGATTGAAGCCATTGTGGGCGGTTTTAGCTTTGAACAAAGTAAATTTAATCGCGCGACCCAATCTTTGGTGCAAGTGGGTTCTTCAATTAAACCCTTTATTTATGCTGCCGCGTTGGAAAAAGGCTTGACTTTATCTAGCGTGTTGCAAGATACGCCGATTGTGATCAAAAAACCGGGGCAAGATGTATGGGCGCCTAAAAACTCGCCGAACCGTTATGACGGACCGTTACGTTTGCGTGTTGGTTTCGGACAATCAAAAAATATGATTGCGATTCGCGCGATGCAAATGGCTGGTATTGATTTTACGGCTGATTTCTTGCAACGTTTCGGTTTTAAACGTGAACAATATTTTGCTAGTGAAGCCTTGGCATTGGGCGCAGCATCTTTTACGCCATTAGAAATGGCGCGCGCTTATGCTGTATTTGATAATGGCGGTTTCTTAGTGGATCCGTATTTGATTGATAAAATTATTGACGACAACGGTCAAGAATTGTTTGTTGCTAACCCGAAAATTGCCTGTATTACTTGCGATGAACTTCCAGTTGTTTATGGGGAAACGGAAAAATTAGACGGGTTTAAAAACACCGATGAAGCGCTCGCCACCGGGGGGGATTTGCAAGCAACAGATAGCGCAACAAACGGGGAAGAAGTGGATCCGCAAGCAGATTTAGTACCTGAAGTGCCGGAATTGGATGTTGCCAATAAAGCGGTCAAAGAAGATGTCGATTTGATGGCTGATGCAAAAACCGCTGAAACGCAAGTCAAGTATGCGCCACGGGTGATTAGTGGTGAACTTGCCTTTTTAATTCGTAGCGCCCTCACCTCTGCGGTATATGGTGAAAAAGGTCAATCTTGGAAAGGGACCAGCTGGCGTATGGCAAATGAGTTTAAACGTCTTGATATTGGCGGCAAAACCGGTACCACCAACAATTCAAAAGTGGCATGGTATGCCGGATTTGGTGCGAATTTCACCACGGCGGTTTATGTCGGTTTTGATGATAATAAACGCGTATTAGGACGTGGTGAAGCCGGCGCATCTACTGCGATGCCAGCGTGGATTTCCTATATGAAAGCCACTTTAAAAGATATTCCGGAACGCACCCTTCCATTGCCGGCAAACATTGTGGAAAAACGTATTCACAGCGGTTCTGGCTTATTATCCAGCAGTGGCGGAATGACAGAATATTTCATTAAAGGTACCGAGCCTAAACGGGCTTATGTCCAAGAGCGCGGTTATTCTATTGACGGTTATGATCCGCAAAAAGGCTATTATGTACCGCCGGAATTGCAACGTCGCGTCGATCAGATGAATAATCGTAATAGCGGTGGAAGTTCTGCGCCAAGCCATTTGCCGCCGCAACAATATGAACGTCAAGAATTATTCTAATTTAACCTAAAAAAGCACCGCACTTTGATCAAGTGCGGTCTGTTTTTTCTTCATTTTAAAAAGGCAAAATTATGCTGAGTTATCGTCACAGTTTCCACGCAGGCAACCATGCCGATGTGGTTAAACATATCGTATTAATGTTAATTTTGGAAAATTTGAGCCAAAAAGAAAAAGGCTTTTATTATTTGGATACCCATTCCGGCGTAGGGCAATATCGTTTGTTTTCCGAAGAAGCGGAAAAAACCGCGGAATATCAAGAAGGAATTGGGCGCCTTTGGCAGCAAGAGGATTTTCCGCCAGACGTAGCGCGCTATGTGCAATTAATTAAAAAGCTGAATTATGGTGGAAAAGATCTGCGTTATTATGCCGGTTCGCCACTGATTGCCGCAAATTTACTCCGCCCGCAAGATCGTGCGCTACTGACCGAATTGCACCCAACGGATTATCCATTATTGCGCAATAATTTTAAACAATATGACAATATTACCACTAAACGGGATAACGGTTTTCAACAATTAAAAGCTACCTTGCCGCCGAAAGAGCGACGTGGGCTGGTATTAATTGATCCGCCTTATGAAATGAAGGAGGATTATGATTTGGTGGTACAAGCGATTGAAGAAGGCTATAAACGCTTTGCCACCGGCATTTACGCCATTTGGTATCCGGTAGTACTACGTCAGCATACCAAACGTATTATTAAAGGATTAGAAGCCACCGGCATTCGCAAAATCTTGCAAATTGAATTAGCGGTGCGTCCTGATTCAGAACAGCGCGGTATGACCGCCAGTGGCATGATTGTGATCAATCCGCCATGGACCTTGGAGGCACAAATGAAAGAAATCTTGCCTTATTTACACCGCACTTTGGTGCCAGAAGGGACCGGCGGTTGGTCGGTAAACTGGATTACACCGGAATAATTGAAGAAATTACCGATTAAATTGATTTATTCAGCCAGTTTGTCTTTGTGTTGTATTCGTGCAAAATAGACAATAAAATTTAAGTCCAGTAAGGAGAAGAAAATGACAAGACATTATGATTATATTTCTATTGGCGGCGGCAGTGGTGGTATCGCTTCTATTAACCGCGCAGCAAGTTATGGCAAAAAATGTGCGATTATCGAAGCAAAACACATTGGTGGAACTTGTGTGAATGTCGGTTGTGTACCGAAAAAAGTGATGTGGTATGGCGCACAAGTGGCGGAAGCGATTAATCATTATGCGCCGGATTATGGGTTTGATGTTAGCGTAAATCAATTCAATTTTAGTAAATTAGTCGAAAGTCGCCAAGCTTATATCAGTCGTATTCATACGTCTTATCAAAATGTCTTTACCAAAAACCAAGTTGACGTGATCAATGGATTTGCCAAGTTTGTCAACGCTAACACGGTAGAAGTGAACGGGGAATTAATTACCGCCGATCATATTTTAATTGCCACTGGTGGTCGTCCAACGCGTCCAACTATTAAGGGCGCAGAATATGGTATTGATTCTGATGGTGTATTTGCTTTAACCAGTCTGCCAAAACGCGTTGCTGTGGTTGGTGCCGGTTATATTGCAGTGGAACTTGCCGGCGTGATGAACAGTTTTGGTGTAGAAACCCATTTATTCGTTCGTCGCCATGCACCGCTACGCAGCTTCGATCCTTACATTGTTGAAACCTTATTAGAGGTGATGAAAACTGATGGTATTCAGTTACATACTGAAGCAATCCCACAGGAAGTAGTAAAAAATGCAGACGGTTCATTCACTTTAAAATTAGAAGATGGACGTGCGCAAGAAGTGGATTGCTTAATTTGGGCAATTGGTCGTGAACCGGCAACAGATGCGATTAATCTTTCTGTGACCGGTGTTGAAACGAACGCGCGCGGATTTATTAAAGTGGATAAATACCAAAATACCAACGTGAAAGGCATTTATGCGGTTGGCGATATTATTGAAGGTGGTATTGAGCTTACGCCCGTTGCAGTTGCTGCAGGGCGTCGTTTATCCGAACGCTTATTTAACAACAAACCGAATGAACACTTAGATTATAACTTAGTGCCAACCGTTGTTTTTAGCCATCCACCAATTGGCACCATCGGTTTAACCGAGCCAAAAGCAATTGAGCAATATGGCGCAGATAATGTGAAAGTGTATAAATCTGCGTTCACCCCAATGTACAGCGCAGTGACTCAACATCGTCAGCCTTGCCGTATGAAATTAATTTGCGTGGGCAAAGATGAGCGTATCGTTGGCTTACATGGTATCGGCTTTGGTGTGGATGAAATGATCCAAGGCTTTGCGGTTGCCATTAAAATGGGTGCTACCAAAGCGGACTTTGATAATACAGTCGCAATCCATCCGACCGGTTCGGAAGAATTTGTAACTATGCGTTAATTCAATTTAGCATTAAAGTGCGGTTAAAATATTTACAATTTTGACCGCACTTTGCCATTTCACTTTTCGGTTTTGCCAGATATAATGCGGAAAGTGTTTCATTTTTTGCTGCAAATCTCATCTTTTACTCAATAATGACTATAAATTAAGGAGCCATTATGAAAAAGTCCCTCATTGCCATTGCTATTTCTTCTGTGATCTTTTTATCTGCTTGTAATGACAAAGAAAAAAGTGATTCAACTGCTCAAGCTCAACAATCTACATCGGAGCTTGCACAGTTGAAAAGTGAGTTAGCGCAAACTAAAGCTGAGCTGGAAAACGTTAAATCACAATTTCCAGCATTGAAAGTCGAAATTGAGACTATTTTTGATAAAAAAGAAGTAGTCAAGCACACAAGAGGACCGGGTGAGGAAGAGGAATATTTTATTGATGCCACGCCGGTACAATTGGGGGTGACCATGCCGAAGACCAATGTTACGTGGTTAAATGACTTGCTTTACACTAAATTTGTGCAAGACTGGGGAATTGAGTTTGATGAGCGAGGCAATCCAATTTCCTATCCTAAGATTGAAAAAGGTAAAGAGCGGGAAATGGCATTGAATATTTTGCAAAAAATGTTTGAAGCAATGCTAGCTGATGGAAAAGCGAATCCATCTTTGGGTTATACAGAAGTGATGAACAGTAATTATGTTTCGCAACGTAATAATATTGTGACATTTTCCCAGTTTCATAATAGCTATACCGGCGGCGCACATGGAATGTATCATACCGAATATTTAAATATTGATACTGATAAGCGCAAAATTATTAGCTTATCAGATTTATTTTCTCCGCAAGAACAGGTCGCATTAAAAGAGAATTTGTGGAATCAATATGTTGATGAATGGTACAAGCTGACCGGTGATAACAGTCAGCCATTTGTTTATAAACAAGATCTCGTATTTTCTGAGCAATTCTATTTCTCAGATTTTGGAATTACCTTTGTTTACGCGCCTTATGAAGTTGGGCCCTTCGCGATGGGAGAAATTGAGGTATCGTTATCTTGGCACGAAATTAACGATTATTTACCGAAAGAATATCAACAGCAGATAAATTATATCGAATCTGATTTTTAATCTTATATCATCATGTTTATCCATTTCGTGGTGTTTAAATAGAGCTTAAGCCCAAAAGCCGAAAGGAAACTTATTCGGCTTTTTTGTTGGATATAGGATATATTGTGCAAGTATTATTGCACCGAAAACCGGTCCAATTTTGACCGCACTTTTATAATAATCCCGGTCGTTTATTTAACAAAACGTTTTCGACGACGATGAAAATTGAGCGTGTTAGTGATTTTATTGATTTTGACAACTGGTTTGGGTTCAAGCGCTTTGCGGTGCGCGCGACGGTAATGGCTAAGGAAATAGTGGATGGAGCTGGCAAGCACAATGCCAGCAAGAAAAACGATGATTAATTCACCATATAATTGGTGAAAAATCTGGTTGATTTTACTTTGCGTCGTTTGACCGTATTTGGCATCAAAGGTAACGCGTAAAAAGCCCTCAATGCCATTTGGCGAATAAATCGGTTCGACAATTTGTTGCGTACCGGTTGGTACATCGGTATTGGCGTCCAAACCCAGTTGATAACGTGTATTGATGGAATGACTGCTTTGCGCTAATAATTCGCCAGCATTGCTATAAATAGAGGCATCGATAACAAAATTTTCTTTGCTGAAATTATCCAAATTTTCCGTTAATTGTTCCGTTTTGGCATCATTGACCAATAACATAGAAAATAAATTAGCTTGTTGGCGTACCAATAAATGTGACAAATGAGAAACCTGTTTTACGCTGGCAAGTTGCGATCCGATTTTGAATTGTTGGACACCGAATAAAATCACGCCCAAAACAACGCAGCAAAATCCGATAATGCTGACAATCAGCATGGTTTTCAGCAATTTTTCTTTTGTTAAATACAAGTTATTTTCCCCAAAACTGAACAAATCGGCTAAAATATGTGCCGATTAATGATAATAATTTACAGGATTTCTTATGCAAACACAAAGTCTTCATACCCAAAATCTTCGTCGCATTGTTGAACATTATACGTCATTTCCCTGCGCGTTTTTAGCAAATCAAAATACAACCGAGGGAAAAGATCACTTTATTGTTTATGGTGAGTCGCTCGATCTTGCTTTATTGCAACGATTTCAACAAAAGTGCGGTGAAAATTTTGTGATTTTTGAGGCATGGAATGTCGCGCAAAATACAGTCGTGCTATTGCGCGGTCAATGGCAGGCAAAATGGGTGGAAAATGCACATGAATTTTCCCTAGATTGCGCCCGCATGGATTTTACTCCAAGTTTGCAACAAGGCGGATTGTTGGTGATGGACATGGATTCCACCATTATTCAAATCGAATGTATCGACGAAATTGCTAAATTGGCAGGTACTGGTGAACTCGTGTCGGAAATTACTGAACGCGCGATGCGTGGCGAATTAGATTTTGAACAAAGTTTACGTCGCCGCGTTGGTACCTTAAAAAATGCGCCGGAAACGATTTTGCAACAGGTGCGGGAGAATTTACCCTTAATGCCGGGCTTAAAAGAAACCATTCAAGGCCTACAACAATACGGTTGGAAAACCGCGATTGCTTCTGGTGGATTTACCTATTTCGCGAATTATTTAAAAACCTTATTGAATTTGGACTATGCGGTATCCAATCAATTTGAAATTATTGACGGGCGTTTGACCGGTCAAGTGCAGGGCGATGTGGTGGATGCCGCGTATAAAGCTAACACGTTACAGCAATTAGCGGCGCAATTTGCCATTCCCGCGGGCAATACGGTGGCAATCGGCGATGGTGCCAATGATTTGGCGATGATGCAAGTGGCGGATTTGGGCGTAGCATATCATGCGAAACCAAAGGTACAACAACAGGCGCAAATTGTGATAAACTTTACAAACTTGACCGCACTTTTATGTATTTTAAGTGCGAATGATAAAGTACAAGCAATAAATAAGGGGAGATAAGTATGCCTTCATTTGATATTGTGTCAGAAATTACCTTACACGAAGTACGCAATGCGGTGGAAAATGCCAATCGGGTATTAAGTACGCGTTACGATTTTCGCGGCGTTGAAGCAGTGATTGAATTAAACGAAAAAAGCGAAACTATCAAATTGACCACAGAATCAGATTTCCAATTGGAACAATTAATTGAAATTTTAATCGGTTCTTGCGTAAAACGCGGCATCGAACATAGTTCGTTGGATATTCCGGCGGAAAGCGAACATCACGGAAAATTGTATAGCAAAGAAATTAAGCTAAAACAAGGTATTGAGACCGAGATGGCGAAAAAAATTACCAAATTAATTAAAGACGCAAAACTGAAAG
This sequence comes from [Pasteurella] aerogenes, assembly GCA_900637275.1. NCBI lineage: Bacteria > Pseudomonadati > Pseudomonadota > Gammaproteobacteria > Pasteurellales > Pasteurellaceae > [Pasteurella] aerogenes. The sequence goes on from LR134362.1 coordinate 1,666,396, forward strand.
TGCAAACCCAAATTCAAGGGGAGCAAGTGCGCGTTACAGGCAAATCCCGTGACGATTTGCAAGCGACAATTCAGTTAGTCAAAGCTGCCGAATTGGGACAGCCATTCCAATTCAACAATTTTAGAGATTAACAAAGGAAACCTATGGCATTATTAAATGTATTGATTTATCCGGACGAGCGATTAAAAACCATTGCCAAACCGGTAGAAGTGTTTGATGAAAAATTGGATCAGTTTATTGATGATATGTTTGACACCATGTATCAAGAGGAAGGTATTGGTTTGGCGGCAACTCAAGTTGATGTTCATCAACGCATTATTACCATTGATATTGAAGGTGATAAACAAAATCAATTAGTGTTGATCAACCCTGAAATTATCGAAAGTTGCGGTGAAACTGGGATTGAAGAAGGCTGCTTGTCGCTACCGGGATTGCGTGCGTTGGTGCCGCGCAAAGAGAAAGTAACGGTCAAAGCGCTAAATCGAAAAGGGGAAGAATTTGTATTGCAAGCGGAGGATTTGCTTGCCATCTGTATTCAACACGAAATCGATCATTTAAATGGTATTGTGTTTGCCGATTATCTTTCTCCGTTGAAACGTCAACGCATGAAAGAAAAACTTATCAAATGGCAAAAACAAGCGGCAAAACGGTGATAATCCTCCGCGCGCCGAGGCAATAAAATCGATGTTGGTGGGAGTTTCCCACCTTTTATTTTCCGTAACCTAGAACATGATGAAACCATTAAATATTATTTTTGCCGGTACGCCGGATTTTGCAGCGCAACATCTGCAAGCGCTGTTAGACTCACCCCATCGCGTGATTGCGGTTTATACTCAACCGGATAAACCGGCAGGACGCGGAAAAAAACTGCAAGCCAGCGCGGTCAAATTATTAGCCGAGCAACATCACATTCCTGTTTATCAACCGAAATCTTTGCGTAAAGCAGAAGCGCAAGCCGAATTGCAGGCGCTCAATGCGGATGTGATGGTAGTTGTGGCGTATGGATTAATTTTGCCGAAAGCGATATTAGTAGCGCCACGTTTGGGTTGTTTAAATGTGCATGGTTCTTTACTACCACGTTGGCGCGGTGCTGCACCGATTCAACGCGCCATTTGGGCAGGCGATGCGCAAACTGGTGTCACTATTATGCAAATGGATGAAGGATTGGATACTGGAGCCATGTTGCACAAGGTGGTTTGCGATATTACCCCGACAGAAACTTCTGTCGATTTATATGCCAAATTAGCCGAAATGGCGCCACCTGCATTACTTGAAGTGCTAAATGGATTGGAACAGCAGCAATTTGTCGCGCAGCCACAAGATGAAAATGCCGCTAATTACGCAGAGAAATTGAGCAAAGAAGAAGCAAAATTAGATTGGAATATGCCGGCAGCACAGTTAGAGCGCAATATCCGTGCTTTTAATCCATGGCCAATTTGTTATTTTTCCACGCAAGATGAACAAGGTAATGCGCAAACCTTAAAAGTTTATCAGGCACAGGTATTGCCACATCAAGATAAAGCGGCAGGAACCATTATCGCTGCCGACAAAAAAGGGATCCAAATTGCCACAAGTCAAGGTGTGTTAAATTTAACTCAATTGCAACCGGCGGGGAAAAAACCTATGTCCGCACAAGATTTACTCAATGGTCGTGCGGATTGGTTTAACGTTGGTAAGGTGTTGGCATAATGAAAACAACGGTTCGCCCAGTAAATAAACAGCGCGTAAAAACATCGCAAAAAAGCACCGCACTTTCCGTACGTGCGCTGGCGGCAAAGATCATTTCACAAGTATTAGATCAAGGGCAATCGTTGTCATCATTGTTGCCCGAACATCAAGCACAAGTCAAAGCGCAAGATTTTCCGCTGCTACAAGAAATCTGCTTTGGCGTTTGCCGCGTTTTGCCACGCTTGGAAAAATTAATTAGTTTATTAGTCGATCGCTCGCTAAAAGGTAAAATGCGCATTGTGCATTGTTTGTTGCTTGTAGGTTTGTATCAATTACTTTACACCCGCATTCCGCCTCATGCAGCAGTAGATGAAGTGGTCAACGCCACGTCCGCCTTAAAAGCTGACAGTTTTCGCGGTTTGGTGAATGCGGTATTACGTCGTTTTTTACGTGAACAAGCACAATTATTAGCAAAAGTGGATCAACATTGGCAAACCTTGCATCCGGAATGGTTGGTCAATCGATTAAAAAAAGCCTACCCGCATTGGCGAGATATTGTACAAGCCAATAATCAAAAACCGCCGATGTGGTTGCGAGTGAATAAGCAACATTGTAACGCCGAAAATTATCGTCAACTATTAGCACAACAAGAGATTAGCGCATCAACCACAGCGCATCCGCAAGCCCTACGTTTGGCACAACCAAGTGCGGTGCAAAATTTGCCAAATTTTGCCCAAGGTTGGGTCACGGTACAAGATCTTTCTGCACAATGGTCAGCACTATTATTGCAAGCGCAAAATGACGAATTGATTCTGGATGCTTGTGCCGCGCCGGGCGGAAAAACGACACATATTTTAGAGTTGGCGCCGCAAGCAAAAGTGGTTGCTCTTGATGTGGAAGCGGGACGTTTGGTACGCGTAAAGGAAAATTTAGCCCGAATGCAGCAGCAAGCATTAGTGATTTGTGGTGATGCGGCCCAACCGCAACAATGGTTGGCACAAATTGAGGATCATTTTCATTTAGCCTCAAATGCGACACAAAGCGCGGTGCAATTTGATCGAATTTTGCTCGATGCGCCTTGTTCGGCAACCGGCGTAATTCGCCGCCATCCGGATATTAAATGGTTACGACAAGAAAGCGATATTGCGGCTTTAGTGGCGTTGCAAGGACAGATTTTAGATGCATTGTGGGCGAAATTAAAAGCGAACGGTGTGTTGCTATATGCCACCTGTTCCCTGTTACCGGAAGAAAACTGTCAGCAAATCGCGCATTTTTTGCAACGTCATAGCGATGCCAAGCGCGAGCCTTTGCCTTTCCTTGATCCGCTGCAACAAGGCGAAATTCAATTGTTTCCGACAGAAGATGGCGGCGACGGATTTTATTACGCAAAATTACGAAAAGTGGGGTAAGCCATGGAATTTCCGTTGATTGATGTCATCATTCCTTGTTACAACTGTGAAACGACCTTAACTCGCGCGGTGCATTCCGTTTTGCGCCAGCCCTATTTAGGTACGTTGTGGTTAATTGATGACGGATCGACGGATCAAACCCATGCCCTTGCCTGTCAATTGCGCGCTCAATTTCCGGCTAAAATTCGAGTGGAAAAATTACCGAGTAATGGTGGCGTTGCTCGCGCACGCAATTGGGGCGCGCTGCAAAGTGCGGTCGAATTTATTGCATTTTTAGACGCTGATGATGCTTATGAAGATGGGGCGCTGGAGGTCGCAAGTGGTGTTTTTGCCTTTCGACCGGAAGTTAGCGTGGTACGTTTAGCGCTAACGCCGGTGAATATGCCATCGCGGTATTTAGAACACCCGAATTTTGCTTATGCTTGGCAGCATATGTGCATGACTTGTGGGGGAAATGTGGTATTCCGCCGCGCTTTCTTTTTGGCGTGTGGCGGATTTCCGCCGCAGGCGTTATTTCGCCAATTTGGTGGTGAAGATGGCGCATTGGGCATTGCAACCACGAAAATCAGTATGGTCGCTACTTTATTTGACGAAGTGGGCGTATTGCATTATTGTCGCGATGGGATGCACGCCGAACGTTTGTTAGAGGCAATATTGTTTAACCAAACGCCTGCCGGCATTACGCCGGATAAACTGGCGCAAGCCAATGCGGTGACCGAGAGCATTTGCCAACAAATTGAACGCTTAAAGTGCGGTCTAAATTCAGCAAATATTGGCATTCATCCCCTACGTCTAGAGAGAGAATAACATGAAAATCATCATCTTAGGCGCCGGACAGGTAGGTTCTACCTTGGCGGAAAATTTAGTCAGCGAAGACAATGATATTACCTTGGTGGATAATGAAGCTGCACGCTTGGACAGTTTACAAGACAAACATGATTTACGCGTGGTGACCGGTTCGGCATCTTCGCCGCGTGTCTTACGCGAAGCCGGCGCTGCGGATGCGGATTTGTTGGTGGCGGTCACCAGTTCCGATGAAGCCAATATGGTCGCCTGCCAAGTGTCTTATACTTTATTTAATACGCCAACTAAAATTGCGCGCATTCGTGGCGCGGAATATATTCGTGAAAAAGAGAAATTATTTCAATCTCATGTCATTCCGATTGATCATATTATTTCGCCGGAAAATTTGGTCACGGAAGAAATTGTGCGCTTAATCGATTATCCCGGGGCATTACAGGTTTCCCATTTTGCCGACGGGCGCATTAGTATTGTGGTGGTAAAAGCCTATTATGGTGGACCGTTGGTCGGCTATGCTTTATCCACCTTGAAAGATCATATGCCGCATATTGATTGCCGAATCGTATCCATTTTGCGCCAAGATAAAGTTATTCGCCCGCAAGGTTCAACTATTGTGGAGGCTGGTGATGAAGTGACGTTTATTTGTGCAACCATTCATATCAAGGCAGTAATGAGCGAATTGCAACGCCTAGAAAAACCCTATAAGCGAGTCATGATTGCGGGCGGTGGTAATATTGGTATGGGCGTGGCGAAACGCCTTGAGGAATCTTGTTCGGTCAAATTAATTGAGCGTAACCAGGAGCGCGCCACTCAGCTGGCGGAAAAATTGTCGAAAACCCTAGTTTTTTGTGGCGATGCCTCTGATCAATCCTTATTATTTGAAGAACATATTGAAAATATTGATGTTTTTCTATCATTAACCAGTGATGATGAAGCCAATATTATGTCAGCATTACTGGCAAAACGTCTTGGTGCGAAAAAAGCCATGGTACTTATTCAGCGCATGGCATATATCAACATCATTCAAGGCGGAACCATTGATATTGCGGTTTCGCCACAACAAGCAACCATTTCTGCATTGCTCGGGCATATTCGCAAGGGGGATGTTGCCGGCGTGGTATCGCTGCGTCACGGTGTTGCAGAAGCTTTGGAAATTGTGGTACATGGCGATGAAAATAGTTCCCAATTGGTTGGACGAAAAATCAGTGAGCTTAAATTGCCGGTTGGTGCGATTATCGGCGCAGTTTTCCGTGATAATGAAGTAATTATTGCCAGTAAAAATTTAATTTTTAAAGAAAAGGATCATGTAATCGTGTATGTGAGTGATAAGAAATTTATTCCGGATATCGAAAAATTGTTCCAACCAAGTTCATTTTTTATTTAAATTTATGTAAATATACTATACTTATCGGAGAAAATTTTTATAATAGTCGCGGTCAAAAGACAGATTAATTTTTAGGAGCATTTATGAGTTTTATTAAAGAGTTTCGCGAATTCGCGATGCGTGGTAACGTTGTTGATATGGCTGTCGGTGTGATCATCGGTGGCGCTTTCGGTAAAATCGTTAGTTCATTAGTTGCTGATGTGGTTATGCCGGTATTAGGTATTTTAACCGGTGGCGTAGATTTCAAAGATCTTAAAATCGTATTGCAGGAAGCTGTTGGTGAAACACCGGCGGTAAGTTTAAATTACGGTGTATTTATTCAAAATATCTTTGATTTTGTGATTATCGCGTTTGCTATCTTTATGATGATCAAAGCATTAAATAAATTGAAAAAACCGGCAGAAGAAGCCCCAACCGAGCCTTCTAATGAAGAAAAATTACTAACTGAAATTCGTGATTTATTGAAAAAATAATCCATGGTGTTTCAACATAAAAAATCTTCTCAAACGGGAAGATTTTTTTATTTGCGGCAAAAAATAATGCTACAATGCGCTAAATCTTATTGAGGAGGCTGATTATGTCGGAAATGAAACAATTACAGGAAGAAACCAGAGAAATTATTCATGATTTATTAAATGATGGTAGTAATCCTGATGCTCTTTATATTATTGAACATCATATTGCCCATTATGATTTTGATAAATTAGAAAAAATTGCAGTGGATGCCTTTAAAGCCGGCTATGAAGTATCGGAAGCGGAAGAATTTGAAGATGACAACGGAAAAGCAATTTTCTGTTTTGACATTATCAGCGAAGTCCACTTAAAAGCCGAAATTATTGATGCCCAACAAAAAGAATTGCTCCCGTTAATCAATAAATTTGGTGGTATTTATGACGGTTGGGGAACCTATTTTGAAGATCCAAACGCCGAAGATGATGAATATGGCGAAGATGGTGAATTCTTTGATGATGAAGACGATTTTGACGAAGAACAAGAGCGTCGGCATTGATAATTTAAGGGGAAAGAAATTTCCCCTCTTTTTATATTTATGTTCTAGGCTTTCAAATCGATATGTTCCCTTGTCATTAAACTGTCATAATTTCTTTATAGACTTTTGCTCTAGATAAAACCCTACTACTTATTTATCTTTACAGGAGCAAACTAGTATGACTAATTCAGTACAAGAAAATGTGGTGATGAATCCTTCGGATAATCGTTTGATGTCGGAGGTTGTAGAAGTAAATATTTCTAGACGAAAGATGTTAAAACTTGGCGGAGCGCTCGGCGCCATTGCATTATTCCCCGCCGCTTTTGGTAGTCGCCATGCTTTCGCAAATACTAATACCTCAACACCAATAACCATTCGAAAAATCACCGCACTTAATTTCACCTCTGTTCCTTTTTCTACTGAAGATCATGTTATCGTTCCCAATGGTTATTCTGCTAAAGCATTTTATGCTTGGGGAGATCCGGTTGGTATCGTAAATAATAGCCCTGAATTTAAGCCGGATGCATCAAATAGCGCAGATGAACAAGCGGTACAAGCAGGGATGAACCATGATGGGATGGCATATTTTCCTTTTGCTGAAAATGGCAATGAACATGGTTTGCTGGTAATGAATCATGAATATATTGATAATGGATTACTTTTCCCTGATGGTGATAAAACCTGGTCACTCGAAAAAGTGAAAAAATCGCAAAATGCAATGGGGATTTCTGTTATTGAAATTAAAAAAGTTAATCAACAATGGGAAGTGGTACGTCCCTCTAAATACGCCAGACGTATTACGCCGCATACACCGATGACATTAACGGGACCTGCGAAAAATAATGATTTAATGAAAACTGCTGCTGATCCATTGGGTGAATTAGTACTTGGTACGATGCAAAACTGTGCTAACGGAGAAACACCTTGGGGAACTTATCTTACTTGTGAAGAAAACTGGAGTGATATTTTCGTGCGGGAATCGGATAATTTCACTGCGCTCGATAAGCGTTATGGGATTATGAAAAAAGAGAAGGAAGATAAATATCGTTGGAATGAGTTTGATGAGCGTTTTAATACAGATAAAAACCCGAATGAACCACATCGTTTTGGTTGGATCGTAGAAATCGATCCCCTTGATTCTAATTCAACACCGGTAAAACATACCGCACTTGGACGTTTTAAACATGAAGGGGCAATGTTGACCCTGTCAAAAGACGGTCATGCGGTGGTTTATATGGGGGATGATCAACAATTTGAATATATTTATAAATTTGTCTCTAAAAATACGTATAACCCAAATGATCGCACTGCCAATATGAGATTATTAGAGGAAGGGACACTTTATGTAGCACATTTCAAGGAAGATAACACGGGGGAATGGCGACCGTTAGTACATGGCCAAATGGGATTGACTACCGAAAACGGATTTGCCAACCAAGGGGACGTTTTGGTGAAAACCCGTATGGCAGCGGATGTAGTGGGTGGAACGAAAATGGATCGTCCAGAATGGATTGCTATCGATCCTTACCAAACTGGCAGCGTTTATTGTACGCTCACTAATAACTCAAAGCGCGGTACGGAAGGCAATGCCGGAACCGATGCAGCAAATCCTCGAGTAAAAAATAATTACGGTCATATCATTCGTTGGCAAGAAAAAGATCAAGATTTCCTTTCAGAAACGTTCTCTTGGGATATTTTTGCATTAGGTGGCAATAAATTAAAAGGAGAAAATAGCGTAAAAGGCGACGATTTTGGTAGCCCAGATGGCTTACGTTTTGATAATAACGGCATACTTTGGGTGCAAACAGACGTATCTTCAAGTACGATCAACCAAAAAGCCTATGAAGGGATGGGAAACAATCAAATGTTGGCGGTTATTCCAGAGCAAGGCGAGTTTAAACGTTTCTTGACAGCGCCAAATGGTTGTGAAGTTACCGGGATTGCATTTACACCAGATAATAAAACGATGTTTATTAATATTCAGCATCCTGGTGAACCGGATAGTGGGGTGACTGAACCGGATCAGGTTACCGCAATTTCTACTTGGCCAGATAACACAGGAAAAACGCGCCCGCGTTCAGCAACGGTCGTTATTCAAAAAGAAGATGGCGGTATTATTGGTTCTTAAACGATAATAACACTACCAAAAGAAAAGGCTTGGAATTTCCAAGCCTTTGTTTTGACGAAAATTATTCGCCAAGACGTTCTTTGATACGTGCAGATTTACCTGAACGTTCACGTAGATAGTAAAGTTTCGCTTTACGTACTGCACCTTTACGTTTCACGCTGATGCTGTCCACTGCCGGAGAGTGAGTTTGGAATACACGCTCAACACCCACACCGTTAGACACTTTACGTAAAGTAAAGGCACTGTGCAAGCCACGGTTACGAATTGCAATAACCACGCCTTCGAATGCTTGCAAACGACGTTTGCTACCTTCAACAACCCATACTTTCACTTCCAAAGTATCACCTGGGCGGAAGCTAGGTACGTTTTGTTTTAATTGTTCTTGTTCGATTTGTTTAATGATGTTACTCATTTGAATAATCCTTCTAAGATCCTAGTGTTAACTGATTTCACTGCTTACAGCTTTAATCTGCTTAAGCAGTTTGCGTTGTTCGTCAGTCAGAGCTAGGCTTTCCAATAGCTCAGGGCGTCTTAGCCACGTCCGTTCAAGAGATTTTTTTAATCTCCATTTACGAATTTCTTCGTGATTGCCAGACATCAGTACAGGCGGTACAGATAAATCATCCAAAACTTCCGGTCGGGTATAATGTGGGCAATCCAATAATCCTGCAGCGAAAGAATCTTCTTGTGCCGAGGCTTGTTTGCCTAATACACCAGGAATAAACCTTGCAACTGCGTCAATCAACGTCATTGCAGGCAATTCTCCACCGGTAAGTACGTAATCTCCAATTGACCATTCTTCGTCAATTTCGGTTTCAATCAAACGTTCATCAATGCCTTCATAACGACCACAAACCAAAATCATTTTTTGATATTGTGACAACTCTTGCACACCGTCTTGATTAAGTTTACGTCCTTGGGGTGAAAGATAAATCACTTTTACACCCTCTCCTGCTGCCGCTTTAGCCGCTCGAATTGCATCACGTAATGGTTGAACCATCATCAGCATTCCGGGACCGCCACCATAAGGACGATCATCGACCGTTTTATGCTTATCCAATGTAAAATCACGTGGATTCCAACATTGAATATGCAGCAGATGTTGTTTAACTGCGCGTCCTGTGACCCCAAAATCTGTAATAGCGTTAAACATTTCAGGGAAAAGACTAATAATCCCAATCCACATTTTAATTATCCTGTGTCAAAATGTTACAGCAAACGCCATACAACCTACCTGAGGTTAGAAACCAGCGTCCCAATCCACTTCAATAGTCTTTGTGGTGAGATCTACTCTTTTAACTACTTGTTCATATAAAAACGGAATTAACCGTTCTTGTTTACCAAAAGCATCTTTCGCATTAGCACGTACGACTAACACATCATTAGACCCAGTTTCCATCATTTCAGAAACTGTTCCCATGGCATAACCTTGTAAATTTACCACTTGGCAACCAATTAAATCATGCCAATAATAATCGCCTTCCTCTAGTTGCGGGAAAACGGATAAATCCACACCGATCTCAACATTTGCTAGAATTTGCGCGGCTTCACGATCATTCACCCCTTTTAATTTAACAATTAATTCGTGGTTATGATGTTTCCAGCTTTCCAGCTCTGTTGGTTGCCATTGTCCTTTGATTTTTAAAAACCAAGGTTGATAGTCAAAAATGCTTTCAGCATATTCAGTGGATGAATAAATCCGCAACCAACCTCGAATACCGTATGTTGAACCTAATTTGCCAACGACTTCAATTCTTTGTTGAGCCATGATTATTCACCTCTAAAAACGATCAAAATCTGCGATTAAGCCGCTTTTTGTGCTTCTTTTACCAAAGATGCAACGCGATCTGACAAAGATGCGCCTTGACCAACCCAGTGGTTAACGCGATCTAAGTTGACACGTAAACGTTCCGCTTGACCTGTCGCTAATGGGTTGAAAAAGCCAACACGCTCGATAAAACGACCGTCACGCGGGCAACGACTGTCAGCTACAACGATTTGATAAAATGGGCGTTTTTTAGCTCCGCCACGAGTTAAACGAATGGTTACCATAACCTTCCTCTAAATAATAATTACGAAAAGAAAACCCACATCGAAGGAGTGGGAATGCTTACTTTTTTCTCTGTATATATAGACAAAAAGCCTGTGGATTTTACTCTTTTTTCTGAAAAAATCAAGGTGAAATCATGCCTACATACGATTTTAGTAAGAAATTCCTATTTTTTGATTACCTCAAATGCTCGACTCAAAGTGCGGTCAAAAAATCGTATAGAAATTAAAGCATGAATTATGGGATATAACTTGTTGTTTTGCCTTGATCGGATTTACAATAGAGCAAATTATTATCCCAAAGAAAGTGCGCTTAAAAATCGTTTTAATGTTGTCGCTTTCTTGAATAAAAATAGGATTAGTATGAAATTAGAAAATGTAAATATCGCGGTCATCGGATTAGGTTACGTTGGATTACCCCTTGCGGTAGAATTTGGTAAAAAAAGAAAAGTCATCGGTTTTGATATTCAACAAAAACGCGTTGATGAATTAGCAAGTGGTGCGGATCACACTTTAGAAGTCAGTCCGCAAGAATTAAAATTAGCGACACACCTCAAATTTACTACAGACTTAGCTGAATTAAAAAACAGTAATTTCTTTATTGTTACTGTACCAACTCCAATTGATAAGGTTAATCGCCCGGATTTAACGCCTTTGCAAAAAGCCAGTGAAACAATTGGTAAGGTATTAAAACGCGGCGATATTGTTGTGTATGAATCCACAGTGTATCCTGGCACCACAGAAGAAGTTTGTGTACCGATTTTAGAGCAGGTGTCCGGGTTAAAATTTAACCAAGACTTTTTTGCCGGCTATAGTCCAGAACGGATTAATCCAGGCGATAAAGTTAATACGTTAACCAAAATTAAAAAAGTCACCAGCGGCAGTACGCCTGAAGTTGCAGAATTGGTTGATCAAGTGTATTCCAGCATTATTGTCGCCGGTACACACAAAGCGCCAAGCATTAAAGTGGCGGAAGCTGCAAAAGTCATTGAAAATACGCAACGAGACTTAAATATTGCGCTGGTTAATGAATTATCCGTCATTTTTGAACGCGTTGGCATCGATACTATTGATGTATTAGAAGCCGCCGGCAGCAAATGGAATTTTTTACCGTTTCGTCCTGGTCTTGTCGGCGGGCATTGTATTGGCGTCGATCCTTATTACTTAACCCATAAAGCGGAAGAAATGGGCTATCACCCGCAAGTGATTTTAGCCGGACGCCGCATTAACGATAATATGGCACGCTATGTTGCGCGCAATACTATTAAACGGATGTTAAAAAATGGAATTGATGTCCCGCGTGCCAAAGTGGGTATACTTGGAATTACGTTTAAAGAGAATTGCCCGGATATTCGCAATAGCAAAATTGAGGATATGATCAAAGAGTTTAAACAATGGGGAGTCGAAGTGGTGGTTGCTGATCCTTGGGCTGATAAAGAAGAGGTGCAAGCGGAATATGGCGTCACTCTTAGCGATATTTCAGAGAAAAACCCAGTGGATGCTCTGGTTGTAGCAGTTGGGCATAATGAATTCCGCGCTTTAAGCGCAGAACAATTGCGTCGCTTTACGCGTTCGGAAAAACCAGTACTTGCTGACGTAAAAAGTTTGTTTGACCGCAATGAAGTAAAAAATCAAGGCTTTACCGTTTTTAGATTGTAAAGTTTACTTTTCAACACTAAATTCAATTTCAGCATATCAAAACTCAACAAATAAAAAAAAGCGGATCATCAAGGTCCGCTTCGCCAACCACATGTTTACCGGATCGTAAATCCAATCGCGTGATAGGCTTCATCCAAGGTTTTCTTCAGTTACGCTTTTTTCTCCCCTTCGACCGCAATGTGTTTAAACAAAGTATCATCGTTGCTGAAATAGTAATAGAGCTCTTACAAGGTGATTAACATTACAGAAACTTCATTTACCACCGTACCTTTGAGATGCCCATTCATTTTCCCTTCAAATTCTTTCCGAATACTACAAAAATCAAACATTAGATCGAGATAACAGTGTATTTTCTCAAATGATTGTATTTGTTCATTAAGTAATGTGAGATGACCTTAATTGTTCTAATTGATAATTTACAATATCCTTTTCTTTGTAGTTCCCTCCAATCAACATTAGATGGTCGAGATATAAGAGGTTTTTCAGACATAAAAAATCCTCATCAGTGATTAACTTAATGAGGATCTAAATATTTTCAAGCGATTCAGTCTTTATGTAACTGTTACATAATACTGTTTACTACATAACGTTAACCCACTTTTACCCGCTATGCGACTTTAAACAATAGCTCAAAGTGCGGTCAATTATTTTATCATTTTACGATAAATTAATGCGTGCTGGTACTGGTCGTGGTGCGGTTGGCACGTTTACGATCATTTTCTGTCAGCAATTTTTTGCGGATGCGAATTGATGTTGGAGTAACTTCAACTAATTCATCATCATCAATAAATTCAATCGCTTGTTCCAACGAGAATTTCACCGGTGTAGTCAATTGAATGGCGTCATCTTTGCCGGAGGCGCGCATATTGGTTAATTTTTTACCTTGTAAACAGTTAACCGTTAAATCGTTTGAGCGGCTGTGAATACCGATAATTTGACCTTCATACACTTCCACCCCGTGATCAATCATCAATTTACCACGTTCTTGCAAGCCCCATAACGCATATGCTAAGGCTTTACCGGTAGCATTGGAAATTAAAACCCCGTTTTTACGTTGACCAATTTCACCCGGTTTGACATCATCATAATGGCTAAAGCTGGAATATAATAAACCGGTTCCTGAAGTCATGGTCATAAATTCATTACGGAAGCCAATCAAACCGCGGCTTGGGATCACGTATTCTAAACGTGTACGCCCTTTTCCATCTGGAATCATGTCTTTTACTTCGCCTTTACGAATACCCAGCGCTTCCATTACTGCACCTTGATGTTGTTCTTCAATATCAATGGTCACTTGCTCAAATGGTTCTTGTTTACGACCGTCGATTTGTTTAAAAATAACTTTTGGGCGAGAAACCGCTAATTCATAGCCTTCACGACGCATATTTTCAATTAATACGGATAAATGTAATTCACCGCGACCAGAAACACGGAAGGCATCCGGATCTTCGGTTTCTTCCACACGTAACGCCACGTTGTGAACCAATTCTTTTTTCAAACGTTCCAAGATTTGGCGTGAAGTAACATATTTTCCTTCTTTACCACAGAATGGCGAGGTATTGACGCAGAAGAACATGGTTACTGTCGGCTCATCAACGCTTAATGCCGGTAAAGCTTCTACATTGTTAATGTCACAAATCGTATCGGAAATATTTAAATCACCCAAGCCGGTAATCGCAATAATGTCGCCGGCAAAGGCTTCTTGCGCTTCGTAACGTTGTAAGCCAAGATGTCCTAACACTTGACCAATACGTCCGTTGCGGGTTTTCCCGTCTGCTCCAATTAAAGTAACCGCTTGATTTGGTTTCACCGAACCGCGTTTAATACGCCCGATGCCGATAACACCAACGTAGTTGTTGTAATCCAATTGAGAAATTTGCATTTGGAACGGTTCATCAAGATGTACTTGTGGCGGTGCAACATATTTTACAATTGCTTCAAATAATGGCGTCATATCCGGTGCTAAATCTTCGTGATCCAAACCTGCAACCCCGTTTAACGCGGAAGCATAAATAATTGGGAAATCCAATTGTTCGTCAGTTGCACCTAAATTTACAAATAAATCAAAGACTTGATCTACAACCCAATCTGGTCGCGCGCCCGGTCTGTCTACCTTGTTGATTACTACGATCGGTTTTAAACCGTGGGAGAAGGCTTTTTGTGTCACGAAACGGGTTTGCGGCATCGGACCGTCGAAAGCATCAACGATCAATAATACGGAATCGACCATGGATAATACGCGTTCCACTTCGCCGCCGAAATCCGCGTGTCCCGGGGTATCGACGATGTTAATACGATAATCGTTCCAGTTAATCGCAGTATTTTTGGCTAAAATGGTAATACCGCGTTCTTTTTCCAAGTCGTTAGAATCCATTACACGTTCGTCAACGTCACCGCGCGTTTCCCCCAATGTGCCGGATTGTTGCAATAATTTGTCAACAAGGGTGGTTTTACCGTGGTCAACGTGAGCAATAATTGCGATATTACGCAATTTGTTAATATCAATTTTGTTTGTCATTTGAGAAATTCTTAAGCTATAAAAAGTAAAAAAATTGTGACCGCACTTTGCACCGAAAATACGAAAGGTCGTGAATTATACAACTTTTTACAAAAATGAGCTATTAAATAATCATAAGGAGATCTAGTGGAAATCAGACAATTTTTAATTTTAATCAACCAAATCACATCAAATTTAGATTAAATTCAATTTAATTGCCTATTTTTAGTTAAAAAATACAATTTTAAAGATTTTATTAAATATTTTAGAAAAAATACTTGTTTTTTATAAATGATATGCTATTTTTAATCACGTGATTTATAATACACAACATCAACACATTATCTGTAACCATTTTTAACTCAGAGGGTTTAATTATGTCAAATGCAGCGGCTGTCGCAAACGTATTTAAGTTAATCGAAGAAAACGATATTAAATTTGTGCTTCTTCGTTTTACCAATATTAAAGGGAAAGAACATGGCGTTTCCATTCCGGTTAGCCAAATTGATGAAGATCTATTTGAAGACGGTAAAATGTTCGATGGTTCTTCCGTTGAGGGTTGGAAAGCCATTAATAAAGCGGATATGTTATTAATGCCAATCGCGGAAACCGCTGTGGTCGATCCGTTTGCGCAAATTCCAACACTTTCTATTCGTTGTAGCGTTTATGAGCCAAGCACCATGCAAAGCTATGATCGCGATCCTCGCTCAATTGCGATGCGCGCCGAAAGCTATATGCGTTCAACCGGTGTGGCTGACAATGTCTTCTTTGGACCAGAACCGGAATTCTTCTTGTTCGACGATGTACGTTTCGATGTCTCTATGAACGGTAACTCTTATGTTATCGATGATATTGAAGCGGCGTGGAATACCAATAAACAATATGAAGGTGGCAACAATGCATATCGTCCATTGAAAAAAGGCGGTTATTGCGCAGTGGCGCCAAACGATAGCGCACACGATATTCGTTCTGAAATGTGCTTAATTTTAGAAGAAATGGGCTTAGTCATTGAAGCGCACCACCATGAAGTGGCAACCGCTGGACAAAATGAGATCGCTACTCGCTTTAATTCTTTAACCTTAAAAGCAGATGAAACCCAAATTTATAAATATGTGGTACAAAATGTAGCGGCAGAACACGGTAAAACCGCGTGCTTTATGCCAAAACCAATCACCGGCGATAACGGTTCCGGTATGCACTGTAATATGTCGTTAAGTAAAGACGGAAAAAATATTTTCCAAGGGGATAAATATGCCGGTCTTTCTGAAACCGCACTTTATTACATCGGCGGTATTATCAAACACGCTAAAGCCTTGAATGCGTTTACTAACCCGTCCACCAACTCATACAAACGTTTGGTGCCGGGATTTGAAGCGCCGGTATTGTTGGCTTATTCTGCAAGTAACCGTTCTGCGTCAATCCGTATTCCAGCGGTTACTAGCCCGAAAGCGATTCGTATCGAAGCGCGCTTCCCGGATCCGCTAGCAAACCCATACTTGGCATTCTCTGCGTTATTGATGGCGGGTCTCGACGGTGTGATCAACAAAATTCACCCGGGCGATGCGATGGATAAAAACCTTTATGATTTACCACCGGAAGAGTTAAAAGAAATTCCGGCAGTTTCAAGCTCTTTAGGTGAAGCATTGGATAATCTTGAAAAAGATTACGAATTCTTAACTCAAGGCGGTGTATTCACAAAAGACTTTATTGACGTCTTTATTGAAATGAAACGCAAAGAAGTGGAACGTTTAAACATGACTCCACATCCGGTTGAATTTGAAATGTATTATGCATAATTTTTTATCTATTTTATAACGTTTGTTGGCGACCAATTGGTCGCCTCTTTTGTTTAAGGAATACCTTTATGAAAAAACATGGTGAACACCATTTAAGTCACCGTAGCAATTGGTTGAGAGCAAGCGTACTTGGTGCGAATGACGGATTAATTTCTACCGCGAGTTTAATGACTGGTATGGTAGCAGCACAGCCGGAATTTAACACACTCTTATTAACTGGCATATCCGCCTTAGTCGGTGGCGCTATTTCCATGGCGGCTGGCGAATATGTTTCCGTATCCAGCCAAGCGGATACAGAAAAAGCGGATATGGAAATGGAACGTCGTGAATTAGCACTTCACCCCGAAGAAGAATTAAAAGAACTCACTACGATTTACCAAGATAGAGGACTGACACCTGAATTAGCCCATGAAGTAGCAAAACAATTGACGGCACACAATGCGCTTGATGCGCATATGCGCGATGAAATTAGCATTTCGGAAGAATCCTTCGCCAATCCATTACAAGCCGCCTTTTCTTCCGCCGCCTCTTTTGCTATAGGAGCTGCGATTCCCATCTTGGTGATCTTACTTTTACCGCTGAATACCTTACTTGTCGCGCTGATTATCTCAACGCTTATCGGACTTGGTTTGCTCGGCTATATTTCTGCTAAACTTGGTGGCGCACCAATTCGTCCGGCAGTTATGCGTATTTTAATCTGGGGTGTTATTGCCATGGGGGTCACGGGTATTATCGGAAAACTCGTCGGTGTCACCGTGTAAATAGCAAACATTCTTATTTTCTCATAATTCATAGCCTATCAAATTAGATAGGCTTTTTTATTGTTGATTTTAATTTTTTTATAAAAAATTACCTATTTTATTATATAAACACGAATATAATGATAATTTATTTAAATTTGATATATAAATATATTGAATTTAATAAATAATATGTTATATTTATCTCAAATCATTAAACGATTTCTAATCATTTAATTAAATTTATTGAAAATTTCTATTTTTTAGGGAAATATTATGTGCGGATTTATTTTTTCATCATCTTTACCATCAGATGCTTTAAAACAAGGATTTGAAACCCTAACTCATCGCGGTCCAGATCATCAAAGCCTTACCACTGAATATGGTTGCACTTGGGGCTTTCATCGCCTGTCTATTATGGATTTAAGTGACAAAGGCAACCAACCGTTCCAACATTATGGCGTACAATTGGTATGTAATGGTGAAATTTATAACTATCAACAACTCAGAACCTTGTTAGAAAGCGGTTACACATTCCATTCCGGCAGCGATTGCGAAGTTTTAATTCCCCTTTATGAGCGCATGGGCATTGAAATCATGATGAAAATGCTGGATGCAGAATTTGCGTTAGTTTTAATGGATAGCAAAACCGGACAAATTTATGCCGGACGGGATCCAATGGGCATTCGCCCAATGTTTTATGGTTATGACAAACAAACCGGCGGTATTGCGTTTGCTTCTGAAGCCAAAGCCTTAGTGCCATTTTGCCGCGACGTTACGCCATTCCCGCCGGGACATTATTATGCTGATGGCGAATTTATTTGCTACAACGATTTGGCGGATCCAAAAATGGTAGTAGAACAAGATGTTGATACTATCGCCCAGCATTTACGCCACAAATTGGAAGCGGGTGTCATTAAACGCTTAAGCGCTGATGCGCCACTCGGTTTCTTATTAAGCGGTGGTTTGGATTCCTCTTTAGTTTGTGCCATTGCGCAAAAACATTTGGATAAGCCGATTAAAACCTTTGCAATCGGTATGGATACGGATCCAATTGATCTCAAATATGCCAAAGAAGTAGCTGATTTTTTAGGCACAGAACATACTGAAGTGATCATGACCAAAGAAGATGTGCTAGACGCCGTGGAAAAGGTCATTTGGCATTTGGAAACTTGGGATATTACTACCGTGCGCGCCAGTATCGGGATGTATTTAGTGTGTAAATATATCCGTCAGCATACAGATTTAAAAGTCTTATTAACCGGGGAAGTCAGTGACGAGATTTTTGGTTACAAATATACTGATTTCGCACCAAACGCCGCCGAATTCCAAAAAGAAGCGCAAAAACGTATTCGTGAACTTTATATGTATGACGTATTGCGCGCAGACCGTTGTTTAGCTGCACATTCTTTAGAAGCTCGTGTTCCATTCAGCGATATTGATTTTGTGGATTATGCCATGAGCATCAACCCAGAACGCAAAATGAATGTATATAACAAAGGGAAATATTTGCTGCGCAAAGCCTTTGAAGGATTAAACTATTTGCCGGATAGCATTTTATATCGCGAAAAAGCGGCATTTAGCGATGCGGTAGGACATTCAATGGTGGATTATCTAAAAGCATTCGCCGAAACGCAATATTCGGATAGCGATTTGGCGGATGCCAAAAATAAATATCCGTATGGCACGCCATTTACCAAAGAATCCTTGCTTTACCGCGACATCTTTGAAAAATTCTACCCGGGTCAAGCACACTGGATCAAAGATTTCTGGATGCCAAATAAAGAATGGCAAGGCTGCAACGTCAACGACCCAAGCGCCCGCGTCCTCGGCAACTATGGCGACAGCGGCAAATAACCTCTCATCTTAACAGTTACCGAAATCTTCGGTAACTGTTTTTACTTAAATGCGCGTTAATAAAAACGAGTAAAAAATCGACCGCACTTTTACCCTACATCAAGATAACCAAGCAATATTTAGAATAATTCTCAATAAAAACAACCGCACTTCCTTCTAATCCTTTATAAGTAGTGTTTTTTAGCTAGATCAATAAAACCTCAGATTATATGAAATCTTGATTGTATTCTGACATGAAAGTTTTACTATTAGCTACGTTAATAACCGACTATTTTACTTAGTTATTTTTATAAGGAGTGATTCTATGTACTGTATTCAATGTGAACAAACTGCGCGTACCCCGGTTGGAAACGGTTGTAGCTATGCGCAAGGGATGTGTGGTAAAACCGCGGAAACTTCAGATTTACAAGATTTATTAGTTGCAGTATTACAAAGCCTTTCTGCTTGGGCGTTACAAGCCAGAGATTTAGCAATTATCGATAACGAAATTGACGCCTTTACTGCACAAGCCTTTTTCTCAACTTTAACCAACGTTAACTTTGACTCACAACGTATTATCGAATACGCACAACAAGCACAACAATACCGTGACGATTTGATTCAGCGTTGCCGCGCAGTAAATTTCAGCATTGATGTCAATCACCCATTAGCACATTTAAAATTAAATGGCAGCAGCATCGCTGAATTAACCAAACAAGCGGAAGATTTCGCGTTAAATATTGACCGCGCCGAAATCGGTGAAGATTTACATGGTGTGCGTATGCTCTGTTTATATGGCTTAAAAGGCGCTGCAGCCTACATGGAACACGCTCACGTATTAGGGCAATTTGACAATGAAGTTTATCGTCAATTCCACCATTACATGGCATGGTTAGGGACTCAACCAAGCAACCTTGACGAATTACTCGCCAACGCCATGGGTATCGGTAACATGAACTTCCAAGTCATGGCGTTATTAGACAAAGGCGAAACCGCCGCTTTCGGCAATCCGGTTCCAGCAACAGTTAACGTTAAACCGGTAGCGGGTAAATGTATCTTGATTTCTGGTCACGATCTAAAAGACTTAAAAGCGTTATTGGAACAAACTGAAGGTACCGGCATCAATGTTTATACACATGGTGAAATGTTACCCGCACATGGTTATCCAGAATTAAAAAAATACAGCCACTTGGTAGGTAACTATGGTAGCGGTTGGCAAAATCAACAAAAAGAATTTGCTAAATTCCCGGGGCCAATCATCATGACCTCAAACTGTATTATCGATCCAAACGTGGGCAATTATGCCGATCGCATTTTCACTCGTAGCATCGTCGGCTGGCCGGGCGTGGCGCACTTAGACGACCGCGATTTCAGCCAAGTCATCGCCAAAGCGCAAGAAATGGCAGGTTTCCCATACAGCGAATTAGAACATCAAATCACTGTTGGTTTTGGTCGTCAAACCTTATTAGATGCCTCTGATGCGGTTATCAATTTAGTGGCAGAGAAAAAATTACGCCATGTGTTCTTAGTGGGCGGTTGTGACGGTAGCAAAGGTGAACGTAGCTACTACACCGATTTTGCGCGCCAAGTACCGGCAGATTGTGCAATTTTAACCTTAGGTTGTGGTAAATATCGTTTCAATAAATTAGATTTCGGCACCATCGATGGCTTACCGCGTTTATTGGATGTTGGTCAATGTAACGACGCGTACTCCGCCATTATGCTGGCAGTTAACTTGTCACAAAAATTAGGCATCGGCGTTAACGAATTACCGCTGACCTTGGTACTTTCTTGGTTTGAACAAAAAGCGATCGTGATTTTATTAACCCTATTAGCATTGGGCGTAAAAAATATTTACACAGGTCCAACTGCGCCGGCGTTCTTAACCGACAATGTAATGGCGTTACTTAACGAAAAATTTGGCTTAAAAGGTTTAACTACGCCTGAACAAGATATGGCAGAAGCATTAGCTAAATAATCAGTATCATGAAAGTGCGGTTGTTTTTTCGCGAATTTTTAAAACTTGCGCAAAAATGACCGCACTTTTTCTAGGAGTCATTATGTCAAGTCCAAACCCACTTTGTTTGAATGAAATGCAAGTACACGCCATCACACAAGAAACTGATGACGTTTTTACCCTCGAATTAATCGCGCAAGATTATTATCCCTACGAACCGGGACAATATGCACTGGTCAGCATTAAAAATACGCCGAATATCGTGCGCGCCTACACGCTATCTTCCACGCCCGGACTTAGCCGCTTTGTCACGCTAACCGTGCGTCGCATTCCAAATGGTATCGGATCCACCTGGATCACATCGGAAGTTAAGGTTGGCGATAACCTGTGGTTATCCGATCCCATGGGCGAATTTACTTGTGCCAAAATCCAAGCAGATAATTATTTCTTGGTTGCCGGCGGCTGCGGCGTAACACCGATTATTTCTATGGCGCGCTGGTTGCTTGTTAATCGCCCGAATGTCAACGTGCGCATTTTATACAGTGTACATTCGCCAAAAGATGTCATTTTCAAACGCGAATGGCAGCAATTGCAACAACAATATCCGCAATTGAAACTGTTTATGAACGCCACCACCGATTTGGAGGATGGTTTTATCGCCGGGCGAATTAGCCCAGATATGTTGGCAGAACTGGTACCGAATATCGCCGATTATACGGTGTTAACCTGCGGTCCTGAAAGCTATATGAAAGATCTGCAAGTGATGACAGAAAGCCTTGGGGTACCCAAAGAACGTTTCTTCTTTGAACAATTCCACTCCTCGGCAGAAAACTGCTTAGTCGATAGCAGCAAGCGCTTAACGTTAAGCATTACCAACCCGGTTCCCCAAACCTTCTCCGTACCGGTTGGCATGACCTTACTGGCGGCATTAGAAGAAAATAAACAGCCCATCATCGCCGCCTGCCGCAGCGGAAGTTGCGGTTCTTGCAAAACCAAAGTCATCAGTGGCGACTACGAAACCACCAGCCAAGTTGGTTTAACTGAACAAGAAATTGCACAAGGCTACGTTCTCGCCTGTAGTTGCCAATTAAAAGGCAATATCAGCGTGGATTTATTGCCGGATTAATGCGATAAATAAAAAAGGGCGAGCGATTAACTCGTCCCTTTTTAATCATTTATCATCGGCTAAAGGCGTTCTACTTTGGCTGGAAGCCCTTGACGAACACAAGACCCGCAAACCCAATCTTCCCATGAAGATTGAATTTCTTTCGTATCATCTAATAGCCCAAAATCATTAATATTAATGCCGCGTTTAATTTGCTCATGCCCCGGGATCGTCACGCCATTGATCGTATAACTTTGTGCGCCAAGTTGTTTATGTCCATAACCATGCTCTATCATCACCGTTCCCGGCATCACGCCATCAATCAACATAATTTGCACTTGCAAGCTATGCGTTGGTGTGCTTAATTTCACGACATCACCATGCAAAATCCCTTTACGTGCTGCATCTTCGCGGTTCATCGCCACGATTCCTTCCGGTTTAATGCTGTGTAGTCGCAATAGTGGCGCGGTAATACTGCTCATCAAATTGGATTTAAACGAAATAAGTTTAAAATCCCATTCTTGATGAGGATAACGCGCTTCTAATAAGGTTCCATCGGCAAAACGTGCCGGCATATAGGTTGGGCATCCCACATAATGCGATCCGTCGCTATGATGTCGTGCCTTAGCCGCGGTTTCATTCCAGATTTGTAGGCATTTTGTCCATTTAAATGCCATATTCTCGCCGTCCCAAGCGCTGTCATAAGAAGAAAAGCGCCCGCCTTTACAATAAATATTTGCAGCTTTTAACACTTCTTCCGATTTCAATACGCGCTCTAAATCGCCCCTCAAACGTTCCACCCCCGTCATCAACATCTCTTGTGCTTCCGCATCCGGCACAGGATCGGCATTGAATGCAATATTCGCCGCGGCTCTTAGGAAGAAATCTTCAGGACGGTGGAGTGCATAATGATTTCCGTCCATATCGCTAATGGCACTTTCGCCAAATCCTGGCAAGTTCATCGTTTTCGCTAAGGCAATGATAAAGGTTTCCATACTAATGGTTTGTCCATCCGTCGTTTTTGCATTCGGCGATGTGACGACCGGCCAGCGTGCGGTATTCGCTTTCATTGGCACGCCCGCCCAAGGCGAGCTAAAACCCCAACTTTCAAAATTATGAGTGTCCGGTATGATATAATCCGCCAGCGCGGTGGTTTCGTTAATAAACGCATCAATGGCGATAAATAACGGTAATACGTTTGGATCTTTTAAGCGCTCAACCAGCAACGTTTGCGCACCAGCTAACCCGTAAACCGGATTAGTCATATGACAAATCCACGCTTTTAGTGGATAAGGATAGCCTTGTAATGCGGATCCCAACATTTCTGTCATCTGCCCGCCAGTAAACGGGAACCAGCTACCTCGTGCAGGATAAGGATTTTCACCTTTTGCTACTTTTTGTTGATATTCACTGGAATTTTCATAGGCTTTTTTACTACGCGCCAAATTCGTCCCTGTCGCTTTCACTTGACCGGCAAAAGTGCCTAAATGATAACGGGGACCATCACCAAAATCTTTAAATTTCCCCGCACTCACACTCATTCCGCCCTTACGATTCATATTTCCCACCATGGCATTTAGCAATAAAATTGCCCAACTGGTATAAAATCCCGTACTGTGCATTGTTCCGCCATGTGTAATCGCACAAGCACGATGACCATAAGAAGTGAATTCTTTGGCTAAATTTTCAATCACCGCTACAGGTACACCACAAATATCGGCATATTCTTCCATTCCATGTTCATTGCAAGCCTCTTTGAGCAACATCATGGCAGATTTGACCCGCACTTGCTCACCATTTTTTAATGACACAATGCGCTCCACAAACAATTCCGCTTGCGCCGATTGTTTGGTGCTCATCAATTCACCGCTCACATCTTGTACGATAAAATAATGCTCAATCACCTTATCATCCGGATTAATTTCCGCATCTTCAAGATCCGTTAACCGCAACGCTTGACCGTAGTTTGGATGCTGCGGTTCAACAATAAATAAATGTGCGGCATTGCTATAACTCGGATAACCCGCTTGTTGTGCCGCGCTTAGACTCGGACGAGAAAGATAATCTTGATTAAAGCGTTGCTGCTCAAGAATCCAACGCAACATTGCCATCACCAAGGCGAGATCCTCTCCCGTTTTAATCGGAATCCAGCGATTATTTTGCGTAGCGTGCGTAGAGGTCAATTCAAGACGCGGCGATACGACGACATAATCAAACGCACTATCATCACTTCGACGTTTGGCAAGTTGGCGTGCTTGACGCTTGAAAGGATTACCTGATTGTGCCGGTGAGGTACCGATAAATAAAATAAATTCACTATGATCCCAATCCGGTTTGGCATGAGGATTACTGAAATCATTCATAAATGCGCCGGAACCACAGCGATAAGATGCCCCGCAATATGAACCGTGACTATCAAAATTTAAAGTACCAAAACTTTTTGTTGCAAAACGTTGTAGCAGCGGTTGGCGCCCTTCCGGTCCCGCAAAGGTCACCAATAATTGATTGGCTTTAGGACCATAATCAGGATTCTGAGGATCCACAAGATCAGTAAGATTGCGAATGGCATTCAGCCCATCAATATGCCCTTCACCAAATAAATCGCCACCATGAACCACTTCTGCGATCAATTGCTCAAAACTAATCGTTTGCCATTTTCCCTCACCACGTTTTCCAACGCGCTTGAGCGGTTGCGTAATACGATACGGACTATTAATTCCTTCCAAAAATGCCGCCCCTCGAGCGCAAGCGGTCGAACGATGTTCTAAACCTTGTTCACCACTTAACATGATTTCCGATTGACTTATCGGGGTATTAAAATCTAAAAAGCGATCGGCAGATAACGGATGATACGGATTGCCAGCAATACGTAACACTTTATTATTTTTTAAATCAACTCTCGCCCGTACACCACATAATGTCCAACATCCCATACATTGCGTATTGCACACGACCTGATCAGGATTGGAAATGAGTTTTCCCTCCTTAACCTGATATTCTGGCGTTAATGAATTCGCCGCAATGGCATCCTGCGTAGGTTCACCAGAACTACCGTGACTTATTCCTTTACCAATTTCATAAATTTTAGGTGCATATCCCGCCCCAAACGCGGCAGCGCCGCCTGCAGCTAAGCCGATTTTCAGTAAATTACGACGTTGATTATTCATGATATGCCTCCTCTTGCACGGTAAAAAGTACACTGTATAAGTGCCAAATCATCACACCTAGCAATAAACTTAAACCAAATACAGCCAAAATCCCTAAGCCGCCATCCGTATGTCCCCACATAAAATCATAATCATTTTGCACCGCACTTGTCTTAGCAATGACCTGTCCTTGCATCACTAAAATCCAACGCACACACCATGTTATTGCCAGAGAGCAAACTAAGGTTAACAGAGATAATTTCGCTATAATGCTGGAAAATAGCGCCAACGTAATTAAGCCAAACAAGCCATATAGCCATGGCTTGGCATTAAGAAAGAGTTGCGCGATAGCTTGTTGGGTAACGGAAGATGAAAAATAAAACCCGCACAATGTTGCTAACAACCCAAGTAAACTAAATTGTGCTAAACGAGCTAACCAAACCGGCGCCTGTTGTTTGGCAAATTGCACAAACATGAATTTACTTAAATACACACTAGTAGGCAAAGTACTAAACAACATTAACGGAAATAACCAATAGGTTTGCCACAAAGCACGTCCGGTATTGTAAGTTTCCATCACCGTATAAACTAACAGTCCAATCGCACTTAAAAGCGAACTGAAACGCGCAACGGTTAATAGGTTCTGATGTAAAAACAATCGATTTTTCAGCCACTTTAACCAAAACGGTAGCGATTTGGTGGTGCAATGTTGTGCCAATAAACAAAGAAAATAGCCCACAATCGATAAACTAAACCAAGGCAGTAAAATTGCGCCCCATGCCATCCATGACCACCAAGCAAATCCGCTATAAAAATGTAATACTCGTGCCGGTTGATGCAAGTCGGCGGTTAATGCAATAGGCGCCACCAAGCCAGTAATTAAAGCGATACTGACCCCCATCAACTCTATTTTGGGTTGCCGCGCCACCCACAATAATCCCGCGCAAAACACCGCGCAAAACGCAATACCAATAAAGAAAAAATAACTCACACTCCATGGCAACCAAGTAATCGGCTGCATCTCTACTAAAATCTCGCTAATCATCTTAATGCCCCTCCATTTTCATCCCAAGCATTGGTTGCCCGTGAATTTGGCTGACAAACAACTCATCTAACCCCAAATAAAAAACATAAGGCGACGTCCCCGCCTCCGGTTTAAGCACTTTTAAGTCTGCTTTGTATTGTTGGTACAATTTACTCACTTGGCTATTCGGATCATTAAAATCACCGATGATGCGCGCGCCACCCACACAACTATCAACACAGGCAGGTAATAAACCGGCTTCTAACCGATGAGAACAAAACGTACATTTATCCGCCGTTTTGGTTTCTTCATTGATAAAACGTGCATCATAAGGACAGGCTTGTACGCAATAACCGCAACCAACACATTGCTGATTGTTCACCACCACAACGCCATCTTGCCGTTGAAAGGTTGCTTGTACCGGACAAACCGGAACACAAGGCGGATTATCACAATGGTTGCACAAACGCGGTAACAGCACATTGTTCACTTGCTGCTCGCCATGATGAATTTCATATTGTCGGACTGTAGTGCGAAAACTGTGCAACGGTGTGCGGTTTTCAATGCCACAACTGACCGTACAGGCTTGACAGCCGATACAACGTCGTAAATCAATAATCATGCCATAACGTTTTCCCGCCTCTCCCTCGCGGCGATCGGGCATATGCTTCGCCTGACTGATAGAAATAAACCCCATTCCCACGGTTAAGGCAGTGGCTTCTTTTAAAAATAAACGTTTCGTTAAGTCCATCTTCCCCTCCTTATTTTATTTTGCGTTCTAATAGTAAAGTGCGGTGTTTTTTCTTGATATTGTGGTTTTCCACATAACCGAATAAAACTTGATATAAATCAAGATATAATTAAAGATAATGAGGGATTGGGTGGCGGGATTTTTGACAAATTGTTCCGGCTTAATTTATAGTGACACTAAGTTTACTTATATTCTTTGCCCAAAATGCTGCGATATTGTTTACTACTTTTTACATTCTTGATGTTAAATTTAGGTTTAAGTTTTTCCGCTTACGGGCAAACTTGGCAAGTCGGGATTTTATCCTTACGCGGCAGCGAATATACCCAACGCCAATGGCAACCTTGGATTCATTGGTTAAACCAAACATTTCCGAGTGAGCAATTTCACCTTATTCCGATTGATTTAAATACCTTAGCACAAGGTGCTAATCTTGATTTTATTCTCACAAATCAAGCACAATTTTTTTATTTAAACAATCAAGATGTACGTTGGCTGGCGTCATTAAGTTCACCTTATTATAAAACCACATCCAATGCCATTGGCAGTGCGATTTTAGTGAAACAAGATAGCCCTTATTTCACTTTAAACGATCTAAAAAATAAACAAATTAGTGCGGTGGACAACCGCGCTTTCGGCGGTTTTTTATTAGGTTATTATGAATTTTTTAAACAAGGTATCAAACAAGATAAAGATCTTAACGTGATATTTACCGGTTTTCCGGCAGATCAAACCTTACAACTGCTACGGGACAATCGCGTTGATGCGGCGATTGCACCGGTTTGCCTGTTTGAAGAAATGGTAAAAGAAGGAAAACTACAAGCCTCGGACTTTCGCCTACTCGCCGCCCAACCCTCAGAACACTGACTAACCAGTACCGAGTTATTACCAAATTGGTCGCTAGCGGCAATAGATAGCGTGCCGAGTGTATTAGCCAGCCAAATGACTATCGCCTTACTGCAACAAACTTCCGATCAATTGCCAAAGTGGACCACGCCTTTTTCCTCTTTTAAAGCAGATTCAATCTTGCGCGAATTATATCGCCATCCGCAACAAAAAAGTTTATGGGAAATTGTCAAAGATTGGCTTAAATTAAATCAATTTTCCCTGTTAACCTTATTTGGCTTTCTTGCCGCCAATTATCTATGGATCACCTATCAAGTACATCGAAAAAGTCAGGCATTGGAAAAAGCCAATATCGCCATGCAACAATATCAACAAGAATTTATCAAAGCGGATCGACTGACCTTACTTGGCGAAATGACCTCCGGTTTTGCTCATGAAATAAACCAACCGCTCTCTGCCATTAGAATGTATGCGGAAGGCTTAACGCATCAAACCACCGATCCCTACCATTTGGCTATTTTAGAAAAAATTATTCATCAAGTGGATCGAAGTGTTGCGATCATGGCGAACATCAAACATTGGGTAAAAAATAAAGGAAATAATCAACAAGAGGAAATTCATCTTCTTCCTCTCATTCAACAAGTGATTCAATTTATTTCATTGCAAAACCGACATAACGTATCGATTACTGTAGTTAATCCGAAAAATTATCGCTTAAATATCAACGCCACTTTATTGGAACAGGTATTAGCCAATTGCCTGCTCAATTCCATTCAAGCCGGCGCATCCAGCATTCATTTATACCTCAAAACCAGCGCCGACCAGCTCTGTATAACGATTGAAGATAACGGAACAGGATTTACTCACGAACAACTGGAGTTCCCGTTTGTTCCATTTCGTACCAATAAAGCGCAAGGATTAGGATTAGGGCTGGTATTATGTCAACGTTTAATGCAATCCATTCAAGGCAAGATTGAGTTAGCCAACCACGAACAAGGCGCCAAAGTCACCCTAACCCTACCGCTTTCACCGCAGGAGGAACACGTATGATTGTCCATATTGTTGACGATGATGAAACGATTTTAGATGCCATGCAATTTTTATTGCAACCACTTAACGTGGAAGTCATCACTTGGCAAAATAGCCAGCAATTTATACAACAAGCCGATTTGCATCAAGAAGGCGTAGTGCTATTGGATATTCGAATGCCTTATTTAGACGGACAACAAGTCCATCAATATTTACGTCAATACCAAAGTACCCTAGCGGTTATCATCATGACCGCCCATGGAGACGTTCCTTTAGCAGTCGCAGAATTAAAAAACGGAGCAGTAGATTTTTTAACCAAACCGTTAAAATTCGACCACCTACAACAGGTTCTCACCCAAGCGCAAGAAATAAGCCAGAAAAAAGGCAATTTGCATCAAATTTCCGCACAATTCCAACAACTTACACAAAAAGAAAAAGCCTTAGTTTCCCATTTATTATCCGGCGCCACCAACAAACAAATTGCGGATTTACTCAATGTTTCCGTCCGCACTGTCGAAGTCCATCGCGCCAGCATCATGCAAAAAATGCAAGCGGAGACTTTGGCACAATTAGTATATAAAATCACCCTCTTAAATTCCGCTTAATTCGCGCAAAACACAAGCATAATAGACAAAAAAGTGCGGTCAATTTTTTACTGATTTTCGCAGAAAAAATGACCGCACTTTTGTTATTGTTTAAGTTTAAACGTCTAAATATTCCATAATACTTTCAGCCGCATCACGACCTTCAGCAATCGCAGTCACCACCAAGTCTGAACCGCGGGTAATATCGCCACCGGCAAACACTTTTGGATTGGCAGTTTGTTGTTTTAACTCGCCACTTGCTGCAATGCGTCCGCGGTTATCCGTGGTCACGCCAATATCTGCTAACCAAGGCATAGCGTGCGGTGCAAAACCAAATGCCACAATCACCGCATCACACGGAATCACTTCTTCGCTACCTGCAATAATTTGCGCTTGGCGACGACCTTGTGCATCCGCCTCGCCTAATTCAGTGCGAACAATTTTAATCCCGGTCACATTGCCCATGCCATCGGTTTGTACCGCCACGGGATCCGCTTCAATTTGCACCGGTTGCGCGTTAAAGAAAAAGTCCACGCCTTCTTCTTTCGCGTTGTTATATTCTTTGCGGCTACCCGGCATATTGGCGGCATCACGACGATACACGCATGTCACCTCCGCCGCGCCTTGACGAATAGATGTCCGCACGCAGTCCATCGCAGTATCGCCACCGCCCAGCACGACAACGCGTTTGCCTGCCATTGACACATAACCCGGCGCATCCAAACCGAGTAAATGTTGCGTATTACCGATTAAAAACGGTAACGCCGAATAAACACCTTGCGCGTCTTCATTCGGAATATCGGCTTTCATCCCTTGGTAAGTGCCTACGCCGAGGAATACCGCATCATATTGCGCCACCAAATCGACAAGGGAAATATCCTTGCCGATGTCCACGCCCAACTTGAACTCAATGCCCATTTCACTGAACACCTGACGACGAAGGATCATCACCTCTTTTTCCAATTTAAAAGACGGAATACCAAAGGTGAGCAAACCGCCGATTTCTTGTTGACGCTCATACACGACTACGTCCACACCGTTGCGAATCAACACATCAGCGCAACCTAATCCCGCCGGTCCCGCGCCTACAATAGCGACCTTTTTTCCGGTTTTTAGCACACCGGATAAATCCGGTTTCCAGCCCATTTCAAAGGCTTTTTCGGTAATATAGCGTTCAACGCTGCCGATAGTGACTGCACCAAATTCCGCATTCAGCGTACAAGATCCTTCACACAAACGATCTTGCGGGCAAACTCGACCACACACTTCCGGCAGACTATTGGTGCTATGCGCTAGTTCTGCCGCATCAATAATACGCCCTTCTTTTGCCAAACGTAGCCAGTTTGGAATATTGTTATGCAATGGGCATTTGTGCTGACAATATGGATTGCCACATTCCAAACAACGATCCGATTGCGATTCCGCTTGGGCATCACTAAATATTTGATAAATTTCAACAAACTCGGTTTTACGACTGCTCAATGGAATTTTTGAGGGGTCAACACGAGGTAAATCAATAAATTGGTAAACATTATCACGGCTCATTTTATTATTCCTTCTCTAGTTTTGCGCTATGAAAGTGCGGTCAATTTTGCCAAAATTTCGAAAAAAACCACCGCACTTTTCGCTCTCAATTGATGTCTTATTGAATCACTTCACGCAATTCAGTCACCGTACGACGTTTATGCCCTAACAACGCATCCACATCGTTGGCTTTTGGTTTCACCAGCACAAAACGTGCCACATAGCTATCCCAATTTGCCAAAATACGTTCCCCGATTGCACTATGAGTTAATTCAACAT
The DNA here is from genome assembly GCA_900637275.1 of [Pasteurella] aerogenes. Taxonomy (NCBI): domain Bacteria; kingdom Pseudomonadati; phylum Pseudomonadota; class Gammaproteobacteria; order Pasteurellales; family Pasteurellaceae; species [Pasteurella] aerogenes. Next base: position 1,697,593 of record LR134362.1, read on the forward strand.
GACGAGAAATTAAGCCGCGTAAATGTTCTTGATGAGTCGGTAACTCATTGATTGATAAGCCCTCAACCAACTCCGGATTCAAACGTCCGGCAAATTTACCGTCCACATCTAAGACGTAAGCAAAGCCGCCTGTCATACCGGCACCGAAGTTAATCCCAGTTTTACCTAACACAGTCACAACCCCGCCGGTCATGTATTCACAACCGTTATCGCCGATACCTTCAACCACTGCAACCGCACCGGAGTTACGTACCGCAAAACGTTCACCCGCACGCCCGGAGGCAAACAACTCGCCACCAGTCGCCCCATATAAACAGGTATTCCCCGCAATGGCGGCTTCTTCTGCTTTGAAGGCAACACCATTATGCGGTTTGATCGCAATACGACCGCCCGCCATACCTTTGCCCACATAGTCGTTAGCATCTCCGGTTAAGGTTAAATTCACCCCGCCGGCTAACCATACGCCTAAACTTTGTCCAGCGGTACCGGTTAAGTTAATATTAAATTCTTGCAACGGATTACCGCGATTACCATAACGCGCCGCCACTAAACCGGATAAGGTTGCGCCCACCGAACGATCCACGTTTGTAATCTCTAAATCCATGCTGCTGCAAAGTCCGCTTTCAAAGGCATTTTGCGCTTGAGCAACAATATTTTTGTTTAATAAACCTTGGTCAAATGTCGGGTTGGATTGGGTACAATAACGACTGCTGCCATCCGGCACTTTTGGCGAATAAAGCAATTTACTTAAATCTAATCCACGTTGTTTGCTGGTTTTGCCTTCAATAATTTCCAACAATTCCGTACGCCCGATTAAGTCCGTCAATTTTTCCACACCGAGTTGCGCAAGAATTTCTCGCACATCTTGCGCGATAAATTTGAAATAATTCATCGCTTTTTCTGGCAATCCGTGATAATGCTTATTGCGCAAGGTATCATCTTGAGTTGCGATACCGGTCGCACAGTTGTTTAGATGACAAATCCGCAAATAACGACAACCTAACGCCACCATTGGTGCGGTACCGAAACCGAAACTTTCCGCCCCTAAAATCGCTGCTTTAACAATATCCAAGCCTGTTTTTAAACCACCATCCACTTGCAAGCGCACTTTATGACGTAAGTTATTTTCCACCAGCGCTTGTTGCGCTTCGGCAAGTCCTAATTCCCATGGTGAACCGCAATATTTCACGCTGCTCAACGGACTGGCACCCGTACCGCCATCATAACCGGCAATGGTAATTAAATCGGCATAGGCTTTGGCAACGCCGGTGGCAATGGTACCAACACCGGGTAAGGATACTAATTTTACCGAGATTAAGGCTTTCGGATTGACTTGTTTTAAGTCGAAAATCAATTGCGCTAAATCTTCGATAGAATAAATATCATGATGCGGCGGTGGCGAAATTAAAGTCGATCCCGGCACGGCGTAGCGCAATTGCGCAATATACGGAGTGACTTTGTCACCCGGTAGCTGACCGCCCTCACCCGGTTTTGCCCCTTGGGCGACTTTAATCTGGATCACTTCCGCGCTCATCAAGTACGCCGGTGTCACACCAAAGCGACCAGAGGCCACTTGTTTGATTTTTGAGACTTTTTCTGTTCCGTAACGTTTCGGATCTTCGCCGCCCTCGCCGGAGTTGGAATAACCGCCCAAACGGTTCATCGCAACCGCTAAGGCTTCATGGGCTTCCGGACTTAATGCCCCTATGGACATTGCCGCACTGTCAAAACGTTTGTATAGATTTTCCGCTGGTTCCACCCGTTCAATATTGATGGCTTTTCCATCTTCCACTTTTAAGCGCAACATATCGCGAATAGTAGTAATCGGACGTTGGTTAACCGCATCACGGAAAGCGCGATATTTGGCATAATCGCCGCTGTTTACTGCTGCTTGTAAATGATTCACTACTTCCGGATTATACGCATGGTATTCGCCTTGTGGTTTATATTTGAGATAACCGCCCATCTCTAAATCTTGACTCGGACGCCATGCCCGTTTGCGTACACTATTGAGCTGTTGGTGTAAATCAGCAAAACTTGCGCCTTCAATTCGACTGGTAATCCCTGGGAAGCAAAGTGCGGTGATTTCTGAGCTTAAACCGACCACTTCAAATAAGCGGGCGCAGCGATAGGAGGAAATACAAGAAATCCCCATTTTTGACATAATTTTGTACAACCCTTTGTTAATCGCATTGCGGAAGTTGCTAATCACTACACGTAAAGGTTTATTGATTGCACTGGATTGCACCATGTGTGCCAAGGTTTCATATGCCAAATAAGGGTAAATTGCGGTTGCCCCTAAACCTAAAAGAACCGCGAAATGGTGAGGGTTACGCGCTTCCGCAGTTTGCACGATAATATTGGTATCACAACGTAAATTAGCATCAACTAAGCAATTTTGTAATGCACCGACCGCTAACGCACTCGGAATCGGCTGACGTTCTTTGCTGATATTGCGATCGGAAATGATCAATAATACGGTTTTTTCCCGTACCGCCTGTTTTGCCTGTTCGCATAACTGCTCGATTGCCTGTTTTAAATCTTGCTCATTTGGATTATAAGTGGCATCAAGTACGGTGTTTTTGTAGTGTTCTTCCGGGAGACGTAAAATTTGTTGCATATCGGAATAAACCAAAATCGGCGATTTAAAATTCACCCGGCTAGACATCCCCTCCGCTTCAAAGAAAACGCTCATTTCGCGCCCAATACTGGTTGCCAAGGTCATTACATGTGCTTCACGTAACGGGTCAATTGGCGGGTTGGTAACCTGTGCAAAATATTGACGGAAATAATCGAATAATAAGCGCGGACGTTCGCTAAGTACTGCAAAAGGCGCATCATCCCCCATGGATCCAACCGGCTCTTGACCGTTTTCGCCCAATACTCGGATGATGCTTTCTAATTCTTCATTATCATACAGAAATTGTTTTTGATAGACTTTCAACGCATTTTCATCCATGGTCGCTTCGCCTACTTCATTTTCCGGCAATTGCTCAAACGGAATTAATCGTTGAACGTGCTTATTTAGCCACTCGCGATATGGGTGACGAGCTTTAACTTCATTGTCGATTTCGTCGGAATGCAACAATTTGCCTTTTTTAGTATCAATAACCAATAATTGCCCCGGTCCGACACGCCCTTTTTCTACTACTTCATCCGGTGCATAATTCCAAATACCAACTTCAGAGGCAATGGTAATTAAACGATCTTCAGTGATCACATAACGCGCCGGGCGCAATCCGTTACGATCAAGGTTACAAGCCGCATAACGCCCATCGGTTAACACAATCCCTGCCGGGCCATCCCAAGGCTCCATGTGCATGGAGTTGAAATCATAGAAAGCACGCAGATCATCATCCATATCCGGATTTTGTTGCCATGCAGGCGGAACTAGCAAACGCATGGCTCGGAATAAATCCATCCCGCCGCTCACAAAAAGCTCCAACATATTATCCAATGAACTGGAGTCTGAACCGGTTTCATTCACAAAAGGCGCCGCACTTTGTAAATCTGGAATTAACGGCGTACGATATTTATAGCCACGCGCTCTTGCCCAAGCACGGTTACCAGAAATGGTATTAATTTCGCCATTGTGTGCCAAATAACGGAACGGTTGCGCCAATTTCCAGCGCGGTTGCGTATTGGTTGAAAAACGTTGATGGAATAAACAAATCGCTGTTTGCATCCGTAAATCGGCCAAATCCAAATAAAATTTCGGCAAATCTTTCGGCATACAAAGTCCTTTGTACACAATGGTTTGATTAGAAAAACTACAAATATAAAAGTCCGGATGCTCAATGCGTTTTTCAATACGACGACGCGCAACAAATAAACGACGTTGTAAATCCTGCACTCTCCAGCCGCTCGGCGCATTAATAAACACTTGTTTAATCGTCGGCATATCTGCCAACGCGATCGAGCCTAATACCGCTGGATTGGTCGGCACATCACGCCATGCCGGAACCCCTAAAGTTTCATAGGTTAATTCTTCGTTGATAATTTCGATATATTCTTGCGCTAATTTTTCATCGCGCGGTAAAAAAATCTGTCCCACACCAAAGATTTTTGCCAATGAAAATCCGCTTTCAGCCGCAATTGCACGAAAAAAGCCTTCCGGCATTTGTAACGACAATCCGCAACCGTCACCTGTTTTCCCATCTGCTAAAATCGCCCCGCGATGCTGCATACGAGAAAGCCCCAAGATCCCATTACGAACCACTTTATGGCTTTGTACGCCATCAAGGTTGGCAATCAAACCAAATCCACAGTTTTCTCGTTCAAAAGAACGATCATAAAGTTTTGCCATAGTAGTCACTTCCTATAATAATTTTAATGTTGTGTTATAAATCGAAGGATGTTATGAGAGTTATCACATAATCATGAGTTTAAATATAAATTATATTTATGCAATATAATAGAAAAAATATTTTGAAATCAAGTAAATTAATTAAATAATATTCAAATATACAAGAATTATATGAATATTTTCAAAATAATTTTCTTTTACATACAAAAAAGGCCTGATAAAGATCAGACCTTGAAGTTTCACTTAAAAAAATTATTTAGCGCATTTGCAGCTTGCCGCTTTTTTCTCAAAACGTTCTGCCGCGTAATCCCAGTTAACTACATTCCAGAAAGCTTTAATGTAGTCTGGACGACGGTTTTGATATTTCAAATAGTACGCGTGTTCCCAAACGTCTAAACATAAAATAGGGAAACCTTCACAACCTGCAACATCTTTACCCATCAACGGGTTATCTTGGTTAGCTGTTGAAACAACCGCCAATTTCCCTTCTGTATTAACGACTAACCATGCCCAGCCTGAGCCGAAACGAGTTGCAGCCGCTTTTTCGAATTCTGCTTGGAATGCTTCAACAGAACCGAAATCACGGATGATGGCATCTTTTAATGCGCCTTGTAATGTCGTACCGGTTTTCAAACCTTTCCAGAATAAGCTGTGGTTAGCGTGACCACCTGCATTGTTACGCAGTGCGGTGCGTTTATCCGCAGGAATTTCTGCTAATTTAGTGATTAATTCACCAGGGCATAGATCAGCAAATTGCGGTAAAGTTTCAAGTACCGCGTTTGCATTGTTCACGTATGCTTGGTGATGTTTACTATGGTGAATTTCCATAGTTTGTGCATCGAAATGAGGTTCTAATGCGTCATACGCATAGTTAAGTTGTGGTAAAGTGTAAGCCATATTAATTTCCTTCTCTCTGTCGTTATGAGTAAAAAGTGCGGTTATTTTAGCAAAAAATTTGATTAAGATCATTAAATCTTTACTTTTTACTTAGGAAATACACTATTTACTCATTTTTTGTTCTTTCACCAAAAACTCCACCATACTAAGTACGGTCGGCGCGGAACCGCGATTTTTATAATACACTGCATAAAGCGGCACCTTTTCAATGATCCAATCCGGCAAAAGGCGCACTAAATTGGAATAAGCCTCTTGATTAAAATGAGGCAACAGCGCAATACCCAATCCTTCGGATGCCATATGTGCCACTAAATTAAAATCGTTGCAATTTAATTTATACTCTCCCTCGATCAAAACTCGTTGTTTATTTTGAGAAAAACACCACGCCGGACCGTCATATTTATGGAGTAAACTATGTTGATACAACTCTTTCGGATGTTGCGGACACGCATGGCAAGTTAAATAGCTCTGCGAAGCAAACAATCCAAATTCAATATCAAATAATTTTTTCGCCACTACATTTTCATTTTCAACCGCACCGGCACGTAAGGCAATATCAATACCGTCTTGCACCAAATTAATTTTGCGACTATCAATTTGCACTTCTAAATTGACCTCGGGATACAAGCGAAAATATTTTGGCAAATGCTGCATCAACAATCCCCACTCAATTTCTGTCGGCACCGAAATTCGCAACAATCCCTTCGGTTTTTGTGTATTATCCACCACATCATCAATTGCCAATTGCGCCATACTCAACATTTCTTGCGCATTATGCAAAAATCGCTGTCCCAGTGCATTTAAGCGAATTCCTTGCCGCCCGCGATCCATTAATCTTGTGCCTAAACTTGTTTCCAATTCGGTTAAATGGCGACTTAAATGCGATTTAGGGATATTTAGCAGTTCCGCCGCTTTAGTCAAACTACCTGCTTGAACAACGGAAACAAACAATCGCATATTATTTAAATCGACTTGATATTCATTTTTTGCCATCGCTTTCCCCTTGAGTTTATCTATGTTCCATATATGCAACTTAAGGTTTTAAATTCACTAGTTATTCTTCATATCTTAATCTTTTATACTAACCCACGTAAACAAGCAGTACAGATTGTCACAAAAGAATCGCAAGACTATTCCAATACATTAACACTATGCAAGGAGATTTATTATGGAAAATGCAAAACCTTACGTTCGTTTAAATAAAGAAGATGCTGCCGTATTATTAATCGACCACCAAACTGGATTATTGTCTTTGGTACGCGACATTGAACCGGATAAATTCAGAAATAACGTCTTAGCTACCGCTGACTTAGCTAAATATTTTAACTTACCTACTATTTTAACCACCTCATTTGAAGATGGCCCGAACGGTCCATTAATGCCAGAACTCAAAGAAACATTCCCTAATGCCCCTTATATCGCCCGTCCGGGACAAATTAACGCTTGGGATAACGAAGAGTTCGTCAAAGCAGTTAAAGCTACCGGTAAAAAACAATTGATCATTGCAGGTGTGGTTACCGAAGTTTGTGTTGCCTTCCCGGCACTTTCTGCTATTGAAGCGGGATTTGACGTATTTGTGGTGACAGATGCTTCCGGCACCTTTGATAATCTTACTCGTGATGCCGCTTGGGATCGTATGAGTAAAGCAGGTGTACAATTAATGACTTGGTTTGGCGTGGCTTGTGAATTACACCGCGACTGGCGTAATGATATTGAAGGTTTGGGTACCTTGCTTTACAACCATATTCCAGACTATCGCAACCTCATGATTAGCTATAACACGATGAGTAAATAAGGTACATTCTCCTAGTTGATATCTTGTCAAAACAAAAGTCCAACGAGACACCCCGTTGGACTTTTCTTTTTAGAACACACTCAACAAATGTTCCACAAAGAGAACATTTTGACTTAACAGATTAACTTTGTTGCGCTTTTACTGCGGCAACCGCCACCAAATTGATGATCCGACGAACAGAAGATGCCGGCGTCATAATATACGCCGTTTTATTCATTCCCATCAAAATCGGCCCAATAGTAGTCGGCGTTGTCATACCTTGTAACAAGTTCAAGCTAATCCGTGCTACTTCCATATTCGGCATAATCAACACATTGGCAGACCCTTTGATCGGACTATCCGGCATCACTTCATTACGCAAACTTTGTGAAAGTGCCACGTCACAATGCATTTCACCATCAATAATCAATTCTGGCGATTGTTCTCTTACTAATTGCAAAACTTTGCGCATTTTGACCGCACTTGGATCATCAGACGTCCCATAATTGGAATGGGAAACTAAAGCCACTTTCGGTTCAATACCAAAACGTTTCACCACTTTTGCAGACATCAACGCAATTTGTGCCAATTCTTCCGCTGTCGGATTTTGGTTAACAAAAGTATCTGCGATAAACAAATTACCGGTCGGCAATACCAATCCGTTAATAGTTGCCGCAATCGCACCTTCTTTCACGCCAATCACTTGTTTCACGTTATGTAAATGAGAATTATAAGGTCCAACTAAACCACACAACATCGCATCCACTTTGCCTAACTCCAACAACACGGAACCAAGTGCGGTCGGATTATGCAACATTTTACGTTTGGCACCGGCAGGCGTCATACCTTGGCGTTTCAATTTGTCATAATACGCTTTCCAGCATTCTTCAAAATAAGGGTTATTTTCAATATCAACAATATCGAAATCTTGACCTTGTTCAATATGCAAGCCCAATTTTTTAATTAAACGTTTGATTTCTTCTGTCCGTCCGAGTAATACCGGATGCGCAATGCCTAATGTCGCAATTTCTTGTACGGCATAAAGCACTTTATTTTCTTCACCATCTGTTAACAACACCCGTTGTTTATCTTGTTTGGCTTGTGAAAATACCGGTTTCATAAACAAATTAGTTTTGTACACAAACTGGGTCAATTTTTCGATATAAGCATCAAAATCTTCAATCGGACGGGTCGCCACACCACTATCCATCGCCGCTTTTGCTACTGCTGGTGCAATTTTTACGATCAAGCGCGGATCAAACGGTTTTGGAATAATATAATCCGGACCAAAACTCACATCACCATCGCCATAAGCAGAGGTCACCACATCACTTTGCTCAGCAAGCGCCAAATCCGCAATGGCATAAACCGCCGCCAATTTCATTTCTTCATTAATGGTGGTTGCGCTTACATCCAACGCGCCACGGAAAATAAATGGGAAACAAAGCACATTGTTCACTTGGTTCGGATAGTCAGAACGACCGGTACAAACAATAGCATCCGGACGAACCGCTTTTGCTAATGGAGGGAGAATTTCCGGCTCAGGGTTTGCCAAAGCTAAAATTAACGGGCTTGGCCCCATGGTTTTCACCATCTCTTGTGTCAAAGTACCCGCCGCAGAACAACCTAAGAAAATATCCGCATCCGGAATGGCATCGGCTAAAGTACGTTGACCGTTATCCGGGATCGCATATAATTTTTTGGTTTCATCCATACGCTCATCACGTCCTTGATAAATCACGCCTTTGGAGTCACACACCGTGATATTTTCACGTTTCATGCCCAATGACACTAATAAATTCAAGCACGCAATCGACGCCGCCCCAGCACCGGAAGCCACCAAACGCACATCTTCAATTTTTTTATTTACAATGCGTAAACCGTTAATCACTGCCGCCGCAGAAATAATGGCAGTACCATGTTGGTCATCATGGAAGACCGGAATTTTCATTCTTTCGCGTAATTTTTTCTCAATATAGAAACATTCCGGCGCTTTAATATCTTCTAGGTTAACCCCACCGAATGTCGGCTCCAGCGAGGCAATAATATCCACTAATTTATCCGGATCGCGTTCATCAATTTCAATATCAAATACGTTTACCCCAGCGAATTTTTTAAATAATACGCCTTTTCCTTCCATCACGGGTTTACCCGCTAATGCGCCGATATTTCCTAATCCTAATACCGCTGACCCATTTGAAATCACTGCGACTAAATTACCGCGTGAAGTATAACGATAGGCATTCGCTGGATCCGCTTGAATTTCCAAACAAGGTTCAGCCACCCCCGGAGAATATGCCAAGGCTAAATCCCGTTGGGTTGCCAATGATTTGGTTGGGGTCACTTCAATTTTTCCCGGTTGCGGAAATTCGTGAAAATCTAATGCGGCTTGTCGTAATTGTACGTCCATAAATTTAACATCTCCTTATTGGTAAATTAACTAGTAAAAATATCGTTGTTGTTAAATGTTAAAATCCTTGCAACGTTTTATTATAAATAAAATAACAAATAATTCTGTGACATCGAACACATTATTGAATTTTCTCTATAAATTTTAACCGCACTTCTTGCCATCATACTTTTAGGCTTTTTCTCGACTTTATAGTAAAATAAGCGATAATTCCTCTCATTTACATACCATTGCAAACTGACAGCAATTTAGCCAGGAAACAGCATGAGATTAGACAAATTTTTATCCGAACACACGCAATTAACCCGCTCTCAAGCAACCAAAGCCTTGCGCCAAAGTGCGGTCACAATTAACGGAAAAATTGAAAAAAGCGGCGCCACCAAAGTTAGCCCAGAAGATGAAATTTATTTTGCCGGCGAAAAATTAACTTGGCTTGAACACGGACAATATTTTATGTTGTACAAACCAGAAGGCTATGTCTGTAGCCATGATGATGGCGATTATCCAAGCATCTACCAATTTTTCGATTATCCTCTTGCCGTTAAATTACATTGTGCCGGCAGATTGGATGTAGATACTACCGGGCTGGTATTGCTCACCGACGACGGACAATGGTCACACCGCGTCACTTCGCCAAAACACCATTGCGACAAAACTTATCTTGTCACCCTTGCCGATCCAGTAGAAACCTTCTACCAAGCGGAAATCGAAAAAGGTATTTTATTGCGCGGTGAAAAAACGCCAACCAAACCGGCAACACTTGAAATTTTAGATGATTACAACGTGAATTTAACCATCAGCGAAGGGCGTTATCATCAAGTCAAACGGATGTTTGCTGCGCTAGGTAATAAAGTCGTCGGCTTGCACCGTTGGAAAATCGGCACCATCATGTTAGATGGCAATTTATCGGAAGGCGAGTTTCGCCCGTTAAATGAGGCAGAAATCGCTATTTTTAATCAAGGATCAAGATCGTGAATCAGACAACCAAAGCCAGCTTTATTTTTATTCTCACGCTAGGCATTCTGTCTATGTTGCCACCATTGAGTGTGGATATGTATTTACCGGCATTTTTGAAAATCGCCCAAGATCTCAACATTACACCAGAACAAGTACAACATACGCTTACATTTTTTGCCTATGGCATGGCAGCCGGGCAATTATTCTGGGGTCCCGTCGGTGACAGTTTTGGTAGGAAACCTATTATTTTGCTTGGTGTTTCCGTCGCTGCCATTGCGGCATTTTTGCTCACAGATATTGAAACTATCAGAAATTTCACCGCACTTCGTTTTATTCAAGGGTTCTTTGCCGCCTCGCCTGTGGTGCTGGTTGGCGCCTTGCTACGTGATCTTTTCAGCAAAAACGAATTATCCAAAACCATGTCCACCATCACCTTAGTGTTTATGATAGCTCCATTGCTCGCTCCGATTATTGGTGGCTATTTAATTCGCTTTTTCCATTGGCATTCTATTTTCTATGTCATTGCCTTTATGGGCTTATTAAGCATCCTGATGGTCTTTTTTATTATTCCAGAAACGCATTCCAAACATAATCGTATCCCGTTGCGTTTAAATATTATTGCGCGCAATTTCGTTACCCTATGGAAACAAAAAGAAGTGCTTGGCTATATGTTTGCGTCTTCTTTCGGTTTTGCCGGAATGTTCACGTTTATCACTGCAGGTTCCATCGTTTACATTGGGATTTATGGCGTGGCACCAGAAAATTTCGGTTATTTCTTCATGTTGAATATTCTCGTGATGACTGTCGGCTCTTTCCTCAACGGTAAATTGGTCACTAAATTAGGTGCCGAAAAATTATTGCAATGGGGATTGGCAGTACAAGTAGTTTCCGGTATTTTTTTATTACTTATCGCCTTATTTGACTTAAATTTCTGGATCATGGCAATCGCTATCGCTTTATTTGTTGGACAAAACTCCTTAATTGCCGCCAATTCCATGGCATCTATTTTGGAAAAATTTCCCAACATGGCAGGCACCGCCAACTCCATGGTCGGCAGCATTCGTTTTGGTATCGGCGCCAGTGTCGGCTCCTTGGTCGCTTTAATGGAAATGAAAACTGCCGCACCAATGTTAGTAACAATGGGATTGTGCGCACTTATCGCGCTCACCAGTTATTATTTCCTTACTTATCGCAATCTTGACCATTAAGAGGAAAAATTATGGCATTAATTCGTTGTCCGGAATGTCGGCGTAAAATCAGTGAAAACGCTTCCGCTTGTCCTCATTGTGGTTTTTCCTTTGCACCACAAGATTTGGAAATATATAAGCAAAAACTAGAACAGCGACGTTTAACCAACCAAGAAATTAACCGAAAAAGCGTTAAATTGCATCTAACGTGGCTCGCAATTTTTGCCTTCGTTATCGCTCTTGCTGCCTTATGGCAACATGGATAACTTAAAAGTGCGGTCATTTTTTAGCAAGTTTTCACGCAAAAAAAGAGGGTATTGATCGGAAATCAATACCCTTTTTGTTAACACAACGCTGAAATTACAATACGTTAACGCAGTTCAAATCTTCGAAAGATTGTTCTAAGCGTTTCGACATAGATTCTTCCGCTTTGCGTAACCATACACGTGGATCGTAGTATTTTTTATTTGGTGCATCAGGACCTTCCGGGTTACCTAATTGACCTTGCAAATAAGCTTCATTCGCTTTATAGAAGTTTAAAATGCCTTCCCATGTTGCCCATTGTGTATCAGTATCGATATTCATTTTGATTGCACCATAGCTAATCGCTTCACGGATTTCTTCTTGTGAAGAACCGGAACCACCATGGAAAACGAAGTCGATAGATTTTGCCGGCAAATTACGTTCTTTAGACACGAATTCTTGTGAAGCACCTAAAATAGATGGTTTTAATTTCACATTACCCGGTTTATAAACACCATGCACATTACCAAATGCCGCTGCCACAGTGAAACGTGGGCTAATTGGGCTTAATTGGTCATAAACATAAAGAACATCTTCCGGTTGAGTATAAAGTTTAGATTCATCCACGCCTGAATTATCAACACCATCTTCTTCACCACCGGTAATCCCGATTTCGATTTCAAGAGTCATGCCTAATTTATCCATACGTGCAAGATATTCGCGGCAAATCGCCATATTTTCTTCCATTGGTTCTTCAGAAAGATCCAACATATGAGAAGAGAATAATGGTTTACCGGTTTCAGCAAAATATTTTTCGCCCGCATCTAACAAACCATCGATCCATGGCAATAATTTTTTCGCCGCATGGTCGGTATGTAAAATGACCGGCACACCATATTCTTCCGCTAAAGTATGAACGTGTTTCGCACCAGCAATGGCACCTAATACATCAGCACGTGTACCGCTAGTTGGTTTAATTCCTTTACCGGCATAGAATGCTGCACCACCGTTGGAGAACTGAATAATCACAGGCGCCTTAACGCGTGCTGCTGTTTCTAAAACAGCATTGACACTATCGGTACCAACACAGTTTACTGCCGGAATAGCGAAATTGTTCGCTTTCGCATAAGCGAAGATTTTTTGAACATCATCACCTGTCACCACACCTGGTTTTACGATGTCTAATAGTTTTGCCATATTGTGTTTCCTTTAAATGTTAAAAAGTTTGATTTTATCCCCTCCTCAAACAAGAGGGGGTAGGTGATATTTAATATTAACCGTTCGCACGTTTCTCTAAAATTTCAACCGCCGGTAATACTTTGCCTTCTACAAATTCTAAGAATGCACCGCCACCGGTTGAAATATAAGAAATTTTATCCGCAATACCAAATAAATCGATCGCTGCTAAAGTATCACCACCACCAGCAATAGAGAATGCGCCATTCGCAGTGGCTTCAGCGATAGCATTTGAAATCACTTCAGTCCCTTTACGGAAATTCGGGAATTCAAATACGCCTACTGGACCATTCCAAAGAATCGTTTTCGCAGATTTGATGATTTTTGCTAATTCCTCTGCTGATTTATCGCCGATATCGAAGATAGATTCATCTGCCTGAACGTCAGACACTGATTTTTCAGTAGCAGGCGCGCTGTCAGAGAACTCTGTACCCACACGTACATCCACCGGCACAGGGATATTGGTTGCTTTTGCTAAACGTTGCGCTTCAGGAATTAAATCTGCTTCGTATAATGATTTACCTACATTGTGACCTTCTGCCGCAATGAACGTATTTGCGATACCACCGCCCACGATTAATTGGTCAGCGATTTTTGAAAGACTATCTAATACCGTTAATTTAGTTGACACTTTTGAACCACCAACGATCGCCAACATTGGGCGTTGCGGCTCTTTTAATGCTTTACCTAGCGCCTCTAATTCCGCCGCTAATAAAGGACCTGCGCAAGCCACTGGTGCAAATTGCGCCACGCCATAAGTGGAACCTTCCGCGCGGTGTGCTGTACCGAATGCATCCATCACGAAAATATCGCAAAGTGCGGCGTATTTTTTCGCTAATTCTTCAGCATTTTTCTTCTCACCTTTGTTTACGCGAACATTTTCTAATACCACAACTTCGCCATCAGCCACTTCAACGCCATTTAAATAATCTTGCACTAAACGCGCTTTAAAGCCGGCATTGTTCAAGTAATCAACAACAGGTTGCAAAGAATCTTCCGGTTTAAATTCACCCTCTGTCGGACGACCTAAATGCGAAGTCACCATCACTTTCGCGCCTTTTTCCAACGCTAATTTTAGCGTCGGGATTGTTGCACGAATACGCGCATCAGACGTTACTTTGCCATCTTTTACCGGCACGTTTAAATCCGCACGAATGAAAAGACGTTTACCTGCTAAATCTAGGTCGGTCATTTTAATTACTGACATAATTTACCCTCTTTGGTTGATTAAGATTAAAATTTTACAAAAACTGTTAGGCATTATACCCAGTTATGACTAGCTTGTAACTGGTCTAGATCAAATTATCGCCATTATTTTTTTTATTAAATAAATTATTTCACCAAAAGCGCAATTCGTTTGTTCCTTAAAACTTCAGAAAAAATGACCGCACTTTGTAAAGTCACCCGCGCTTTAGCACAATCATTATATAAAACCTCATCAATATACCCATATGGAATATTAAATGCAATTTTCTTATTTCAACCGTCAAAAATTTAATGGTTAAATGCAAACCATGTCGCTGATACAAACAATTATTATCTTAGAACAAATACAACAGCAAACCTAACATTATCCGATAGATTTCACCTGTAAGAGGGATAAAATGGCATATTTTTTACTTGGAAAACAATACAATACATCTCGTTTGCGATTAAAAAAATGGCTTTTTTCTGTCACCATCGCCTCCGCACTTTTTGCCGGTGTGAACGCTTATGCGGTTGACTTATTAAACGTATCTTACGATCCAACTCGGGAATTATATAAAGATTATAACCAACTTTTCGCCAAACATTGGCAAGCAACCAAAGGCGAAAGCATTAAAATCAATACTTCCCATGGCGGTTCAGGCAAACAAGCACGCTCTGTGATTGATGGATTACAAGCAGACATAGTCACTTTAGCACTTGCCGGCGACATTAATAAACTTGCCCAAAAAAATTTGCTCGCATCGGATTGGCAAAGCAAATTAAGTCATAACAGCACACCTTATACCTCCACGATCGTTTTTTTGGTGCGCAAAGGGAATCCTAAAAACATCACTGATTGGGATGATTTAGTCAAAGACGACATAGAAGTCATTACACCCAATCCCAAAACCTCCGGCGGGGCGCGCTGGAATTTCTTAGCCGCCTGGGCATACGCCAAAACCACCTATGGCAGTGATGAAAAAGCATTAGAATTTGTATCCGCTCTCTATAAAAACGCCCCAATTCTGGATACTGGCGCGCGCGCTGCCGCGACCAGTTTTATCCAGCGTGGTTTGGGTGATGTACTATTGGCGTGGGAAAATGAAGCTTATTTAGCGCTTGCCGAGCAAGGCGGCAGCGAATTTGAAATTGTCACGCCATCCATCTCCATCCTCGCCGAACCGCCGGTGGCAATTGTGGATAAAATCGTCGACAAAAAAGGCACACGTCAACAAGCTAGCGCCTATTTACAGTATTTATACAGCGACGAAGCACAACAT
This sequence comes from [Pasteurella] aerogenes, assembly GCA_900637275.1. Taxonomy (NCBI): domain Bacteria; kingdom Pseudomonadati; phylum Pseudomonadota; class Gammaproteobacteria; order Pasteurellales; family Pasteurellaceae; species [Pasteurella] aerogenes. Next base: position 1,713,071 of record LR134362.1, read on the forward strand.
TTGATTGCCAAACATTTTTATCGTCCAACTAATGTGCAAATTTTAGCGCAATATCAGCAACAATTCCCGCCGCTCAAATTGATCACTATTGATCAAATGTTTGGAGGTTGGGGACAGGCACAAAAAACCTACTTTGACGATAATGGGGTTTTTGACCAAATTTTTCTAAAACTTAATCAATAAGTTAGGACGACAATCGTTAAGGAAACGCTAATGAAAACCACTTTTCATGTTATTCCCGGCTTTAATATTGCACTAGGTTATACCATCACTTTTTTAAGTTTAGTGGTGTTAATCCCATTGTGTGCATTATTTGTCTTTTCAAGCCAAATCTCTGCTGCCGAATTATGGTCATTAATCAGCGGCAAACAACTTCAATTATCCCTTTGGTTATCACTACGAACCGCCTTTACCGCTGCGCTAATAAATGCGTTTCTCGGGTTAATTTTGGCGTGGACATTGGTACGTTACCGTTTTTTCGGGCGTAAATTAATTGATACCTTTATTGATATGCCCTTTGCTTTGCCAACCGCCGTCGCAGGCATCGCATTAACGGCTATTTATGCGAAAAATGGTGTTATCGGTCAATTCTTTTCCTTTAAAATTGCCTATACGCCTTTCGGTATTACGCTTGCCTTATTGTTTGTTACCTTGCCTTTTGTGGTCAGAACCTTACAACCGGTCTTGCAAGATTTACCTAAAGATGTAGAAGAAGCCGCAGAAATCTTAGGTGCCAGCCGCTGGCAATGTTTTTTACGTATTATTCTTCCAGCGATTTTACCCGCTTGGCTCACAGGCTTTACCTTAGCCTTTGCACGCGCTATCGGCGAATACGGTTCAGTAGTTTTTATTGCCGGTAATATTCCCTTTAGAACCGAAATTCTACCGTTGCTCATTGTATCCAAACTTGACCAATACAATTATGTTGCCGCTGCCACTATCGGCGTAATCATGTTGATCATTTCCTTTACCCTATTATTTGCACTTAACATGATCCAACGCCGTTTAGCCAACTTTGCTTCATAAGGAAGAATTATGTCGTTACCAACATCCAAATATCGCCTCCCCCATTACATCTTGATCGCCTTGTCGATCATCATCTTTTTGCTCGTATTAGTATTACCGTTATTCACCGTTGTCTTTCAAGGATTAAGCGCGGGCTTACCGGTCTTTTGGCAAAATATTATTGACGAAGATACATTATCTGCCTTGAAATTAACCTTACTTGCCGCCGCCATTGCTGTTCCCATCAATATCGTTTTTGGTATTTTTGCCGCTTGGTCGGTAACGAAATATCAATTTAAAGGCAAACAATTGCTAATTACCTTAATTGATTTACCATTTTCCATCTCACCAATTGTGGCCGGATTGATTTATGTTTTATTATTCGGCGCGCAAAGTTGGCTATATCCTTATTTAGATCAATGGGATATCCAAATTGTTTATGCCATTCCCGGCATTATTTTAGCCACCATCTTCGTCTCCGTTCCCTTTGTTGCGCGCGAGTTAATTCCGATTATGGAAGCGCAAGGCACCGTGGAAGAGGAAGCGGCAACCGTCTTGGGGGCGAACGGTTGGCAAATTTTCCGTTACATCACATTACCCAACATCAAATGGGCATTGCTACATGGCGTCGTGCTTTGTACCGCTAGATCACTTGGCGAATTTGGCGCGGTTTCCGTGTTATCCGGACATATTCGTGGTTACACCACCACACTTCCGCTCCACATTGAAATTCTCTACAACGAATATAACGTGGTCGCCGCCTTTAGCGTTGCAATTTTACTATTATTACTTTCCTTAGTTCTATTACTTGCCCGCCAATGGACAGAAAGCAAACTCAGCAGAAAACCAGTATAAGAGGAACAGCATGAGCATTCGTATTCAACATATTCAAAAAACCTTTGAAAATTTGACCGCACTTCACGACATCAACTTTAACGTCAATGAAGGCGAATTAGCCGCCTTATTAGGTCCTTCCGGTTGCGGAAAAACCACTTTATTGCGTATTATCGCCGGACTAGAACAAGCCACTTCGGGGCAAATTTTCTTTGGCGACAAAGAAGTCAGCCGCCTCAATGCCAAAGAACGGGATATTGGGTTTGTGTTCCAAAGTTATGCACTATTCCGACACATGACCGTCGCGCAAAATGTCGCATTCGGCTTAAAAATCAAACCCAAAGCACAACGTTTAAGCGATGCTGAAATTGCACAAAAAGTACGTGATTTACTCGAATTGGTTCAACTCAACCGCTTCGCCGGTCATTATCCCGATCAACTTTCCGGCGGGCAACGCCAACGGGTCGCATTGGCGCGTGCCTTAGCCACGCAACCCAAAGTCTTATTACTAGACGAACCCTTCAGCGCCTTAGATGCCACCGTGCGCAAAGAATTGCGTCGTTGGTTGCGTGATTTTCATCATGAAATCAATGTCACCAGCCTATTTGTCACCCACGATCAAGACGAAGCACTTGAAGTAGCGGATAAAATTATTGTGATGAATAAAGGCGTGGTGGAACAAGTCGGCACGCCGGAAGAAGTGTATAAACAACCGAAAACCGCGTTTGTGGCGCACTTTCTTGGTGAAGTCAATGTATTGCATGGCGTGGTTGAACAAAATTATTTACGCATTGGCGATTTCCAACAAACCCTAAGCCAATATCATGCGCCACATACTATTATCGCTTATGTTCGCCCCCATGAGATCGCCATGACCAAGGCGCCATTGGACAATGCTTTAAAAGGTACCATTGCGCGCCTACATACCGCCGGCTCCACTATTTTTGTCGAAGTGGCATTGCCAAACAGCGAAAAACCGCTTGAGGTTTCAGTAGATCACACGCAATTTGAACAAGAACAATTTGCGCTAAAAGATCCCGTTTATCTCACGCCGAAATTGGTCAATATTTTCTCGCAAGATCAATTGATCGAATTTATGATCTAACAACATATGCCAAAAGTGCGGTCAATTTTTACCATAAAAAAGCACATCCCTTGATGTGCTTTTTTCTTCTGCCAAATTAATAACCAATGCGACTGCGCGGACAATCAATCACACGCCAATCCAAACCGTAACAAATAAATAATTCATTGCGATTGGCACCTAAAAAAGCGTGTTTTAAATGCGGATTATTCTCGCGGATCCAACGAAATAATTCATTACGCGTATCTAATTCGTAATCTGGTAAGGTCAACGATTTAAATAACTCACGCTCTTTTTCAAAATAACTTCTCGCATCTGGAAACGCACAAGCACCATGTTTTTCCCATTCACCTTGCAACAAATACGCACTCGGACTGTCCGGCAAAAATTCCTCAATCAACGCTTGATCCACACGTGGCAAATCGCCTTGACAAAAACGCGGGTGATCAGAAACACGACGTGCTTGCTGATTTTGCGGCCATAAACCATGAATGACCCAACCAAAATTTTGCGTATTACCGCATTGCAACGCCAACGAATCCGGCAATTTATCACCATAACGCCGACGTTGCACATCACAAAATGCCGGCGACCAAGATAACACCAAGGTATAATAATGAAACTTTGCTGAGGCATTCTGCCCAATTGGATCGTCTTTCATAAGATAATCATAGTTACGATCCACTGTCACCAAAACCGCTTCTTTCTGTTTCGCAAAAAAATACCAGCCTGCCAATAAAAACATAAAAAAGACAATCACAAAAAGCGATAACTGAATGATTTGTTTTTGCTTCATAAAATTCCTATTTAATTTTTACCCTGAATTCTTTATAATTTCGCACTTTCCATTTATTTCATAAGGATCGTCATGGCACTTTTAATCACAGACAAATGCACCAATTGCGATATGTGCTTACCCGAATGCCCCAACGAAGCCATCTCCGTAGGAGAGGAAATTTATGTCATCGATCCGAATTTATGCACCGAATGTGTCGGTCACTACGACCAACCGACTTGCCAAAAAGTCTGCCCGATCACTAACTGCATCAAAACCGATCCCGATCATATCGAAACCGAAGAGCAACTCTGGGAACGCTTTGTGTTGATTCATCATGCCGATCAACTTTAACCGTTCCCGGCAGCATAAAACGCGCGTTTTTTAACCGCACTTTTATGATTGCATCGTCCATTTCGCCAATACAACGCCACAGGCAACCGCCACATTAAGACCGTGTTTTAGCGGATTGGCATAAGACAGATTAACAACGACGTCCTTATCTTGCGCAAGATTATCATCTGGCGCCTCACTTAATACAAAAACCACCTTGTTTTCCAACCGCACTTTAGCAAAATCCGCTGCTTGTTTGTTATTAGTCAAATGCACAATTTGATAACCGGCTTGACGCAATTGCTGCAACGCGCTTGGAATGGTATTAATTTGCAACGGACGAATATATTCCATTCCGCCTTCGGCTACGCGCATTGCCGCCGCCGAATTTAAACGATCATCATCCTCAACAATCACACCTTTCACGCCATAATAAGCACAGGTACGCACAATACCGCCGATGTTGTACGTATTATGAATATCGTTAAGCAAAACCAAACAATCTGCATTGCGCGGAATATCCAAATAGCCGGAAAGAGTAAATGGACGAGATTTTTTCACCAACATACAAATCCCGCCATGATGTTCAGAACCACTAACCAAAGCTAATTCTTGCGTATCCACCACATGATAGACTTTCTTATTTGCCGCCAAATAACGGAACAAATCACCCACACGATGCGCCATTTCCACCGTCGTCCAAACCCGCACAATGCTTTCCGGACGCTGCGCAAACAACGCCAAACACGCATTTTCGCCATATACTTTCATTTCTTCCTGACGGTTTTTCTTGATTTTTTCCGGCGCTCGCGGTGATAAAGGCCCCGTTTTCTTTTCACGCGCCACGTCATTTTCCGAACGTTTCACCACCACTTTCACTTGCCCACGACCGCCGGCGCTTTCCATTGTACTTTCTGTCACCGTACGTACAGAAGGCGTCACCGCTTTTTTCTCAAACGGACGTCCTGTGCGTTTATCTTGCTTAAAATTGGCTTTTTCATCCCGTTTATGACGCTCAAAGTGCGGTCGATTTTGCGACGGTTTTTCGCCGACTACACGCTCACTAAAACGAGAAGATTGATTTGCTTGTTGGAAGGTTGGTTTTTTTGTATTCATATTTATTTGCCAATAAGTCGTAAAAGGGATAAAGTGAGCAAAAAATGACCGCACTTTATGGGATTTTTTAAGCATTATAACGAAAAAATACCTTTTTTCTACCAAGTTCACAACTAAATATTGTAAACTAACTGACTAATTCTCGAAGAAGAAAAATAGAGCAGATTTATGTTGATTAATAAAACAAAACGTGCACGACAAAATCTTGACCGCTTGGCTTGTTTGCCTTTATCTGCGGATCAAGTGGAATTTATTTATTGCTCAGCGGACTTTAAACAACACATTATTCAGTTGATCCGCCAAGCGCAAAAAAGGATTTATATTACCGCACTTTACTGGCAAAACGATGAAGCCGGACAAGAAATTTTAGCGGAAGTTTACCGCGCCAAACAAGCTAACCCACAACTAGAAGTGAAGATTTTCGTCGATTGGCATCGCGCACAACGCAATTTATTAGGCGCAGAAAAATCCGCCACCAACGCCGATTGGTATTGTGAACAACAGGCAAAATTTGCCGGCGAGCAAGCAACGTCCATGTTTTTTGGCGTCCCGATTAACACTCGCGAAGTATTTGGCGTGCTGCATATTAAAGGCTTTATCTTTGATGACACCTTACTCTACAGCGGTGCCAGCATTAACAATGTTTATCTGCATCAAAAAGAAAAATACCGTTACGATCGCTATCATAAAATTACCAACACAGCCCTAGCGGATATTATGGTGAATTTTGTACAACAATATTTGTCCGATCCAACTGCAGTGCTTCCGTTGGATCAATGTCAACGACCAAATACCAAAGAAATTCGCCCGTTAATTCGCCAATTTCGTAAAAATTTGATGGCACAGGCGCAATATCAGCTCGCCAATACGATCACCTTAAATGACAGCCTGACCATATCGCCGTTATTTGGTTTGGGCGCCAACAATCTGCTTAACCGCACAATTGAAGATTTATTCCAACTGGTTGAGGAAAAATTGGTGATTTGTACGCCCTATTTCAATTTTCCACGTTCTTTGCAACATAAAATTCGCCGCTTGCTTGAGAAAGGAAAACAAGTTGAAATTATTGTGGGCGATAAAATTGCCAATGATTTTTATATTCCGCCTTCCGAGCCATTCAAAATGGCAGGCGCCTTACCGTATTTGTATGAAAGCAATTTACGCCGTTTCAGTCAAAAATTTGAAACACAAATTAAGCAAGGACAATTGGTTATCCGTACTTGGAAAGATCAAGATAACACCTACCATTTAAAAGGCGTATGGGTAGATGATCGTTACATTTTGCTCACCGGCAATAATTTAAATCCACGCGCCTGGCGCTTAGATGCGGAAAACGGACTATTTATCCATGATCCAAAACAGGAATTACGCCCGCAAGTCTTGCAGGAATTAGAGCATATCCGCCACAATACGCATATATTGAACCATTACAGCGAACTGGAAGAAATGGAACAATATCCGGCGCCAGTACAAAAACTGTTGAAAAAATTCGCTCGTGTCAAAGCGGATAAATTAGTGAAAATGATTTTGTAGCAAAAATCATCTAAAAAAAATACCGCACTTTTTACATCAATTTGAAAAGTGCGGTATTTTTTTGTCCAATTTTAGAACAATTAACCAAAAAATTTTTTACCCTTGAATTGTCAAACCAAGTGCAACGTTTTTTTGAAGTAAACTTCATAAGGTGTTTTCCAACCCAAACATTTACGCGGTCGTAAATTCAGTTTATTGACCACCTGTTGAATATCAACTTCGCTCCACTGATTGATGTCTTGGTGCTTCGGAAAGTATTCACGAAGTAACCCATTTGTATTTTCATTCGTTCCCCGTGTCCACGGTTGATGCGGCTCGGGGAAGTAAAATTCTACACCCAGTGCTTCTGTTACCAAACGATGTTGGGCAAATTCTTTACCACGGTCTGGCGTAATTGACCGCAATATATGTGAATCCAGCAATTCAATCATGGCTTTTTGGACTGCTTCGGCTTTTTTGGCAGGAATTTTCTTCACCAACTCAAAACGACTTTTGCGTTCCGTCAGCGTCAGCAAACAAGCTCCACCCGCTTTACCCAGTACGGTATCGGCTTCCCAATGTCCAAAGCGACTGCGATTTTGCGCCGAAATGGGACGGTCGTTCAAATGGTTGGATATCTGAATTTTGCCACGTTTTTCATGATGATTTTTTGTATGCCGTGTTTTGCCTTTGTGGCGCAGTTTGCGACTGGCTTTGCGTTCGCCTATATCAAACAACCCTGAATAAATACCACGATAAATGGTTGAATAACTAATGGATAATTCAGATTTTTCCAATTTTAATCGTGCGCTGATTTGTTCGGGCGACCAGTTTTCTGTCAGAAACTTTTCTTGCACCAAATTGAAATATTCAGGCTGCTCTAATTTGCGCTGTGCTTTGCTATTTTGACGATGCTTCAAATAGCTGTTTTGTGCGTTCGTTGCACTGTAGCTTTCTAGAGCGTGTCGTTTCAGCTCGCGAGAAATGGTGCTGGAGCTACGTCCCAGTGCTTTGGCAATTTCTGCTTGTTTTTTGCCCTGTGCGAGTAAAATCATTATCTTTTCTCGCTCGTTTATTGTAAGATGTCGGTAGGAAGTACTCATCATTTGGAAGTGGTTTTTGTGTGGAAACAAAATTATATTCTAGTTGATGAGTACTTCTTTTTTTGTTGCACTTGGATTGTAAATTCAGCCCTAAATTTTCACTTTTTCTAACAAAATGAATTTGTTAGTTGAGCTGTAAAGTATGAAATACTTGCTTTGCTGCATCTTCTACTAATTTATTGTTGAATTTGGCTTCTTCGGTAAATTGCGTACTCATGATTGCCATCACAATCGGTTTGCGATTTGGTATGCGAACCACCGCAATATCATTGCGTACACCATATTTACCCGCCCCGCTTTTATCGTACACTTTCCACGATGTTGGCGTAGCAGCGCGAATCAATGGATTGCCTGTTGCGTTATTGTCCAACCAATTCCACAAAATCGTTTTTTGCGATTCGGTTAATGTGTTGCCCAATAAATACGCATTTAAATTCATCGCCATTTGTTTGGGTGTACTCGTATCACGAATATCGTTGGGTTTGGCTTGATTTAAATCGGGTTCTAGCCGATTGGTATGGGTTACGTTATCGCCTAATTGTCGCAAAATACGTTGATATTGTTCCACGCCACCCAATTCTTTGAGCAGCAAATTGGTCGCGCTGTTGTCGCTAAACCGCACGGCTGCTTCACATAATTGGGCAATCGTCATGCCTTTGCCAACGTATTTTTGGGTTTCGGGAGAATAACTAACCAAATCTTTTTGGCTATATGAAATGGTACGATTTAAATCTTTTTCAGGCAGCGATTGCAACACCGCCCCAGCCAACAACGCCTTGAAAGTGGACGCATAAGCAAAGCGTTCATCTGCACGATAAGACAAAGAATGTCCCGTTTCTGTATCCCATACATAAACGCCAATTCGGGCTTGATACTGCTGTTCCAAATTCGCCAAAGTCTGTTGAAAGGTGGCTTGTGTGGCTGATTGTTGCACAGGCGCACTAGCAGGCTGCGGATTAGACGTTACCGAATGAACAGAATTGGGCGAACAAGCCGTTAATGTCAGCAATAATAATGTGCCGATTTTTAACTTATTTAACATAAATTATCCTTTGATTTTACTAAATAAATTTCTTTTCAGGCAGCCTGAAAAATAATTTTACCAATCACGCGGGGCAATCAATTCTTCACCATCTGCGTCATCAAAACCATAAGCTTGGGCAATAAATTCCATGGTTTCGCCAAAACAATCACGCGCAACCGTTTCAATTTCGCTGTCATTTTCATCAAATTCATCTTGCAATTCATTGAGTTGCTCGGTGGCTTCGTGCGTGATGGCATACAGCGCGTCTAAATTGTCGGGTTGTTCTTGTTCAATGCGTTGGCACACATTCAAAAAAATGGCTTTGCATTTGTCCACCAAAAAATTGGGAAAATAGCCGTCATCATACATGCCACGCAGAAAATCGTATGATTGAATTTGCGGATTTTGAATGTTCATCTTGTTTCCTTATTTTATGGGTTATGAATGTTCAGGCAGCCTGAAACGTATTATTCAATAATAAACAAAGGTTCGCCAAATTCCACAGGCTGACCGTTTTCCACCAAAATTTCTTTAATCACGCCTGATTTTTCGGCTTCAATTTCATTCATCAATTTCATGGCTTCAATAATGCACAGCGTGTCGCCTGCTTTAACCGTTGCGCCTACTTCCACAAACGCAGGTGCGCTTGGGCTTGGTGCGCGGTAGAACGTGCCAACCATAGGCGATTTTTGCGCTTGGCTCAAATCACGCGCAGCAGGGGCTGACGGTGCAGCCGCCGCAGCAACAGGCGCAGCCGCTACGGGTGCAGGGGCAGGCGCAACAGGTGCAGCCATTGGCGCAGTCGCATAAATGGTTTGAGCAGGTGCTGGCGCAGCCACGGTGCGCGTAATGCGGACTTTTTCTTCGCCTTCGGTAACTTCAATCTCGGCAATTCCTGATTCTTCAACCAAATCAATCAGTTTTTTTAATTTGCGTAAATCCATTTTCAATATTTCCTATTAACAAGGTTTTGTGTGGGGCGCAACGCATTTCAGGCAGCCTGAAACGTACATTGCGCGGAAATTCGGATAATTTGTTTGTAGAACAAAAAAACAGATTTTGGCGAATTTAAGCGCAAAAGTCTAGCAATTTAGCCTTGAATTGTCAAACCAAGTGCAACGATTTTTTGAAGTAAACTTCATAAGGTGTTTTCCAACCTAAACATTTACGTGGTCGTAAATTCAGTTTATTGATCACCTGTTGAATATCAACTTCGCTCCACTGATTGATGTCTTGGTGCTTCGGAAAGTATTCACGAAGTAACCCATTTGTATTTTCATTCGTTCCCCGTGTCCACGGTTGATGCGGCTCGGGGAAGTAAAATTCTACACCCAGTGCTTCTGTTACCAAACGATGTTGGGCAAATTCTTTACCACGGTCTGGCGTAATTGACCGCAATATATGTGAATCCAGCAATTCAATCATGGCTTTTTGGACTGCTTCGGCTTTTTTGGCAGGAATTTTCTTCACCAACTCAAAACGACTTTTGCGTTCCGTCAGCGTCAGCAAACAAGCTCCACCCGCTTTACCCAGTACGGTATCGGCTTCCCAATGTCCAAAGCGACTGCGATTTTGCGCCGAAATGGGACGGTCGTTCAAATGGTTGGATATCTGAATTTTGCCACGTTTTTCATGATGATTTTTTGTATGCCGTGTTTTGCCTTTGTGGCGCAGTTTGCGACTGGCTTTGCGTTCGCCTATATCAAACAACCCTGAATAAATACCACGATAAATGGTTGAATAACTAATGGATAATTCAGATTTTTCCAATTTTAATCGTGCGCTGATTTGTTCGGGCGACCAGTTTTCTGTCAGAAACTTTTCTTGCACCAAATTGAAATATTCAGGCTGCTCTAATTTGCGCTGTGCTTTGCTATTTTGACGATGCTTCAAATAGCTGTTTTGTGCGTTCGTTGCACTGTAGCTTTCTAGAGCGTGTCGTTTCAGCTCGCGAGAAATGGTGCTGGAGCTACGTCCCAGTGCTTTGGCAATTTCTGCTTGTTTTTTGCCCTGTGCGAGTAAAATCATTATCTTTTCTCGCTCGTTTATTGTAAGATGTCGGTAGGAAGTACTCATCATTTGGAAGTGGTTTTTGTGTGGAAACAAAATTATATTCTAGTTGATGAGTACTTCTTTTTTTGTTGCACTTGGATTGTAAATTCAGCCCGAAGAAAAAGAGCGTCAGCCCCAAGCCAATCACTAAAACGCCAATAATTTGCCAAAGGTTAACAGGACGTTGCGCCATACCGAGCAAGCCGAAATGATCAATTACCATCGCCGTGATCAATTGTCCGACAATAATGAAAAACAGCATATTGGTTACGCCCATTTTCGGCGCAAGAAAAATCGTGGTGAACACCACCATGGCACCAAGCGGACCGCCGATAATTTTCCACCAAGGTTGTTTAGGAATTTCCTGTAAGGCGACAAATAAATCGGTTTTCCATAAACAAATTAAAAATAGCAACAAGGCGCCGGTGGTAAAAGAAATAAATGCAGCAATCACAGATTGACCGGCAAACGCCGCAGCCAATTGTGTATTAATCGCCGCTTGGGTTGCCAGCGCGATACCGGCACAAAATGCGATAATAACAAAATACAGTAACATTCCACCTTCCTTAGTAGTAAACAAAACAAACGAATTTTGATTTTACGCCTTTTGTAGATAGAAAAAAAGTGCGGTATTTTTAACCGCACTTTAATAATAGAAGGCTTAATGTAGCTTCATCGACGGACGCAGCAAGCGATTAATACGTCCAACCAGAATAATCAAACCGGTTTTAAAACAACCGTGCAACGCCGCTTGATGCATACGATACAACGACAAATACGCTAAACGCGCAATGCGTCCTTCGATAAACATCGAGCCTTTGGTTAAATTGCCCATCAGACTTCCCACCGTACCAAAGCGCGAGAAAGACACCAGCGAACCACGATCGTTATACACAAAAGGTTTCAATGCTTGATTATTCAATTGTGCCACAATATTTTTGCCACACACAGTCGCCATTTGGTGCGCCGATTGCGCACGTGGTGGCACAGGTTTACCATTTTCTTGCAACAACGCCGCGCAATCGCCAATCACGTATACATTTTCATCCACGGTGGTTTGCAAGGTATTTTTGACTTCAATTTGATTTAACCGATTGGTTTCAAAGCCAAAATTTTTGGTCATATCAGAGGCTTTTACGCCCGCCGCCCATACCATTAAATCCGCAAAAATGGTTTCTCCCTCTTTGGTCACCAATCCATTCTCAATGGCTTTGGTTACCGCCGTATTCGTACGCACATCAACGCCCAAGCGACGTAATTCCTTTTCCGCCGAAACAGAAATCCGATCAGACAATGCCGGCAATAAGCGTGGGCCAGCTTCTAACAAGGTTACTTTTAGGCTAGTGCTATTTAATTTACCGAATCCATAATGATTTAAATGCTTCGCCGCATTATAAAGCTCGGCGGACAACTCAATCCCCGTAGCGCCACCACCAACAATGGCAATGTGTACATCTTTTTCGTCGTTATTAGCAAATTTTAAAAACAACTCCATCATTTGCTGATGGAATAATTTTGCCTGATCTGTGCTATCTAAGAAAATACAATGCTCCGGTACGCCGGGCGTACCAAAATCATTGGATTTACTGCCGATTGCCAATACTAATTTAGTATAAGGAAGGGTCCGTTCCGGCACCAATAATTCATTTTCTGCATTATAAATTGGCGCTAAGGTCACGGTTTTTTGTTCACGATTGACCGCAGTTAAGGAGCCTTGATGAAATTCAAAGCCATGATTTTTGGCGTGCGCACGATAGCTCACCGCGTCCACATCGTCATCCAACGAACCGGTTGCCACTTCGTGCAATAAAGGTTTCCATAAATGCGAGCTGTTGCGATCAATCAACACCACGCGCGCCTTATTTTTGCGCCCCAATTTGTTGCCTAAATACGTCACTAACTCTAAACCGCCGGCACCGCCACCGACCACAATAATGTTTTCCATTTTGCTTTCCTAAAAATAAAAATACTAAAACTGCTGCCGATTGTAGGCGATTATTGCCAAAAGTCTAGCAGTTTTAGCGTAAATAAAAACGAAAGTGCGGTTAATTTTTAAGGAATTTCTTATAGTGATTTAAAACCTAAGCCATCACCCCAAGAAACGGTATAATCCAAGGCAAGGCGGCTACTTAAATGTGGCGCTTTAACGCCTTTACCGATTGACACAAGCATCACCGGCACATAACGTGATGCATCAATATTCAATGCTTTTAATACCTTATCACGCTCAAATCCGCCCATCGGATTGGTATCATACCCATATTCTTTGGCAATTAATAAAAATTGCATCACCGCGAGATTGGTATCCATGATCGCTTGCGCTCTCACACCTTGCTCGCCGGCAATGTGTTGCCAATGATTAACGAGCGCCACATAATGATCTTTCAGCTCCGTTGTCATCATGCCTTCAGCGACATTTTGACTAAAGATTTTGTCGGCATATTGAGGGTGTTTTAAGTCAGCGAGAGCTAAAATAATTGCAGAGGAAGTGGTTAATTGTGTTTGATTTGCCAAAACTAAACCGTCGATTTTAGCTTTGTCTGTCGGATTATCCAACACCACAAAACGCCAAGGTTGTAAATTGATGCTGGATGGTGCTTTTTGTGCCAGCTGCAACATTTCGGCTAATTGCTCACGCGGGATTTTCACATTTGAATCATATTCTTTTACGGAATGTCTTTGCTTAATTGCATCTAATAATTGCATCATATCCTCTCTTTAGATAATAAATAACGTGTTGAAATGATTATAGTAAAACGAATATTTATAACCATTTTTCAGCCAATGACAGGGATTATAGCCCTCTCAAAGAGAAAATAAACGCCTAATTAGGAACAACATTATTTCTTATCGGGAAGAATGGGCAGTAAATTTAAACTATAGAAAAGAAAAAAGTGCGGTCAAAATTCGCCAAATTTCACCGCACTTTGCAAGTAAACGAAAAGGATTATTTAATCCATTTCACAACCTCATCAAAGGCTTGCCGCGTTTTTTCACGCGGTTCATGCAAGCGATAACCGAAAGCCACCATCACGCTTAATTTAAACTCTTGCGCCGAATACAAGCCTTGTTCAACGAAGAGTTGATCCAATTTTTCCAACGGAAAACCTTCGATTGGCGTACTATCAATACCGATCATCGCAGCAGAGGTCATCATATTACCCAAGGCAATATAACTTTGGCGGCATGCCCAATGATAAAATTCCACCGGATTTTTGCTCAACGCAAAATCTTGTTCGCAGAATGTACGATAAAAATTCGTGCGCATTTGGCGGGCATCATCCGGAATATGATGAACATCGCGCATAATATGTTGCACATATTCACCATCGGCGCCAAGGGTTTGTGGCTGGCGTACTAAAATCACCACAAAATGGCTGCAATCCATCACTTTATCTTTGGCTCCCCAAGCATTATCGCGAATAAGTTCACGCCATTTTTGATTTTCAATCACCAAAAAACGCCAAGGCTCAATGCCGAAAGAACTCGGCGACAAACGCCCGGTTTCTAAAATAAAACGAAAATCCTCTTGGCTGATTTTTTTGCTTGGATCATATTGTTTGCACGCGTGGCGATAAGAATAGGCATCCAAAATTTGCTGTTTTGATAATGACATAATGATTTCCTTTTGCTAAGAGACATCGGTCTTATTATCGTAATATTTACTCCAAATGCCAATGAATTTGTCGTGCAACGCAAAAACTTCGTAAAAAAATACCGCACTTTTACTGAATAAAAGTGCGGTAGAAATATTGTCCGTTTTATGAAATTAGAGGAATAATTGAGCAAAGAGTAAGCCGAAGGCTAAACTAAATGCCATACTTAATAAACCCGGTAACATAAAACTGTGGTTGAAAATATATTTCCCGATACGGGTTGTGCCGGTGGTGTCAAAGTCGATAGACGCAATGATTGGACCATAGTTCGGCACGAAGAAATAACCGTTCACCGCAACAAATACCCCGATTAAGATTTCCGGCGGAATGCCCAAACCAATACCCAATGGGAATAAAGTTGCAACGGTTGCCCCTTGGCTGTTAACTAATACAGAAAGTAAGAACAATGCAAAGGCGAACGTCCAAGGTGCAGTTTCAACCAACACTTTGACGCTTTCTTTAATTTCAGGCATATGGGCTTGCATTAAGCTGTCACCCAACCAAGCGATACCGAAAATAGCGATAACCGCACGCATACCGGCGTGGAACACGGAACCTTGGGTAATCGCATTTCCATTTGGTTTACAAGCTAAAATAATTAACGCACCGACACCTAACATCACGATTTCAATGGTATGAGCCATCCCCATCGCTTTACCGTCGAATACTGGACGTAATGATGGGAATGCCCCCATGATAACCACTAATAATGCACCAAATAAGAATAATCCCACGGATATTTTCGCGCTTTTGCTAATTTCAACATTGTTATCAGTGGTAGTAACAGAATTGGCTTTCACATATTCTGGATCTTGTAATAAACGTTGATAATGTGGGTCATCTTTTAATTCTTTACCCATTTTATTCACGAAAACACAAGCTAACGCAATCCCTAAGATAGTTGAAGGCATAGTTACCATAAGGACATCGCCCAAATGAATACCTTGCGGTTCAAGGAAGTTAACCACTGCCACAACTGCCGCCGCAATCGGGCTGGCAACGATAGCAAATTGTGAAGCAATAACCGCCATAGAAAGTGGACGCTCTGGACGAATACCATTGTGGCGACTTACTTCAGCAATTACCGGCAAAACAGAATAAGCTACGTGACCGGTACCTGCAAGCACAGTAAACAACCAAGTAACTGCCGGCGCCATAAAAGTAATATATTTTGGATTTTTACGCAAAATATTGGTTGCGATTTTGATCATATAATCTAAACCGCCCGCCGCTTGCATTGCCGCTGCCGCAGAAACCACCGCCATGATCATGAACATTACATCGATTGGCAAACCCGCTGGTTGAATACCAAAGCCAAAAGCTAATATTGCAAGGCCCAATCCCCCCATAACGCCTAAGCCAATACCACCGATTCGAGCACCCACGAGGATACAAACTAAAACGATAGCAAATTGAACAAAAAACATTGTTTAACCCCTTTGATAATTTATAACAATAAATCCCCTAAAAATGTATAGAGATCTCCGATTAACAGAAGGCTTTTCTCTCCCATCTGTAAATTCGCTGCAAATATAGCAATAAATGAACAGGTTATCCATAATATAGATCAATAATTTGTGATAGTTTCTTTTGAAAGATGCGTAAAGTGCGGTTATACTTAACGCCTTATTTTATGTTTAACCTAAATGTTTTTATTGAGAAATCATATGCAAGAATTTATTCCTATGGCAACCGCGTTTGCCAAAAATCATACGCTGATGGTAGTAGCTTGGTTTGCGGTCTTTTTTACAGTGCTTTACACCTTTATCAAATCAGCGACCAGCAAAGTGACAACCGTGGAAAATGCGGAAGCAACTCGTCTCATGAATAACGAAGATGCGATTGTCATTGATTTGCGTACGCTGGATGAATTTGAACGCGGACATATTATTAATAGTGTCAACGTGTTGCCTTCCGAAATTAAAAGCCAGAATTTGGGTAAAATCGAACATCATAAAGCAACCCCAGTGATTGTGGCCTGTGCTAGCGGTTTATCTGCCGGCGCTTCTGCAGAATTATTGGCAAAACAAGGGTTTAGCCGAGTATATATGTTAAAAGAAGGAATTGCCGGCTGGCGTTCTGCAAATTTACCTTTAGTCAAAAAACACAAATAAGGATTGAAAAATGTCTGAACAAAATCAAGATGTTGCAAAAAATGAAGCGCAAGAGAACCAAGCGGTATTACAAATTCAACGTATTTATGTAAAAGACGTTTCATTTGAAGCGCCTAATTTGCCACACATTTTCCAACAAGAATGGAAACCGAAATTAAGTTTTGATTTAAGCACTGAAGCCAAACAAATTGGCGAAGATTTATATGAAGTGTGCTTAAACGTCTCCGCAGAGACTACGCTTGAAGACAGCGGTGATGTGGCGTTTATTTGTGAAATCAAACAAGCGGGCGTGTTTACCATTAGCGGATTAGAAGATATGCAAATGGCGCATTGTTTAACCTCACAATGCCCAAATATTCTTTTCCCTTATGCCCGTGAACTGGTTTCCAGTTTAGTCAACCGTGGTACTTTCCCGGCATTAAACATTTCTCCGGTAAACTTTGACGCGTTATTTATGGATTATTTAGAACGTCAACAAGCGGAATCTGCACAGGAAGAAAACAAAGACGTACATTAATCAACGAGGGCGCAATAGCGCCCTACTTTGTCATTATTTCTTGTCTAATTTCGCCATTTGGGAGCATAAATGATGAATTCGACAATTTCAACTACACCTATTACGGTCATCGGCGCCGGCTCATACGGAACCGCTCTCGCTATTTCTTTTTCTCGCAACGGATATCCCACCTATCTTTGGGGACACAATCCCGACCATATGCAACGCTTAGCAACCGAGCGCAAAAATCAGGTATTTTTACCAGACATTCCCTTTCCCGAAGCGTTACAAATTGAAACCGATCTCGCCACTGCTATCCAACGTTCTCGCGATTTATTGATCGTGGTTCCCAGCCATGTTTTCGGTGAAATTATTGCCCAAATTAAACCGCACTTACGCCCGGATAGTCGGATCGCATGGGCAACCAAAGGGTTAGAGCGAGATAGCGGACGCTTGTTGCAAGAAGTCGTAGAAGAACAACTAGGTAAATCCTATCCGCTAGCAGTATTATCCGGTCCTACCTTTGCCAAAGAATTGGCAATGGGAATGCCAACCGCCATTGCGCTGGCAGCAAATAATGAACAATTTGCGCTTGAATTCCAAGCTAGAATTCATTGCAGCAAACATTTTCGCGTGTATATTAATCATGATATGGTGGGCGTACAATTAGGCGGCGCGATTAAAAATGTGATTGCTATCAGTGCCGGAATGTCTGATGGCATGGGATTTGGCGCCAACGCTAGAACCGCTTTGATTACGCGCGGTATCGCTGAAATCAGTCGTTTGGGGGTATCATTAGGAGCGGATCCGAAAACTTTCATGGGAATGTCAGGATTGGGTGACTTAGTACTAACCTGTACCGATAATCAATCCCGTAACCGCCGTTTTGGATTAATGTTGGGGCAAGGCATTGATGCACAAATTGCCATGCATGAAATCGGACAGGTAGTGGAAGGTTTTTATAATACGAAAGAAACCCACCTGTTGGCAAAACGACAAGGTGTGGAAATGCCAATCAGTGAACAGGTTTATCAAGTGTTATTTTGTGGTAAAAAAGCACAAGATGTCGCCATGACGTTACTAGGACGTGAACGAAAAGGAGAATAACGTATGTCAATTGAAGTATGGGGATTAATCCGCCAAGAAGCCAAAGAATTAGCCGAATGTGAGCCAATGCTCGCCAGTTTTTTTCATTCCACGATCTTAAAACATCATAATCTCGGTAGCGCATTAAGTTATATTTTAGCCAACAAATTGGCAAATCCCATCATGCCAGCAATCGCCTTGCGAGAAATTATCGAAGAAGCGTACCATACCCAGCCGAGTATTATCGAAAGCGGCGCCATGGATATTCGCGCAGTGCGTCAACGCGACCCAGCGGTAGAATATTGGTCAACACCATTGCTTTATTTAAAAGGTTTTCATGCCTTACAAAGTTACCGTATCACCCATTTTTTATGGCAACAAAAACGTAAATCTCTCGCCTTATATTTACAAAATCAAATTTCCGTTGCCTTTGATGTCGATATTCATCCTGCGGCACGCATTGGCTACGGTATTATGTTTGACCATGCGACCGGTATTGTGGTCGGAGAAACTTCAATCATCGAAAATGATGTTTCCATTTTGCAAGGCGTGACTCTCGGTGGTACCGGAAAAGAAAGCGGTGATCGCCATCCAAAAGTACGCGAAGGTGTGATGATCGGTGCCGGAGCGAAAATACTTGGCAATATTGAAATCGGTCGCTATGCCAAAATTGGTGCTAACTCCGTTGTATTGCAACCGGTTCCGGAATATACCACTGTCGCCGGTGTACCATCGAAAATCGTTGGCAGAGATAAAGAGGCCAAACCGGCATTTGAAATGAATCAATATTTTATTGATGATGCAATTAATTTAAATATTTAATGGAAAACTACATGATTAATAAAGACACACAACTTTGTATGTCCTTAGCGGGCAGACCGGGCAATTTTGGTACGCGTTTTCACAACTATTTATACCAAAAACTCGGCTTAAATTTTATTTATAAAGCCTTTACCACCCAAGATATTGAACACGCTGTCAAAGGCGTGCGTGCCTTAGGCATTCGTGGTTGCGCGGTATCCATGCCATTCAAAGAAAGTTGTATGCCTTTTTTAGATGAAATCGCGCCGTCAGCACAAGCTATCCAATCAGTCAATACCATCGTAAATGACGACGGACAGTTAAAAGCCTATAACACCGATTATATTGCCATTGCCAAACTGATTGAAAAATATCAACTTAATCCGCAATCACGAGTTATTGTACATGGCAGCGGCGGCATGGCTAAAGCGGTGGTAGCAGCGTTTAAAAATGCGGGTTTCTTACAATTAAGTATCTTTGCCCGTAATTGCGAAACTGGACAACATCTCGCAGATTTATACGGTTATCGCTATATTGCCTCCCTTGACAATCAAGTCGCCGAAATTATTATCAATGTCACGCCGATTGGTATGCAAGGCGGAAAAGAAGCCTTGGATCTCGCGTTTCCGCAACCCTTGATTCTTGCAGCCGAAACGGTCTTTGACGTTGTTGCTTTGCCGGCAGAAACGCCGTTGATTAATTTTGCCAAAGCGCAAGGTAAACAAACGATTTCTGGCGCGGAAGTCATTGTCTTACAGGCGGTGGAGCAATTTGAACTTTACACCCGCCAACGCCCAAGCGATGCGCTGATTGCCGAAGCTGCCGCATTTGCGCGTAGAAGTTAGTAGATATTAACCAAGGCAGCAAGATATGCAAAAATATTTTGGTGAATTGATTTTAGTGGTCGTCACCCTCCTCGCCGCTATCGGTTGGTTTTTCTCCAAATATGCCATTGAAGAAATGCCGCCGATTGGCTTTATTGGCTTGCGTTTTCTTGCCGCCTCATTGTTATTTCTGCCTTTTGCTTACCCGAAACTGAAAAAAATTCCACCGCACTTAGCCTATTCTGCCGCCGGTGTCGGGTTAATTTTTACCCTCAATCTCGCTTTTTGGGTCAGCGCCATCACCTACAGTAACGAATTTGGCGCCGGTGCGTTCGTGATAAGCCTGTCGATGTTAATTGCCCCGCTATTGGCATGGCTATTTTTCAAGCAAAAACCCAACACAACCTTTTGGTTTTCTTTCCCAATTGCCCTTAGCGGACTTTATTTCCTCTCTGCCACCAGCCATAGCACTTCCTTTTCTCTTGGCACAATATTTTTCTTATGCTCGGCGTTTACTGCGGCATTCTATTTTGTCCTCAACAACAAATATGCCAAACAAATCGCTCCACTTCCACTTACCACCATTCAATTAGGCATTGTGGGAATCCTTTGCTCCACCTATTCGCTCATGATGGAAAACTGGCCGGACAGTATTTCTGCGACTACTCTTGCGTGGTTTAGTGCAAGCGTGGTGATCGCCACCAGTTTGCGTTTTTTCCTACAAACTCTGGGACAAAAACATTGCCACATTACCAGTGCAGCAATTATCATGACCCTTGAGCCGGTTTGGACATTATGCTTAAGTGTTTGGATTTTAAATGAAGTATTAACCTGGCAAAAAGCCTTGGGTTGCAGCCTCATTCTTACCGCGCTTTTTGTTTATCGCTTAAAATTTCTCAAAAAATAACCGCACTTTTGAGTGCGGTTATAAAATAATAACGTGGCTACAAATCAAACACATCGCCATCGCGCAGAATATGCACATTGCCCTTGCGCCGCAAAAAGCCGCAACGATCGTAATATTCCAGCAATTGCACGGTCACTTTACGTCCCCAATTGAGCTGATCGCGCAATTGATTTGCCGAAATTTCCCCATTTTCCGCGATATATTGCTTAATCAAACGAGCATAAGCATAAATATTTTCCGTTAAGAAAAAGCGATCTTTTACCACTGGTGTCAAGTAGCCCAATTTTCCCGCTTTATACAAAAAATTACGCATAGCGGTTTCTTCTTGTTCAAGGCAATTTGCCACATCGCGCACCCATAAAGCTTGCCCGTGTTGCTGTTCAAACTCATCCACCACACGTTGCCACAACGCCTGTTCTTCCTCATTAAATTGAATTTTATGGCTTGGCAAATGTAACCAGCCACGGGTTTGCTGCAAACGTTGTTCTTGCAGTAATTCATCAATAAAATGGTAGATTAATTTTTCCGGTTGTGTCAACGCGGCAATTCGATATAAACGCGCTTTACTCAACCCAAGTTGATCGCTATGTTGTTGATGATATTCAGAAAGTGCGGTCAAAATATTCTCTGTTTGTTGTTGCTGATAATCGGCATTGAATGCCCAATCTTGGTATAAAATCCCTTGATTTTCGGCGACCAATGCCCGCAATTGTGCTTCGCTTAATTGCTCAATCCAACAAAGTTTTTCCACTGATTCCGCGCGCGCTTGCAAATAATATTTTATCCGTTGTGCCGCCTTATTTGCTTGCAATAAATGTTGTAAAAAATTCAACCGCACTTCGGTACGTTTATGACGTTTCGGCGAATACACTTCCACCACGCCTGCGCCGGCAATCAGACTTTTTGCATCGCCGCTACGCAAAATCAACTTATCACCATACGCCAAAAACAAGGGTTTATCCAATACCAACTCTGCCAAGGCAGAAGATTGTGCCGGCAATTGTTTGGTAGTAAGCAAGGTTAATTTTCCCGTGGTACGCGCTGCCGCATGATAAATGTGTACCGGCTGACTTTCATTCAACGCCACCTCACTTTCCACCCAAACGGTCAAGCGATCGGTTGGCTCAAATGGCGGATGAGAAAACAGCCAATCGCCCCGCTCAATTAAAGTGCGGTCTAAATCCGCATTAATATTTAACGCTAAACGTTGTCCAGCAACGCCTACAGTCTCGCCTTGATTTTGTGCATGAATATTTTTCACCCGCACTTTTTGCCCGTTGGATAAATAAAGCTCATCATCTTGCGACACCTTGCCGGAAAAAGCAGTACCGGTTACCACCGTTCCCGCGCCTTTCACACTAAACACTCGATCGATAGCATAGCGGAACGGGCGATGCGGCTCGGCTAAGTTGGGTAATTGAGCAAGATAATCGCGCAACTCGGCAATCCCTTGTTGCGTTGTTGCTGACGTGATAAAAACTGGCGATTGCGTTAAAAATGGGTATTTTTGCTGAATTTGTGCCACAAGTTGCTGGATTTTGTCGGCATCTGCGCGATCAGCTTTGGTGATCACCAACATAATTTGTTCAATATGCAACAAACGCAAAATTGCCAAATGTTCTTCCGTTTGTGGCTGCACACCCTCATCCGCCGCCACAATCAACATGGCGTAATGAATACCGCCCAATCCCGCCAGCATATTGGACAAAAAACGCTCATGCCCCGGTACATCAATAAAACCCAAAATTTTATCTTGTAAAGGCAAATAAGCATAACCTAAATCAATGGTCATGCCGCGCTTTTTCTCCTCCGGCAAATGTGCAGTATGCTTGCCGGTTAAGGCTTGCAACAACGCGCTTTTGCCATGATCCACGTGTCCTGAAGTGACAATAATCATAATGCCTCCAATGTCGTTTGCAGCGCACCAAAATCCGCCACGCTTCTTAAATCTAACCAAATTCGCTGTTGCTCAACCCGCCCGATAATCGGCTGTGGCAAGGTTTTGAAACGCGTCAAAAGTGCGGTCAAATTTCCTGATGTTTTCGCTTGCAAAGTCACAGCCACCGATGGAATTTCGGCTAATGGTTGCGATCCGCTGCCAATTTGTGCCGAACTGGTTTCGATCTGAATGAAGTAATCTTCCGCTAATATTTTCTCTAATTGCGCTTTCAATTGTTCTGCTTGCTGGGTTAATTGCGCCAGCGGACGCGTAAGCAAATTCAATGTTGTCAATTGTTGGCTCAATTTTTCTGGCTGCAAATACAAACGTAACGTCGCCTCCAAACCGGCTAAAATTACCTTATCGCAACGTAACACGCGCTTTAACGGATGCGCTTGCAATTGAGTAATCCATTCTTTTTTACC
This sequence comes from [Pasteurella] aerogenes, assembly GCA_900637275.1. Classification (NCBI taxonomy): domain Bacteria; kingdom Pseudomonadati; phylum Pseudomonadota; class Gammaproteobacteria; order Pasteurellales; family Pasteurellaceae; species [Pasteurella] aerogenes. The sequence goes on from LR134362.1 coordinate 1,736,157, forward strand.
CACAATAATCCCCGCTTGCACACCGCCAAGCAGTTTATCACCTGAAAATGAAATAAGATCCACGCCTTGCTGCCACTTTTCTTGCACTGTCGGTTCGCTCGGCAATCCATATTGTGCCAAATCCACTAAAGCGCCACTGCCAAGATCGGTAATCACAGGCAAATTAAATTCTTTCCCCAATGTCACCAACTCTTGCTCACTTACCGAACCGGTAAAGCCGCAAATTTGATAATTACTGCTGTGAACTTTCATCAAAAACGCGGTATTTTCATTGATTGCGTGACGATAATCGCTTAAATGAGTACGATTGGTAGTACCCACTTCAACTAAATGGCAACCAGCTTGCTGCATAATATCCGGAATCCGAAACGCCCCACCGATTTCAATCAACTCGCCCCGCGAAATAATCACTTCCTTGCCCTTAGCAAAGGTCGCTAGCATCAACAACACTGCTGCCGCATTATTGTTTACTACACAAGCTGCTTCCGCGCCGGTCAACTCTTGCAACAATTCGCTAATATAATTATCTCGATGTCCGCGTTTGCCTTCGTTTAAGTCATATTCCAATGCTACATTTTGCCGCATGGCGTTCAACCCCGCTTGCTGTGCGGCATTCGACCATAAGGCACGTCCCAAGTTGGTGTGCAACACTGTTCCAGTTAAATTGTGTACAGATTGAATTTTTACTTGTTGTTGGAGAGAAAGGTGATGTTGAATCTCACTGATGGTCAATCCGAAATCCGTCCAAAAGTGCGGTAATTTATTTTGTTGTTTTATCTGCGCTCTTGCTTGCTGCAACAATTGGCGAATCACCTTCACCACAGCACTATGCCCAAACTCCGCCACAAAATTTTCCCCCTCCGGCGTTTTGAGTAATTTATCAACGGAAGGAAGTTGCTGAAAAAGTGCGGTCATTTTTTGCCTCGTTTTCGTTTAAATTTATCAGTTAAGTATCAAATAATACTCGTTTTTTCTTTTTTCTACCAAATATTTTAAACTACTTGAACAATCTTGCAATTTACGTTAAAGTTTACCTTAATTTTTACGGAAGATCGTCGTTTCCGGTGAAGCGGCAGGACTTCAAATCCTGTTAAGGTTGCCAGCAATCTTGGGTGGGTTCAACTCCCATGATCTTCCGCCAAGTAACAACTCCCAACGTAAACACACGTCAATAAAATCAATCCAAACCCCTTGTAAATACTGGCTTTAGTAAATTATACTATATTCTAACGTAAACAGAAATCAACCATCTGAAACAGTAAAAAAGTAACAAGAAAAGTAACAAGAAATTCGAGATTAAAAATTTACTCCCAAAAATTGTAAAAAACCACAAAAAACCTTGTTACTTATTTTTTGATAAACCCTTTTTCTAACTAACGTTAGAGCACTTCGATTTTTACAAAACACCTTTAAAAATCTTGTTACTTTTTGATGAGAAAAACGCAATGCAATACAAGCTAACGGACACGAAAATTAGACAAGCCAAGAGCAAGGATAAAGATTATCCCCTAGCGGACGGTGGTGGATTGCGTTTAATCGTGCGCGCTAATGGCTCAAAGGTTTTTGTTTTTAACTACAACCGACCTTACACAAAAAAGAAAAACAACATCACTTTGGGGGCTTATCCTGAAATATCCCTAAAACAAGCAAGAGAGCGACACGCACAAGCGCGCGCCCTACTGGCTCAAGATATTGATCCTGTTCAACAACGCGAACAGGACAAGCGAGAACAAGTGAATAAACTTGATCGCACATTTGGGAAAATGGCGGTGAATTGGTTCGAGCAACGAAAACAACAAGCCGACTTTTCAGAACGCACTGCAAAAGATACATGGGCTTTATTTGAACGCCATATTTTGCCTAATTTTGCTCAATACCCAATAACAGAAATCACCCCACTGATTGCCATTAATGCACTAAAACCGCTTGAAAAAGACGGAAAATTAGAAACAGTGCGTAAAGTTATAGGGAAGTTAAACGACGTGATGAAATTTGCGTTACACCGTGGCTTTATTTCCACCAACAATTTAAGCGATATTCATAAAGAATTTGATAAACCAGTCACACAGGGAATGAAAACGATCACCCCTGAAGAAATAGAAGAATTTCTGACCGCGCTTTATCAAGAGAAAAATAATCAGCGTTTTCAGTTAAATGCTTTCTATGCGGTGATGTTAGTCATGTTTACTGGTGGACGACCGTCTGAAATAGCCAAAGCAAAATGGAGTGATATTAATTTTGATGAGCGGGTATGGGTTTATTCTGTTCAGAAAGGCAACAGGAATTTACCACAAGGACGAGTGCATAAAGTGACACTATCAAGCCAAGTGATCAAACTCTTTGAAAAAGTGCGTGAATATAATCGGCTTGTACAACCAAATTTGAATAGTGATTATGTTTTTGCTAGTCCTCTTTCAAAGAAAAAAGGGCATATATCCATTGAAACAATGCGTAATGCGATTATTAAGAGTTTAGGCGAAAACCGTTTAACAACCCATGGCATAAGACACTTATTCAGTACGACACTAAACGAGCAAGAATATAACGCAGATTGGATAGAACGAGCGTTATCACATAAAGACAAAAATACGATCAGAGGCTTTTATAACAAAGCCGAATATTTAGAACACCGCTTTAAAATGCTTCAAGCATGGGCGGATTATATTGAAGATAAAGCACCCGAGAAGTTATTTTCTTAGTGCGTAGAACAAAGAACAACTAGGCACGGAGTAATTAACCGAGCCGAAAGAAAGCATTAATGCCCTATTTGCTTTTTGTTGTTCTTTCCTTTCATAAATGGGGCAAGGGGCGATTATGGCACTTCCATTATTAGAACGTTATAGCTTAAACCAAGCTATAAATTTTATTGAAAATAGAACAGGCGAACAGCTAACTAGGGAAGATCTCTTAGAATATGCAATTACAGGGCATTTAAAAATAGGTATTTTTATTGATGTTTTGTGCGACACCTTAAGCAAGATAGGATCAAATGACTGCCAAAATCTGGAATTAAGGCATTTTGAAAGTCCTATTCTTCACTCTGATGAATATCCTAAATGGGCAAATCCAAAATCATTATTACATAAACAGATAGCGAGATTTTGCGATGGATTTGTTGATATATCTGCTGATTTATTATTTATGGATGATAATCAAGAATATAATGCAATTTCTTTTGAAGAACGTAAAAAAGCATTAGAGTCTAGTCTAGTTTCCTTTCTAGAAGAATTAAAAAGCGGTAAATTACACCCAGTAGAACCTACAGATGAGGTGAAATTTAAAACTAAAGATTCTGATAATGATAGATATGAAAAAATATCATGGTTACTACACGGAAAACTAAATTTTAAGGGTTTTGTCTATCTTCAGCCTTATTTATTAAATCAACTAAAACCAAGAGTTCAACTTGATGAAAATGTTGTTGATTATGTATTTGATGAATTGATATTTGACAGTGTTGAATTTCCTGATAGTAAGATTAAAGCCTTTCTTTCATTTGAGCTCAATATGGATAATTGTGATTATTTAGATGACGAAGAATATGAGAAAGCCCAATATAATAAAATTTCAATCAATGATTTGATCATATTTAAAGATGATTTATTAAATTTTATCAATGAGGATAATAGAGAAGTTAATTTGAATGACACCCTTTATTTACTAGGCGAAGTAATCAATGCTGTTAAATCAAAAACAAAAAAATGGACACAGTCCACAATCATTGATGAAATTCTCACTCAACGACAAGGAAAGCAAATAAGCGGTTTAGAAAAACGAAAAATAGAAGAATATTTCAGTTCTGCTAATAAACGACTAAAACAAAAATAACCATAAACGCTCAAATTATATGGGCGTTTTTTATTGTCTAAATTCTATTCAAATCAATCTGTTATTTTCGCACCGAAAAAATCTTTTTCGCTTGCGATGATCTTATTTCTGCGATTTCCCATAATCCCTACCAGTTGCAACAATCATCAATTATCAACTTTGCAAATCAACTGGAGGATTTTATGACTATTGAGAAAAGATACTCACTCAAAGACCTTAAACAAATTACAGGCACTTCACACGCTTATATCTACAAGCAAATCCAAAAAGGCAATTTGGCCAAACCCGAGAAATGGGGACGCGCGTCACGTTGGAAAGAAAGCGACGTTAACGCTTGGCTTGAAACATTAGACCGTGGTTTACAAGATAACTCTCATTTAGTGGACTCACGTTTAACTGATACTCAAGTAAATATTAATGCTTAATCTATGGAGTGAAGATATGAAATTAACTAACACTTCAACAGCAAGCCAAAGAGCACTGATCAAAACATTGTTAAGAGAACGCTCATACAGCACATTAGAGTTGCGCGCCAAGGGGATTTGCTCACCCGCCCCGCGGATTATGGAGTTAAAAAAACAAGGCTATGAAATCATCACTAGCACCCGGACAGAAATAGACCAATCAGGCATAAAGCACAATGGGATTGCAGTTTATACCCTACTAAGTGAACCACAACAAGAAACACAGGGAGAGCAATACTATGACAACTAATCATTCTATTTGTGCAGATTTGTTTGAGCATATCGTTAAAAACATCAAAGGTAATGCCATGACCACCAGCAGAGATGTGGCGCATGTATTTGGCAAAGAACATAAAAACGTTTTACAAGCTATCGAAAATTTAGATTGTTCAGATGATTTTAGCGAGCTGAATTTTCAGCTGGCCAAATATATCGACGAACAAGGGAAAAGACGCCCAATGTATCGAATGACACGTGACGGATTTTCATTCTTGGTTATGGGTTTTCGCGGCAAAAAGGCAGCCGAGTTTAAAGAGCGATTTATTCAAAAATTTAACGAGATGGAGAAATGGATTAATTCACGCCAACAATTAAGCCATGATCAACACCGTATGAATGACGCTATTCAATACCGTGAAACCATTACAGGCAAGCAAAATAAACACGCTTACGCACAGGAAAACAATTTGATTTATCTCGTGGCATTAGGTGCGAACCGTAAGCAATGGTTACAGGCGCAAGGATTGCCTACAGATGACGAGATACGCCAACACTTAACCGCAAAACAAATTGAGTTGGTGGATATGCTAACAAGTGAAAATGCAACGATGATCAAGTTAGGAATGAATTATGAGAGCCGAAAAGCGCAGTTAACTTTTAGTGCGACTTATTTCAAGGTACGTAATGGATTAATCAACAAACAAGGAACAAGCACAGCAACGAAATAGCGCATGCTTTAGTTGGTTTAAATCAATAGAAAAGGAAACAAAATGACAAATAACACACACGAAAACAAACTTAAATATGACCTATCACTCGTAGGAATTGGCGAGCTGATGAAAGCACCAATCAAAGCAACATTAAGCAGTTTAGATTTCCCGAATATCACACTTGAATTACAGCAACACGATGACGGTACGCCATTTTATAACGGAGCCTTATGGCTTGATATTGATGATTTCATTACCGTTGAAATGGCAGGAGCGAGCGCATTTAAAGAAGCTTTAGCGATTATAGCCTATCATCAGCAAGAAACTAATACACCGCTAAGAATTGATGATGAAGTGGCGGACAGTGTTAGATATGTCTATGAACATTCACAATATAGCGAGCGTGTTAATCCTTTGATTGAACACAATACAAGCAGAGAAATTACACTAGAGATGATGAGCAAGGCGAACAGGGAAAAGATGGATTTACTCTTTGCAGAAAAACGTATCAATGGCGGTAAGAAATAAAATGAGCAAACCAATATTAAAACCCACATTCAAAACCTACCCACAATTTAACCGCACTTTTGCTATTTCAAAGCAAAGCGCAGAACGCTGTAAAAGCGATTTTCCCGACTGCTATCACTTCAAAAAGTCACAGGCTAAGGAATGTATCGAGCTTGCCGAGCGGTTGCAAATGGGGCTTTCTTTGCTGGTGGAATTACGCAACCAAGGCGCAACCCTATCAGCAGAGCAAAACAAACAATACAAGGCTTTCAGAAATGGGGCACGTTATTTAATTCAGCAGTTTAATGAATTGGCGGAGCATATCGAGAACGTAGAAAAAGGCGAGTTTCAGCCGGTCATAATTGACTGGTGGAAATCCACCAGCAAGGAAGAAACCAAGGGAGTAGAAAAAAATGAAATGTAAAACCGCTAAAGAATTTTTACGCCCTATGGCTATTGAGCATTACATCACAAATCGGAATAGTAATTTATTCATCTTTATGAGCCTTTACAGCGATGAAGAACCTTACCCTATAGAAGACCTTGTTGAAGTACAAAAATCGCGTGTAGCGTTGCTTATGACGGATTTTGACCGCTTGCCGACTGAGTTTTTAGATCATGAATTAAATTTTGCTGAGAAAATGCTTTTACAGATTGAAAAGCGCGCAAAAGAGATAGCGAAAGCGAAGCAGTAAACGCGGTTTATTTGTTCCGTAGATGGTACATAAATGATCCATAAATAATCCGCAAATGGTGCGCAAAAACAGCACAAAATAAAAAACCGCTCAAATGAACGGTTCCAAAGGAGTAAGTATGAAATTAACTCATATAAATTATAGCGTTATATTTAATATTTTTCATATAAATTTCATTGAAAAAACACGAAAAGCAATCTATTCTTGTTTTGCACTTGCAAAATCAAGCGCCGAGCGTGACAACTCGAATAATCTATCACTGGCGAATAATAGCGCGCCTTGCGCTTTTTTTATTCGTGACTTACGCACACCTAAAGAAACCGTTATGCAAAATTGCATATCGGCATTTCTCTCAATGGTAGCGTATGGCGGGAAAGGTTTCGCCCTTTGCTGTGTTCCAGTGATCGCAGTTTGTCACCCCGTCATACGTTACCGCCCAAGCGTGACAACTCAAGCGGTAACCTCTAAAAATTTACTCACTGGAGAAACCGCAATGAAACTCTTTATTTTTGTGGCAATTTGTCGCACAGACCTGACTAATCAACTGCATAAAATCCGCATTATTGCCGAAACTGAAACCCAAGCACGGGCAGCACTGGCAAAAGATTTTATCCTCATTCTTGCCTCACGTATCAACATAAGTGCGGCTAAAAATGACCGCACTTTTACTAAGGGGGTGATTTATGCGTAATAAAATTCCAACTCATTGCGCCTTACCAATGGCAGAGGCCGGCAAACTTCATAATTCCATAATCAAAGCTAAAGCGATTTTGACACTTATTCAAAACGATGGAATTGGCGATGACGAACTTGATGGATTTTTAACAAATGAAAATATTATCAGAATAGCATTAAGCGCGGCGCAAGATTATTTGGAACAAGCCGAAAAATCCGCAAAAGTTGATTTTTATTTTGTGAAAGGGGACGAACATGTACCAAATAAGAATTAAGCACCAAAACGGCAAGATTGAAATGCTCACCGCAGAAAGCCAAGAGAGCGCATTAGCAAAAGCACAGCAGATAAAGGCTCGTCATGACTGCATTATTGCCATTAACCCCACCAGCAAAACCATTTGCGAGTTGGTTTTTGTTTACTCTAACGGTGAACAGGAAGATGTAGGCGAATATTACAGCCTGAAAGACGCACTCAAGGCAAAAGAGCAAGTGAAAAACAGAATAGGCAAGGTAGATATATTAGGGCGCGTATTGTCTGCTGTATCAATAATTAAAAAAGATTGTCTGTAGGTGGTGGTATGAGTTACGCGAAATCTAAAGGGCGTGGCACCTCTAAAAGTGAGTTTCAAAAATCACTGAACGGAAATACCTTTACCGCCCTACGCCATGATGTGATTAACAGTGAAGAATTTACCGCGCTTTCACTATCTGCAAAATGGGTATTTATAAAACTATGCGCAAGCTATAACAAATTCAACAACGGAGATTTGATCGCACCACAGGATAAAGCCAAAGACCTTTTTGGCTTATCTTCAAGAACATTAAAAATCGCGTTAGATGAACTTGTAAATGCAAACTTCCTAGAAGTCACAAGACAAGGGGGAAAAAATCAATGCACGCTTTACGCTATCACTTGCTATAAATTCAACACGATTAAGAAAGGCAATGCGGTTATTTTAGAAGAAACTTCTAGACCTCTAGACAGTTGGAAAAAAAGTGCAATTTTGCCCACCTGCTTATTTTTCCCTATTTTTTTCGTTGTTACTCAAAAAATAAATGAGTATATGGCTATAATATATATAAGCTAGTTAAAATTTAACGTAATTGACCCTCTAAAAATAGCCTGACTACGTTAAAATTTAACGTAATAGAAAAAGAGTTACGTTAAATTCTAACGTAAATTACGTTAGATTTTAGGGGTCATTACGTTAAAATTTAACTATCAGAAAAAATAAATTTTCTATCAATAAATTAATTTCAATAGATTTTAACTATCAATTAATTAGCGGGCTCGATTTTGAGTCCGTTAAAATCAAACTTTAAAAGTGAACTTTTCTAATAGAACACACAAGATATTCAACAAAGCGCGCCTATTACTCCTTGCAAAACCACATCAGATTAATAACGCTAAGATTGCCCTAATTTATGGCGCAAAATAATCATAAAAAGCAGTAATTTCATTTTTATAGTGTAAACAGACATTAAACATCAAAAATTACCGCGATAAATCGCTTGCTAATAAATTTTCTTGATAAGGATATAGGAATGTACCACTAAACATTTTTAATTGATTACAGAGCGATTGACGAAAGATTACGCCTTCTGATTTTTGCGAGTCCATAAAAAAGGGAAAAATGCGAAACTCTTGAGCGATTGGCGAAAGTTTACGACTGTAAGCCTACTCAACTTACGCTATAAACCCTAACAATTAATAACCGCACAAATTGTTATTTGCAAAATTACGTACCTAGATTTACAATGAAGCACGGTGAATAATAGGAATAGTTATGAAAAAGGCAAATAAAGCACAAGCATTATTATTAGGGTTAGGGATTGCATTAAATACAACGCCCACTACTAACCCTCTGCTAACTATTCCAAATACCATTGAAAGCATCAAATTAATGGCAACAAACCAAGCCAAGGCGGATGATGTTTTCCATGCAGTTTACAAATTAGCTCAATCAGTAAAAAAACTTAATATTCTGATTAAAGACAAGTTATCGCATATCAATCAAGATGAACGCGCTAGTTTATTAGCTATTAATCAAACGTTAGACTTTGGGATAAGTTTACTCAAAAAAGGCTATGAAGATGCGATTTACAATACTTTTACCGCTGAATTTAGAGCGCTGGTAAGTGCAAAAAGCACGTTGGAGCTTTATTTGCGACAAATTCAAGAACGTCTAGACGGGATTGAGATTGTTTCTATTCAAGATCTAGCAGTCACCACAGATGATGTTAAGCAAATGATGAGCGCTAGAGGTTAATGTGTCATCAAAAGTTTGTATATCACCTCATCTAACCAATATTCCAAACATTCAAAAAATAGCAGTAGGGCTAGCCATATTCCATGATACGGGGAAATATCCTGATTTTTTAGGGCATTATGGAAAGTTTGAAAATAACCAACGCGCAATGGATAGCCTGATAAGTAAAATGCATATTGCTCTATATAGGGATGATTGGACACTAAAGAGTTGGAAAAATAGAAACGGTTACAACCGGACTAGCGATAATTTTATTATTTATGTGAAACATTTTTTTGCGGATGACTATTATCAAATTTTAGATATCGTTTCTCCAGAGGCTCACAAAAGAATAAATTCAATACTCTCTTCCCTGATAGAAAAGGCAGAACAATTTCATAGTTTAAGAGATAGTGATTTGCATCAATTAGAAACATTTTCCAACAATCACTGTATAGCAAAAGAAATAAAATTAACGCCATAATTTCCCCCTTTTTATATCGACTGAAAACTAATTAAATCTAAAGGTACTCCCGAGGGGGCCCCCTTTTCCACGGGGTTGCGGGCGCGTGGTTTTCGCCTAATTTTCAGGGTTCTAGTCATCATCATCTTCTTACCCAAAATTTAGCTTTACTTTAAAACAAGAGTTACTGAGCCGAAAAATCGGCTGAGTGATTTTAAAAAACAACCCCATGTAAGTTTGCAGTATTTCAGATTTCTAATTTCACGGTTGTAAAAATTGAGTTACTTGGCGGGGACGGAATAAATAAAAGTAACAAGAAAAGTAACAAAGAGATTATGACAAAATATTAATTCTTTATATTTCAATAAATTAAATAGTAATTTCAACTCCCATGATCTCCGCCACTCAATTATTCCTACATCAGATTAACTTATAATCCCCTCATATTGATGCGATAGTAAACACTATAGCGCAATAAAATTTTACTAACATTTTGTCAGCCCTATTCAATAGGGTAAAAAAAATACCTGTGCCTGATAGGTGATATCTGGCACAGGTATCCACACATAAAACCGAGAGCCATCCTTGACTACTCGGTTTGCAGGGTAGAACTTTTACGATCTTAGATTGAGCTTACTACGTCAAACAATACTGCGTCTTTTGCTTGTGATAAGTCGCTTTGGTTTGATGCTGTGTCAAGTGAATCGATCAATTGACCTAATTTCCATTCTTGATAAGTCATTTGGTTTAATGCCGCGCGTTTTGCACGACCGTCCAAACCATCAGGAATGCCTAAGCTTTTTTTCGCGTTCAATGCTAAATCTTTTGTTTTGCTCAACAAGCTTTGGAATTGTTCTAAACCTTGAGCTTGTTGTAATGAAGTTAAATTAGATTTAAGTTCGTCTGCGTAAAAATCGTAACCTGTTTTAGACACTTCAGTTAATTTGTAAGTGCTTCCGTCGATATCGATAAAACGTTCAGTTACGTTATCGCTTGCTGCCATAACGTTAGCAGAAAGTAAACCAGCTAAGAAAGTTAATGCGAAAGTTTTAGTTAATGATTTCATAATAGTCTCCTAAAAAGTTAAAAAAATTGTTACGTTATTTGCTTCGTTATCGAAGATGTGATTATTATATTAGTTAACAAATAAATAACAATACACTAAAAAGTAAATATATTTTTAACTTAAAATTAATAATCAATAATGAACTTTTCGCCATTATTGCAATAACTTTTTATTTTTTAGGCTGACAAGTTGGGCAGAAAAAGCTATTACGCTGACCAATCACCAAACTTTCAATTGTTGTACCGCACTTTGGACAGGGTTCTCCTTTACGTCCATAAACTTGTAGTTGCTGCGCAAAATAACCGGGTTTACCATCAGGTTGCAAAAAGTCTTTTAGCGTCGTTCCACCTTGTTGAATCGCGCGGGTTAATTCTTGCTTAATGGTTTGTACCAAGGTTTCCGCTTGCATTTTAGTCAATGTTTGAGCCGGTTTGCTTGGATGTAAGCCGCATAAAAATAAGCTTTCGTTGGCATAAATATTGCCCACACCGACTACCACGCGGTTATCCATCAAAAAAGACTTAAGTGCGGTCGTTTTTTTACGTGATTTTTTAAACAAATATTGTGCGTTAAATTCTTCGGAAAGTGGCTCTGGCCCCAATGTTGCAAACAGGTGAAAATCTTCCAGCGTTTCCGTCCAAAGCCAAGCACCAAAACGTCTTGGATCGTTATAACGCAATAATTTCCCGTTGTTCATCACAATATCAAGATGATCATGTTTTCCAATCGGGCTGTCGTGTGCCACAATCCGCACGGATCCTGACATTCCCAAATGCCCAATGATAAATCCTTGTGTGGTATGGATAATCAAATATTTAGCACGTCTTGAAAGTGCGGTCACTTTTTGTTGAGAAATTTGCGCCAATTGCGGGCTGACTTCCCAGCGTAATTTGCTATTACGCACCACAATTTTTTCGATCACAAACCCTTTTAAATAGGGACTCACGCCATTTACCGCGGTTTCAACTTCGGGAAGTTCAGGCATCATTTTTCCTTTTTTGCTAAATGACAAGTATAAAAAAACCCGAACAAGTCGGGTTTTTGCATCATATCAAAACGAAATTATTTAATTTTCGCTTCTTTATAAATTACGTGTTTACGCACTACCGGATCAAATTTTTTGATTTCCATTTTTTCAGGCATATTGCGTTTATTTTTTGTTGTTGTGTAGAAATGACCGGTTTCAGCAGTTGAAACTAAGCGGATTTTCTCACGAGCACCTTTAGCTGCCATTGTTTAGCTCCTTAGATTTTCTCGCCACGAGCACGGATTTCAGCTAACACTGCATCAATGCCTTTTTTATCAATAATACGCATACCTTTCGCTGTTAAGCGTAAAGTTACGAAACGGTTTTCACTCTCAACCCAGAAACGGTGAGTGTGTAAGTTAGGAAGAAAACGACGACGAGTCGCATTCAATGCGTGTGAGCGGTTGTTACCAACTGCTGGACGCTTGCCTGTTACTTGACAGACTCTAGACATACTAATCTCCAATAAATCAAATATAAGCTCGAGCTTAGGGTTCGGATTACTGTAAAACAAGGTTTTACAAGCTACCTCGTCAGGTCGCTGTAACCGACCCGCATACTATATTAAAGGTGGCAAATTATACTCACTTTATTGATTATTCTCAAGCACAAATACTTAAATTCGCCAAATAAGTGCTAAAAAATTCATCATCTCGGCAAAATTCCGTTACAACCATCCGTTTTCCGCAAAGGAAAAATAGCTCCCTTTTCCGATCACAAAATGATCCAGTACACGGATCTCCACCAATTCGGCGCATTTTATGATCCTTTCGGTAATCTGTCTATCCGATAAACTTGGTTGCGAAATACCAGAGGGATGATTATGCGCCAAAATGATTGCCGCCGCATTACAATATAAGGCGCTTTTAATGATCTCGCGCGGATAAACGGCTGCCATATTTATCGTACCGAGAAACATCTCCTCTTTTTTGATCAATTTATGTTGATTATCCAAAAATAACACCATAAACACTTCGCGTTCTTTATTTTCCAATTCCACCTGCAAATAGGCTCGCGCCTTATCCGGTTCGGTAAAAAACGGTGCTTGCGCCAATTCTTGCAACAAATAACGCTTGGTCATTTCTGTACAGGCTTGCAATTGCACAAATTGCGTCACGCCTAAGCCTTTTATTGCACAGAATGTCTGTTTTTCGGCAGTAATCAAGCTACGCAACGAGCCAAATTGCGCCAACACTGATGCAGAAAGCTGCATCACAGGACAATTTTTAATGCCCGTGCGCAAAAAAATGGCTAATAATTCTTGATCACTTAACGCTTCAGCACCAAATTGCAATAATTTTTCACGTGGCATTAAAAAAGTCGTCTGCTCCATTCCTCACCCATCCGTCTATTCTTCACGCCTTTTACTTTACACACTTATTTTTTTCATCGGATCTTGATTGCAAAACTTTGCGATCTTGATCGTAAAAATCCATTTTTTCTTTGTAAAAATTACAGTAAAATGACCGCACTTTTCGATGTGATTGAGGACTAACAATGCAAAATTTGCAAGGTAAACGAATTGTCGTTGGCATAACAGGCGGTATTGCAGCGTATAAAACAATTGAGCTAATTCGGCTATTACGCAAATCCGATGCTGAAGTGCGCGTGGTGTTAACGCCTGCGGCTGCGGAGTTTGTTACACCGCTCACACTACAAGCTATTTCCGGCAATCCCGTTTCTCAATCCTTATTAGATCCTCAAGCTGAATTGGCGATGGGGCATATTGAATTGGCAAAATGGGCGGATGCATTGCTGATTGCGCCGGCAAGCGCCGATTTTTTAGCGCGCCTAACGGTGGGCATGGCAAACGATTTATTATCTACAGTTTGTTTGGCAACCGCAGCACCGATTCTGTTGGCGCCAGCGATGAACCAACAGATGTACCGCCAAGCCATTACCCAACAAAATCTGCAACAATTACGCCAACGCGGATTGCAGATAGTCGGTCCTAATGCAGGTGAACAGGCTTGTGGCGATGTTGGATTTGGGCGAATGTCAGAACCGCTTGAAATTTATACCGCACTTTGCTCACTTCTCCAATCACAAACAGATCTAGATGATATTTCTGTTGTGATCACCGCCGGCCCAACTCAAGAAGCCATTGATCCAGTGCGTTATATCAGTAATCACAGCTCCGGCAAAATGGGATTTGCGATCGCTAATGCTTTTGCTAAACGCGGTGCCAAAGTGACATTGATTGCAGGTCCGGTTAATCTTGCTACGCCGGCGAATGTGACGCGCATTAATGTCACTTCCGCCCAAGAAATGTGTCAAGCTGCGTTACAAAGTGCGGTCAAAAATGCCATATTTATTGGTTGTGCAGCCGTGGCTGATTATCGTGTCGAGCAAGTGGCAGAACAGAAAATCAAGAAAACAGACGATAAGGATGAACTTACGTTAAAATTGATAAAAAACCCTGATATTATCGCAATGGTCGCTGCACTGACAGAACATCGCCCCTTTGTGGTCGGTTTTGCGGCAGAAACCCAAAATGTTGCACAATACGCCAAACATAAATTAAGCCAAAAAAACCTTGATTTAATTTGTGCCAATGATGTCTCCGGCGGGCAAGTGTTCGGGCAAGATCACAATCGGTTACATTTATTTTGGCGCAATGGAGAAAAATCCTTACCATCTGCCAGTAAAGCGGATTTAGCAACGGATTTAGTCAATGAAATTATGCAGAGATATGTACCATAAATAGAAATTCAATAAGAGATCAACAAGAGAGAATAACAAGATGAAACAAATTGACTTAAAAATTTTAGATAAACGCATTGGTACTGAATTTCCGCTGCCGACTTATGCCACCGCCGGATCGGCCGGCTTAGATTTACGCGCATTGATTGACGCGCCGCTAACAGTGGAAGCTGGACAAACCGTGTTAATTCCAACTGGGATTTCCGTTTATATTGCTGATCCAAATTTAGCAGCGGTAATTTTGCCGCGTTCCGGTTTGGGGCATAAAAATGGCATTGTACTGGGCAATTTGGTTGGGTTGATCGATTCCGATTACCAAGGCCCGCTGATGGTGTCTTTATGGAATCGTAGCGATAAACCTTTTACTGTGGAAATCGGCGATCGGATTGCGCAATTGGTTTTCGTACCGGTGGTACAAGCGCAATTTAATATCGTTGAAGAATTTACGCAAACTGACCGTGGCGAGGGCGGTTTTGGCCATTCGGGTAAGAAATAATGGAAAAACAAATCAAACGTAGCGTAAAAGAACGTCGCCAGCAAGTATTGACTGTGTTAACGCATATGTTGCATTCCGAACGTGGTATGGAACGGATGACCACCGCCCGTTTGGCTGAAGAGGTAGGCGTTTCCGAAGCAGCGTTATATCGCTATTTTCCAAGCAAAACAAAAATTTTTGAAGCCTTGATTGATAATATTGAAGGCAATTTATTTAGCCGCATTAGTCATTCCATCAAAAATGAAACCAATACAATGCATCGGGTGCATGATATTTTGCAGATGATCTTGGATTTTGCGCGTAAAAATCCGGGCTTAACCCGCGTATTAACTGGGCATGCTCTGATGTTTGAAGATCCACAATTGCAAACACGCGTAGCACAATTTTTTGATCGTTTAGAGTTGCAGTTTGTGAATATTTTGCAAATGCGCAAACTGCGCGAAGGAAAATCCTTTAGCGTGGATGAACGTACTATTGCCGCCCATTTAGTCACCATTTGCGAAGGACAATTTATGCGTTATGTACGCTCCAATTTCCGTCGTTCGCACAATCAAAATTTTGAACAACAATGGCGATTAATTGAGAGCTTATTTGCATAATTTTTAAATTTAGGTAACAATATGTTGATCCCTTGGCAAGACTTACCGGAAGAAACGTTGCGCAATATCGTAGAAAGCGTTATTTTGCGCGAAGGCACCGATTATGGCGTTCAAGAGCTAACATTGGAGCAAAAAACACAAAATTTGCTGGCAAAAATTCGTCAGGGAAGTGCGGTCATTATTTGGTCAGAATTACATGAATCCATTGATATTAAAAATAAAGTGGATCTGCGTTAAATTCTGATTTGAATTTATTTAAATGAATGGAGGTTTTTCAGTGCAAGATTTAAATCCGCAACAAGCACAGCAACAACAGCAACAAGCTCCGCTGGATCCAACCTTGGAGTGGTTCCTCTCTCATTGTCATATTCATAAATATCCGTCAAAAAGCTCTTTAATCCACGCCGGAGAAAAAGCGGAAACCTTGTATTATTTAATCAAAGGATCCGTAGCGGTACTGGTGAAAGATGAAGAAGGCAAAGAAATGATCTTAACCTATCTTGGTGCGGGTGATTTTTTTGGCGAAGCTGGACTTTTTGATGAAGGACAACCACGTTCTGCTTGGATTAAAGCCAAAACCTCTTGCGAAATTGCTGAAATTTCCTATAAAAAATTCCGCCAATTAATCCAAGTGAATCCGGAAATTTTAATGTATTTGTCCGCGCAATTGGCGCGTCGTTTGCAAAATACCTCCAAACAAGTTAGCAATTTGGCGTTTTTAGATGTCACCGGTCGTATTGCGCAAACCTTGCTTAATTTGGCAAAAATGCCGGAAGCCATGACCCATCCGGACGGAATGCAAATTAAAATTACTCGACAAGAAATCGGTCAGATGGTAGGTTGTTCAAGAGAAACCGTCGGACGAATTTTGAAAATGTTAGAAGATCAACATTTGATCGCCGCGCACGGTAAAACCATTGTGGTTTACGGGGCGAGATGAAATTAAATTGATCAAGCTGAAGTAATAAAACCTTATCAGAGAAAAGTGCGGTGATTTTTACCGCACTTTTTTGCATCAGCGCAAATCAGGTAATAACCGTGAAAAGGGCAAATCATGAGTACATCAATCAATCCTTTACATTATCCCAAACCGAGTGATGAAAAATTAAAGCAAAAATTGACCGCACTTCAATATGAGGTCACGCAACATAAAGCTACAGAGCGTCCCTTCTCCCATCCTTATTGGAACCATGCCGAAGCGGGCATCTATGTGGATATTACCACGGGCGAACCATTATTCACGTCGTTGGACAAATTTACTTCTGAATGTGGCTGGCCGAGTTTTTCGCAACCGATTGAAAAAGAAGTGGTAAATTATTTAACGGATAACAGTTTTAATATGCGCCGCACAGAAGTCCTTAGCCGCAGCGGTAATGCGCATTTAGGTCATGTATTTAATGATGGTCCACGAGAAAAAGGCGGTTTACGTTATTGCATTAACGGTGCCGCGCTACGTTTTATCCCATTATCAAAAATGGAACAAGAAAATTACGGATATTTGTTGGCGTTATTTGAGAAGGGTGGAAAGATACATAGCTAAACTAACTTTTATATTCGTAATGTAGTGGTACTGGGTTTCGTGGCTTTGTTGCAAACGATTTAGCTCTGCAACTCGCATATCCACAAGCTGACGACGAACCACGAGAGCTTCCAATTGTTCTTCTTGCTCAGTAAGCGGAACATACAACTGATGCTCTACTTCGCCTTTAAGCTCACAAGTGAGCCCATAGAAAGCGAGATTAACCGCATCTTTCATCGGTTTTGGCTCTCGTTTGAGATTTTGCAAACTCACTGGCTTTCAGTGGATTGGCAATAAATACACGATAACCTGCTCGAGCAAGGGCTTTTGCTACGGGGATTTCTAATCCACCCGTTGCTTCAAGCGTTATCAGAGCCACATTAAACTGGCTTAAATAGTCTAAGGTATGTTGAATACCTTTGGCGTTATTGGTTTCGGTTTTGCTGATGAAGTTATCCACACCTACGCTACAGAACGAGTTTTAGCTCTAGGGATACTCAAACTGTGGATAACGTTATGGGTTATGTTGCTAGTTTACTATATTTTTAATATACAAGGGACACACTGCGTGTGTCCTTCACATATTCATAAACCTCATATTTATTCCCGCGAGAATACACATCATAAACCTTGTATTTAAGCGGATACACGCAGTCTATATATCCCCTTTTTTATAAATCTTTCGCTTGTTTTTTAATCGAAATTTTCAAAGCAGTATACTGCTTTTAGTTGTTGTTGACATAACAACTAAATCATCCTGGCTAAAATAAACAAATAGGAGTTTTTTATGGCAATTACGACAGCTATTCAAAAAGGCAGTAGTGTTTATGTCTACGATGGTAATAGACAACTTTTTGTAAAACCTGGTACTTTGCATGGGTATACTGCAACGACTGTAAGTGTAAAACATACAAATGGGAAGGTACTTTATACTTATAAAGTTCCTATTAAATTTATAAACGCTGAACAAGCGGTCGGCTTTTACTAAAATTTTGCAAATTAAATAACAAATATTGGGAACTCTGATCAGTTTATCATAGGACCAGCTAAAATACTTTCCTAATTGACAATAATAATTTTACTATTATAGTAAATGAGAGTTTATAAATTAATCA
Source organism: [Pasteurella] aerogenes (assembly GCA_900637275.1). Lineage (NCBI taxonomy): Bacteria > Pseudomonadati > Pseudomonadota > Gammaproteobacteria > Pasteurellales > Pasteurellaceae > [Pasteurella] aerogenes. The sequence goes on from LR134362.1 coordinate 1,754,492, forward strand.
GAGAGTAAATATGAAATTGGTTAAATTTTTATTGTTAAGTTTAAGCACAATCCTTTTATCGGGTTGTTTTACTATGCTGAATTGGGCAGAGCGTGATCCTATTTCTTCCGGTAATGAAATGGTGGAAGTTGATAGTGATAAACTCACTGCATTTGGTATGCTGAAATCCACACAACAGCTTGTGATGATAGGGGAAAAATATTGGTTTGTCGCGGATGCCGAAAGTTCGAAACAAATCAAAGCATTGATTGATGCAAAATTACCGGAAACTTTTAATACCTATGGGTTACAAGTCGAATTAGATAAAGAGGCAAAAAACTGGAAAACCAACGCAAGTATATCATACACTACCGCAGATACTCAGACTGAAATTGCCAAATTAAAACAATTAGGCTTTGAGTCTCGTTGTCTTGAATGCCCAAAAAACACTCAATATGTTCATCAATATCCATTACAAGGACAACTCTACAAAAAAGCGGATATACAAATTGCAGAGTCAGGTAAGTTAAGAAAAGCCATTCCCGTAAAATTAGTGACGGAAAAATACCAAATAAATGGCGTTGGATCTACGCTTGCAGCCATAGCACTAACGCCAATCACTTTAGCATCTGATATTGTGACTTTACCGTTTCAAATATGGTTCCTATCTCTAGATAGCGGTGATATATTCAAACCTTAACCAATTCATGTTTTGATAAGGCGTTCAGAAGTTTGAATGCCTTATTTCTTATTTAAAGTCCCTCCCAAACTGTTCAAACAAACTTAACCACTGCTGATCAAGCGGTGCGTTTATCTCAATATTTTGCAAATGTTTTGGATGAATAAATTGCAAGCAGTTGGAGTGTAAAAATAAACGATCACAGCCCGTATTAGCGATTAACGCACGGTTTTGATGTCTGATATAAGGTCAGCTTTATCACTAAAATGCTTACTTTGGTCGTCGATATCTTTATCAAGCTCGGCGATTAATTTATCAAGCATTTCAATGTGTTGTTGGATATTGTCCAACTGGGTTTCGTGGCTTTGTTGCAAACGATTTAGCTCTGCAACTCGCATATCCACACCTACGCTACAGAACGAGTTTTAGCTCTAGGGATACTCAAACTGTGGATAACGTTATGGGTTATGTTGCTAGTTTACTATATTTTTAATATACAAGGGACACTGCGTGTGTCCTTCACATATTCATAAACCTCATATTTATTCCCGCGAGAATACACATCATAAACCTTGTATTTAAGCGGATACACGCAGTCTGTATATCCCCTTTTTTATAAATCTTTCGCTTGTTTTTTAATCGAAATTTTCAAAGCAGTATACTGCTTTTAGTTGTTATTGACATAACAACTAAATCATCCTGGCTAAAATAAACAAATAGGAGTTTTTTATGGCAATTACGACAGCTATTCAAAAAGGCAGTAGTGTTTATGTCTACGATGGTAATAGACAACTTTTTGTAAAACCTGGTACTTTGCATGGGTATACTGCAACGACTGTAAGTGTAAAAAATACAAATGGGAAGGTACTTTATACTTATAATGAAAAAGGCTCTCAAATATCGACTCAGCCTTGTAAATAGTTTTATGTCAAAGGTAGCTCCTATTCAAAGGGACTACCTTATTTTTTGGAAAAAAATTGAAATGGTACCTTAATTAAAGGAAAAAATTATGTCAGAAATTAAAAAATCCGCCAAACACGGTAACTTTGTTATACAACAAGCTGAAAATGATAGCGTTTCTATTATTTGTGATAACATAAGACAAGCTTTGCGAGATATTGCCAATGAGATTGGAATGGAATTTGATCCAGAGTGGAATACACGCTACTTTGGACACCGACTGATCAATTTTATCAATGGGGTAGATACTACCCGAAAAGCAAGAGCTGAAACCACCGAAGAGGTCAAAAAAGAATTTGATGAAGATAATCTTATTTCTGATACTGATTGGAATTGGTGGGTAAGTTTATCTGATTCTCTAAAATATGTTTTGATAAAAAATTTAGAATTTTACTTTTGCGATGCAGTTTGTGAAGAGCTTCCTTCTTGGGATGAAGATGACTGTTTACAAAGCGAAGTTGATTTGAATGACAGATCCATAATGGGTAATTTTGTCGCTAACTTTATTACGGGTTACTATAATGAAGATGGTGAGTTTGACTATAGTGAAACTCTAGAGGCTATTCTTGTGCCTGATAATGTCTTTGATTTAGATGATCTTGATAAGCTATCCCATTTAAAATATCTAGAAAAAGTTTCGTTTTACTATAATTATCTTGAGTTTATTCCAAAGGGCGTTGGTAAACTCACTCAACTTAAAAAATTAGATCTGCATCGTAATGAATTAACTGTAGATGGTCTAGAAGAATTAGCGACCTTGACTAATTTAGAAGAGCTTAACCTATCAGAAAATGTATTAGGTGGGAAAGCGGAAGATTATGAGCCATTAACTAAATTGACAAGCCTTAAAACGCTAAATTTATCTATGAATCGGATTGATTCTGGAGCTATTGGTATTTTAGATAAAATTGCTAAATTAACTAATTTAGAGAAGCTTGATCTATCTTCAAATAAGTTTGGTGAGCATGATTTTGCTCCATTAACTAATTTAGTTAATTTGAAAGAACTTAATTTATCTTACAATGAGATTGGTTCTGAAGCAGTTGGTATTTTGGATAAAATTGCTAAATTAACTAATTTAGAAACTCTTAATCTAGAGCGTTGTAAAATAACAATTACAGATGATTTACTAAAATCATTATTTTCTTTACCTAATCTAAGAGAGCTCTATTTAGCTCAAAATGAGTTACCGGTAGAGAAATTCGCCCTTATTGAAGAGCTAGTTAATGATAGGAATAATTATATTTCTTTAAGCATTACTGGATGGAGTGCTGAAGATGAAATTAAAAAAGGGAGTGAGGAATATAAAAAATTAGAAGCCTTATTTAAAGAGAAAGAGTGGCGCTTATACTAATATGAATTATAGTATAATAAGCTCTTTATTAATACGATAAAATAATCAGAAATAGGTGTTTATATTTTGATATAAACACCTATTAATTTATTCACGCAAAATCAGTTCAAAGGATAATTTTTATGGGCATTAAGCTCCCTAAGCCAACAACTAAGCAAGTCAATCATTACCTTGAAAAATGGACACATTTTGATAATTATGTTCAACAAGAAAAAGCGGTGATTAAGTTATTTGCTTTGATGCCGAATAATACTGATATGACTGAAGTTTTATTAAAGACTTCTGTATTAAATGATTTTTATAGCACGAATATTTTTAGCGTTTATTCCGTAGCAAAACATATTTTAAGTATTCAAGATATTGATTTGAGATTAAAAAATGGGGATTTGTCTTTAGTAGGAGAGCTACAAAAAGTCATTATTTCTGACACAGAAAAGAATTTTTATTCTTTTGCCACTAAATATTGTAGTCATCATAATCCTGAAATGTTTCCAATTTATGATAGTTATGTGGATAAGGTTCTTTGGGCTTTTAATAAAGCGTATCCATTTTCTAAGTTTACCCGAGCAGAGTTAAAAGATTATGCAGAGTTTAAAAGGGTATTATTGGATTTTCAGAGACGGTTTAAATTGACTGAATTTTCGATAAGAGAACTCGATCAATATCTATGGTTATTAGGAAAAGAGCATTTTCCTAAAGCCAAGTAGCACGTTATTATTGGCTGTTTTGTATAGTGTATATATCATCCTTGATTTTTAATTTGGACACACGCAGTGTGTCCTTACGAATAAATTTGTAAATTTTTGAGAAAATCCAACAGCTTGTAGTAACAAGGTGCGTTTACACGCACCCTACATTTTTACTTCATCGCCACTCCCAACCACTTCACCATCTCTCTCTCATTCCATCCTTTCCGCTTCGCATAATCCACCGCTTGATCTTCATCAATGCGTCCAAGGGTGAAATAATTACTCGCTGGGTGGGTGAAGTACCAGCCGCAGACGCTTGCCGCTGGCCACATTGCGTAGCTTTCGGTGAGTTTCATTCCGATGCGTTGTTCTACTTCCAGTAAATCCCAGATGATCTGTTTTTCCGTGTGTTCTGGGCAACTTGGGTAGCCTGGGGCTGGGCGGATGCCGATGTATTCTTCACGGATTAGGCGGTCGTTGTCTAAGCTTTCGTCCGTGTATCCCCAGACTTTGGTGCGAAGTTCAAAATGCAGATATTCCGCCATTGCTTCGGCTAAACGGTCGCCGACCGCTTGGAGCAAGATGGCGTTGTAGTCGTCCCCTGCGGCTTTGTAGCCTTCCACTAAGTCGTGTTCTTCAATCCCTGCACAAACAGCGAACATACCGAACCAGTCCTGTTTTCCACTGGCTTTGCTTGCAATAAAGTCGCTCAAGCAGAGATTGTACGGGCTTTTGCTGTTTCTGCCACGTTCGCTTTGTTGGCGGAGATTATAGACTTTGCCTGCCACTAAAGTGCGGTCAGTATTTTGATAGATTTCAATGTCATCGCCCACACTGTTGGCTGGGAAAATGCCCATAATGCCGCTTGGGTTGAGCTTGTGGTTTTGTTCTAATTCGTCCAACACTTTTTGGGCATCGTTCCATACTCGGCGTGCTTCTTCGCCGCCTTCAGGGTAGTCAAAGGCATCAGGATAGCCGCCCATTAACCCCCATAAACGGAAGAATGGCGACCAGTCGATAAATTTCCGTAAGGTCGCAATCGGCACATTTTTATATTCCACAATGCCAGTCTGTTTCGGTGTTGGTACTTGGTAATCCGCCCATTCGCCACTGAACGCATCAAAGGCATTTTTGCGTGCCTCTTCAATCGGCAACTGCTTGCGAGGGGCTTTTTTGTTGGCAAAAGCGTCTTGAATTTGCTCGTACTCTTTCTTCATTCGTTCCCACAATTCCGCTTTGGTATCTGGGTTCATTAATGCCGCACAAACTGTTACCGCACGAGAGGCGTTGGTGGTGTAAATCACTTCGTGCTTATATTTCGGATAAAGTTTAATTGCTGTATGTTCTTTGGAGGTGGTTGCACCACCGATTAATACCGGAATATTCAAATTCAAGCGGTTCATTTCGCCTAAGAAATATTCCATTTCGTCAAGGGATGGCGTGATCAAACCGCTTAAGCCGATGATGTCCGCTTTTTCGTCAATCGCTGTTTGAATGATCTTATCCGCAGGCACCATTACGCCTAAGTCGATCACTTCAAAGTTATTACATTGCAACACCACGCTCACAATATTTTTGCCGATGTCGTGCACGTCGCCTTTTACGGTAGCGATGACCACTTTACCGCTTGATGATCCTTTCTGTTTGGTGGCGTTGATAAACGGTTCTAAATAGGCGACCGACTGTTTCATCACACGAGCGGATTTCACCACTTGCGGTAGGAACATTTTACCGTCGCCGAACAAATCGCCTACCACGTCCATACCTGCCATTAATGGCCCTTCAATCACTTCGAGCGGTGTCGGGAATTGTTGGCGCGCTTCTTCGGTATCTTCGATAATGTGAGTGGTAATGCCTTTCACAAGGGCGTGTTTCAAACGCTCTTCCACCGCCCAAGTACGCCATTCGGCAACACCGCTATCTTCATTGTTACTAGCGGTCACATTTCGGTATTTTTCTGCAATATCTAACAGGCGATCAGTGGCATCAGGACGGCGATTTAGCACCGCATCTTCAATCACATTACGCAATTCAGGATCGAGATCGTCATAAATCGCCAATTGCCCTGCGTTCACGATCCCCATATCCATACCTTGTTTGATAGCGTGGTAAAGGAACACCGCGTGAATGGCTTCACGCATTACATTATTACCACGGAAAGAGAAGGAGACATTCGACACACCGCCCGAAATTTTGGCGTGCGGTAGGCTACGCTTAATGCGACCTGTGGCATTGATAAAGTCCACACCGTAGTTATTGTGTTCTTCAATCCCCGTGCCAATCGCAAAAATGTTCGGGTCAAAAATAATATCTTCAGGCGGAAAGCCCACTTGATTAACCAAAATATCGTAAGCACGAGTACAGATTTCCACCTTGCGTTCTTCGGTGTCCGCTTGCCCCACTTCGTCAAACGCCATCACGATCACCGCTGCACCATAACGGCGAACCAGTTTCGCTTGGTGGATAAATTTTTCTTCGCCTTCTTTGAGGGAAATGGAGTTCACGATCCCCTTACCTTGCACCGATTGCAAGCCAGCCTCAATCACTTCCCACTTGGACGAGTCAATCATCACAGGCACTTTTGCCGCATCAGGTTCGGTCGCCATAATATTAAGGAAACGGGTCATACATTTTTGCGAGTCGAGCAAGGCTTCATCCATATTCACGTCAATCACTTGCGCACCGTTTTCCACCTGATCGATAGCAATCTCAATGGCTTCGCTGAATTTTTCTTCCTTAATCAAACGCTTAAACTTCGCCGAACCTGTTACGTTATTGCGTTCGCCCACGTTTACAAACAGGCTTTCATCGTCAATGTTCAACGGCTCAAGCCCCGACAAACGCATTGCGGTTTTGATTTCAGGCAAGGCACGAGGTTTAATTCCAGCCACTACGTCCGCAAAGGCTTTGATATGTTCAGGCGTGGTTCCGCAACAGCCACCCACGATATTTAAGAAACCGCTTTCCGCCCACTCTTTGATATGAGCCGCCATCTCGATCGCCCCCAAATCGTAGCCGCCAAAGGCATTCGGCAAGCCGGCGTTCGGGTGAACGGACACATAGGTTTCGCAGATTTTCGACATCACTTCCACATAAGGACGCAACTCTTTCGGCCCTAAGGCACAGTTCAAACCAAAACTGAGCGGTTTTGCGTGGCGGAGTGAGTTGTAAAAAGCCTCGGTGGTTTGCCCCGAAAGGGTACGCCCAGAGGCATCGGTAATCGTCCCCGAAATCATAATCGGCAATTCTACGCCCAGTTCTTCAAACACTTGGTCAATGGCAAAAGCGGCAGCTTTGGCGTTCAAGGTATCGAAGATGGTTTCGATCATAATGATGTCCGAACCGCCTTCAATTAAGCCACGGGTCGCTTCCGCATAGGCATCGACTAATTCCATAAAAGTAATGTTACGGAAACCCGGGTCGTTCACATTTGGCGAAATCGAGGCGGTGCGGTTAGTTGGGCCGAGAATACCGGCTACAAAACGTGGTTTTTCAGGCGTGCTGTACTTATCCGCTGCAATGCGAGCCAGTTTCGCTCCGGCAAAATTCAGTTCGTAGGCAATAGATTGCAAATCATAATCTGCTTGCGCAATAGTGGTGGAACTGAATGTATTGGTTTCAATAATATCCGCCCCGGCTGCAAGGTATTTCTCGTGAATAGAGGAAATCACTAAAGGTTGGGTCAGGGTAAGCAGATCGTTGTTACCACGCAGATCTACGCTAGAATGTTTAAAACGCTCGCCACGGAAATCCGCTTCGGTCAGTTTAAATTGCTGGATCATCGTCCCCATCGCACCGTCTAAAATCAAGATACGTTGTGCAAGGGCGGTTTTTAATTGAGTGGTTTTGGTGTGTTGCATAAGAAGACCTTGTAGGAACACAGTGCTTGTGTCCGAAAAAATATTAAATGGACACACTCAGTGTATCCCTATCATCATTGATAAATCATCAGAATAGAAAGAATAATAGGGGGGAGTAGGATGAGTGTCAAATTTTATGATGAATAACAGAAATTTTTATGTTTTATCAAATAAATGACGCTTTAACTTAAGGCTTTTAAGCAAAATTTGACATAAAAATTGACGCATTTTTTGCTTATAACAGTTTACTTTTAATCATCCCGTACCAATTAAAGTCAGATGTTGAGTAAAGTGCGGTCAATAATTTGATTATTTTAACTTAATCAATTAATTATAAAAAATAGATATTATTTATTTTTAGTTAACTAACCTTTTACGAATTGTATGTTTATTCCGTCTGGTATCTCGTTATAATGATGCCATCGTTAAGTTTATTGATAAGGAATTAAAATGAACGCTCTTATTGAAAAGTTTAATCAAGTTGTCTCTCATGCCGATTTCGCAAAGTTGTTATTAAGATTGGGTTTTGGCGGTATGTTTTTGTTACATGGAATCGCTAAAATGCTTCATGGAGTTGATGGCATTATCGTAAGATTAACCAATGCAGGATTACCAGAGTTTGTAGCTTATGGCTCTTATTTGGGCGAACTTGTCGCACCAATTTTGATTGTCATCGGGTTATTTACTCGTGCTTCTGCTTTCGTTTGTGTGATGACTTCACTGTTTATCGTTTACTTAGTACATATTGTAGATCAAGGGAATCTGTTCGCATTAAGTAAAGTAGGCGGTTGGGCAGTTGAGCCGATTGGAACATTTTTATTCGGATTCTTAGCCATTATGTTCTTAGGTTCCGGAAAATACGCAGTAAAAGCAGATTAATGGATTATTGATAGACTAACGATTCCAAGTAAAGTAAGTGATATCGGCAAGTGCGGTCAGAATTCCCCCATTTTTGTTCGCACTTTGCTTGATATCAAAGGACTTTACTTCAATTTCTATTTAATTTCTATTAGATCAAAAAAGAGTTGATATCCCAACTCTTTTTTTATTTTTCTTAATAATGTTACACGTTTATTTCAAACGTGCTTTTGCCTCGGCAATGGCTTCTGCAACTCGTAATGGAGATACGCCGCCTTTTGCACAACGCTTATCTAAACAAGATTGTAATGAAAGAATATCATATACATCTTGTTCGACCACATCGCTAAACTGACGGAACTCGTCCAAACTCAAATCCTCCAAGCCTTTGTGTACTTTTATCGCATACACAACCGTTTCGCCAACAATATGGTGAGAATCACGGAATGGAACACCTTTGGCAACCAAATAATCCGCCAATTCCGTAGCATTTGAATAACCTTTCAACGCCGCTTCACGCGTCCGTTCGACATTCACTTGAATATCTTCTAACACAAATGCTGCCATATCCACGCAATCTTGCCACGTATCTAAGGCATCAAAAATCCCTTCTTTATCTTCTTGCATATCTTTATTATACGCCAAAGGCAAGCCTTTCACCGTCATCAACATTCCGCTTAAAGCGCCGACTACACGACCGGCTTTACCACGAATTAATTCGCAAGCATCTGGATTTTTCTTTTGTGGCATCAATGAGGAGCCGGAGGTGACGCGATCGGAAAGTTCTACGAAATCTGCTTCACCGCTGTTAAAAATGATCATATCTTCAGCAAAACGTGATAGATGTACCATGCTTAGTGAGGCAGTTGAAAGCAATTCAATAATATGATCGCGATCGGAAACGCTGTCTAGGCTATTGCGCGTTGCCATGGCAAAACCTAAATCTGCTGCTAATTGTTCACGATCAATGGCATAAGCTGTTCCAGCAAGTGCGCCACTACCGAGTGGACAAGTATTCATGCGTTGATAAGCATCCGTTAAGCGAGAATAATCACGCTCCAACATTTCCACATATGCCATACACCAATGGGCAAAAGTAATGGGTTGAGCGCGTTGCAAATGAGTATAGCCCGGCATCACTGCATGTTGATTTTGCTCGGCAGTTTCCACTAATTTAGCCTGTAATTGGCGCACGGAATATTGCAACTCGGTTACCCGTTGTTTACACCACATTTTAATATCCAACGCCACTTGGTCATTGCGGCTGCGACCGGTGTGCAATTTTTTACCTAAATTGCCAACTTTATCAATCAGTTTACTTTCAACCCAACTATGAATATCTTCCGCATCATCTTGTAAAATCGCTTGCGGATTTGACCGCACTTCAATCAACAATTCGCCCAACGCACGCTCAAGTTGTTGCTGTTCATCGGCACTTAATACACCGACGGTAACCAACGCTTTTGACCAACCGATTGATCCTTCAATATCCTGTTCGGCTAAACGATAATCAAAACGCAATGAATCATTAAAATCTTTAAAACGCTTATCTGCAGCTTGTGTAAAACGTCCGCCCCAAAGTGCCATATTTCTTCCTTTATCTATTTAAAATTAAAAAGGGTGGACCCTTGTCCACCTGTTATTTATCGGATCCGTTGATTATGGATTAATACGTGTTCCTATTATCTCACCGGCAAAAAGTGCGGTCAATTTTTCCGGATATTTCCAGTTGGCAATATCCACGCCGCGACGCAGGATTTTCGCTGCATCCAACGCTGCATTCACCTTAACAATCATGCCATCAGTGATCACCTTCGTTTCAATCAATTGTGCAATTTGCGCCGCATTAAGTTGTGAAATCAATTGTTTATTTTGATCCAACACACCATCAACATCAGACAACATCACCAAATCCGCTTGCAATAACGCGGCAATCGCAGTTGCCGCTTGATCCGCATTCACATTCATCAAGCGTCCCACATCATCCACCGCAATAGAACTGATAATCGGCAAAAAAGCCTCACCTAATAAGGTATTGAGCAGAGTCGATTTTTTACCCACCACATTTGCCACATGACCTAATTCCACATCAAATTGCGTAGCTTGTGTCATATTTCCATCCGCCAAGCATAACCCGATCGGATTTAAGCCAAATTTTGCTGCCTGCGCCACTAAGGTTTTATTAGCAATTCCCGCCAACGCCCCCACAATAATATCAATTTGATCACTTGGCGTAACGCGCAACCCGTTTTTCTTTTGCACTGGCAAATTTAAACGTTTCATCAACTCGTCCACTACACAACCGCCGCCATGCACAATCAATAAAGGGCGGTCGAAATTTTTTTGATAATCCGCTAACGCAACAAATAAATTTTCCATTGCCGCCGGCGTATCCAACAGAACGCCGCCTAATTTAATCACTAAAGGTCGCATTTTTTCTTCCTAAATCAAGCCTAAGGTTTCATCTAAATTAAAACGAATATTCGCACATTGTACTGCTTGCGCTGCCGCGCCTTTTAATAAATTATCTTCAGCACCAACAATGATAATATGCCCGTTATGGGTTGCAAATCCAATATCGCAATATGGCGTAAATTCTACTGCTTTAATGCTCGGCAATCCTTGCTCGTAAACCCGTACTAACGCTCGTCCTTGATAAGCCTGTTGATAGGCTTGGCGAATTTGCAGGTCAGTCACACCGGTTTTTAGTTTTGCGGTGATCGTTGCTAAAATACCGCGTTTAAAATTGCCCAAATGCGGTGTAAAAATCACTTCTGTACCTAAATGCGTAGCAATTTCCGGTTGATGACGATGATTAAATACCCCATAAGCATTTAAACTCACCTCGCAAAAACTGCTAGTCAAAGATGCTTTACGCCCAGCACCGCTCACACCACTGACCGCATTAATAATCGGCAGTTGGTTAAGATCCAATAGGTCTTGCTCAATCAAAGGTTTTAAACTCAATTGCGACACAGTCGGATAGCAACCCGCAACCGCTACCAAATCCGTATGGCGAATTTGTTCAGTATTCCATTCCGCCAGTCCGTACACTGCTTGTTGCAATAAGTGTGGATATTGGTGGGAAAATCCGTAAAACTGCGGGTAAAATTCCACTTTATTCACCCGAAATGCTCCGGATAAATCGAACACTTTACATTGATGAGCTAAAAAAATTGGCGCCAAATCGTGGCTCACTTCATGGGCGGTGGCTAAAAAAACAATATCTGCTTGCGCCGCAATCTCGCTAATATCTGCTGGTAACGGCAATAACGGGAAATCACAAAGTTGTTTTAATTGCGGATATAAATCGGAAATGCGCTTATTCGCATCCGCACTTTGTGTTGATACATATAATCCGTTCAATTCAAATTTCGGGTGCAATGTTAGGATTCTGGCGAGTTCCGCGCCGGTATAACCGCTTGCACCGACAATAATTGCTTTCTGCATAACTTGTTGTGCCTTATAATAATAAAAGAAATAGATTGATTATTTATGCTATTATTATGCATAATTATACATAAAGCAACGATTATTTTTATACAGGACTAAAACCATGAAAAAGCTACCTACCTTTATTGATATGTATTCACAATTAATTGCACTACCGACGATTAGTCACATTGAAGAAAAGTTCGATCAAAGTAACCGCACTTTAATCGAATTATTAGCGGATTGGCTACAAACGCTTGGCTTTAAAACTGACATTATTGCCGTGGAAGGCAGTCATCAAAAATTTAATTTATTGGCGACCTACGGGGAGGGCGAAGGTGGCTTGCTGCTTGCCGGACATACGGATACCGTCCCATTTGATGATGGACGTTGGAATTTCGATCCCTTCAAATTAACCGAACATCAAGGGCGTTTTTATGGCTTAGGTACTGCCGATATGAAAGGCTTTTTTGCTTTTGTGGTAGATACGATCCGCCAGTTGGATTTAAGCCAATTAAGCAAACCGCTACGTATTTTAGCTACCGCCGACGAAGAAACCACAATGCTCGGTGCTCGTACATTTATTCAACACGCTCACATTCGTCCAGATTGTGCAATTATCGGCGAGCCAACTTCGCTCAAACCAGTGCGTGCGCACAAAGGGCATATCGGCGAAGCCTTGCAAATCGTGGGTAAAAGCGGACATTCCAGCGATCCGGAAAAAGGCATTAATGCTATTGAATTGATGCATGAAGCCACAGGTTATTTAATGCAAATGCGTGATGAACTTAAACAAAAATATCACCACGCCGCCTTTGAAATTCCTTACCCGACCATGAATTTTGGTTCGATTTACGGTGGCGATGCGGTTAACCGTATTTGTGCGTGCTGCGAATTACAATTTGATATTCGCCCATTGCCTAATATTAAGTTGGAAGATTTAAGCGAAATGTTGCAACAAAAACTGGCGCCAATGTTTGAACGCTGGGGCGATCGCATTAGTTTACGTTCATTGCATGAAGTTACGCCGGGTTATGAATGCGAACATTCGGCGCAAATTGTTCAAGTGGTAGAAAAATTGTTGGGAGAAAAATGTGAAGCGGTGAATTATTGTACAGAGGCACCATTTATCCAACGACTTTGCCCAACTTTGGTACTAGGCCCCGGTTCGATCGAGCAAGCCCATCAACCGGATGAATATTTATCAACCGATTTTATCCAACCAACTCAAGATTTACTGCGTAAATTGATCGCACAATTTTGCCAATAATCAGCCCAAAATACGTAAAAGTGCGGTTAAAATCACCGCACTTTTTTCTTTGTATTAAGCAAGGTATAATAATCCCCTGAATATCTTGTCACGGAGTCGGTATGGATATTGCCATCTATCTTCAATTTTTTATCAGCTTAATTGCGCTGGTCAATCCTATCGGTGTGGTGCCGATCTTTTATTCTATGACCACGGACTTGACCAAAATCCAACAAAATCGTATCAGTTTAATTACCTGTTTTTCTGTCGTAGTGATTTTATTGGTCAGTTTCTTTTTTGGTAACTTTATCCTTAACTCTTTCAATATTTCCATTGACTCCTTCCGTATTGCCGGCGGAATTGTGGTGGTCATGATTGCGTTGACGATGATCAACGGTAAACTAGGTGAGCATAAAATCAATAAAGAAGAAAAAAATGAAAATATTGAGGATTACAATAATATCGCGGTGGTGCCACTGGCGATGCCGATTATGGCAGGACCGGGGTCAATTAGTGCAACTATTGTATTCGGCTCAACGCAACATGATATTAGCGATTATCTTTATTCATCCTTAACCATTGCGCTCTTTGGTTTAGGATGTTATATATTGTTCCGTTATTCTGAACCCGTTATCAAACGCCTAGGCAAAACCGGCTCTAACGTTATTACCCGTATCATGGGTTTGTTGCTGATGTCTTTAGGTGTAGAAATCGTCACCACCGGCTTGAAAAATTTAGGCGTATTTTAAACATTGTGCTTAGCAAGCGATGAAACAAAAGTGCGGTCAATTAAAACAACGTTTAAAATGACCGCACTTTTTCTATGTTACCTTGATTAATCTGACTTATTTCACTAACCCGCCACTAGCTTGTAAATCCGCGTGGTAAGAGGAACGTACAAAAGGGCCGCAAGCCGCGTGTTCAAAGCCCATGTTTTCTGCTTTTTCACGGAATTCGTCAAATTCTTCCGGTGGCACATAGCGCGCAACCGGTAAGTGGTGGCGACTTGGTTGCAAATATTGTCCTAAGGTCAACATTGTTACACCATTGGTGCGTAAATCTTGCATTACTTGTAAAATTTCTTCATTGGTTTCGCCCAAACCCACCATCAAACCCGATTTGGTCGGGATATGCGGGAACATGGCTTTAAATTCACGTAATAATTTGAGTGACCATTCATAATCCGCACCAGGGCGAATTTCGCGATAAAGTCGCGGTACATTTTCCAAATTATGGTTAAACACATCCGGTGGATTGTCTTTTAATTTGTCCAACGCTTGTTCAATGCGACCACGGAAATCCGGCACCAGAATTTCGATTTTAATGCCCGGGTTGAGACGACGCACTTCTTTAACACATTCGGCGAAATGTCCTGCACCGCGATCCGGTAAGTCATCACGATCCACTGAAGTAATGACCACATAGCGCAATTTCATATCTTGAATGGTTTCTGCTAATTTGCGCGGTTCTTCCGGATCTGGCGGTAGTGGTTTACCATGAGCAACGTCACAAAATGGACAACGACGAGTACAGATTGCCCCTAAAATCATAAAGGTAGCAGTGCCATGGTTGAAACATTCGTGTAAATTTGGGCAAGAGGCTTCTTCACAAACTGAATGTAGCCCGTGTCTTCTCATGCCATTTTTGATACTATCAATTTTTGCCGAGTTTGCTGGCAATTTGATTTTCATCCATTCCGGTTTTTTCAGTAATTCTTGATCTGGGTTAATATTTTTGACGGGAATAATCGATGTTTTGGCAGCATCACGATATTTGACGCCACGCTCCATTTTAAACGGCGTATTCATTCAACTTTTCCTATAAATGTTAAATTTTTGTTATGTTATTATAACCTAATAATTGCGTAAAGTATGCAACTAATTTTGGCGCCACTTTATCGCAATCCGCCTCTGCTTGTGCAACAAAATCGGCTAACTGGCACATCTCTAAGCCAGCATAACCGCAAGGATTGATATGATGAAATGGAGATAAATCCATATTAATATTCAACGCCAGGCCATGAAAAGAACAGCCGCGGCGAATGCGCAAGCCCAAAGAGCAGATCTTTTTGCCATCTACATAAACGCCTGGTGCATCTGGTTTAGGATAGGAATTAATGCCATAATCCGCTAGGGTTTTTACCACCGATTGTTCAAGTGCGGTCACTAATTGGCGCACATTTAACTCGTTGCCATGCGCCTTATGGCGTTTAACATCAATTAACACATACATAATCTGTTGACCGGGACCATGATAAGTGATTTGTCCGCCGCGATCAGATTGGATAACCGGAATGTGACTTTGCGTCAACAAATGCTCCGGCTTACCGGCAGAGCCTTGGGTAAATACCGAGGGATGCTGCACCAGCCAAATTTCATCCGGCGTATTGGCATCACGTGTATCGGTAAAATCTTGCATTTTATGCCAAATCTCTTGATAGTCTTGTAAACCCAGTTGACGAACAATCAGCGGAATATCTTGCATCACAGCCTCCTTATTACAGCACCATTCTTACACCTGCAATTTTTGCCAATTCCTTGTATAGCGTTTCGATTTGTTCAATATCTTCCGCGTAAATATCTACAGAAACCGAATTATAGGTTCCTTTGCTGCTGATATGTTGGCGTGGCGCATATTTGCCGCGTACGTAGCGACTGATCACTTCAACCACATCCTCTACCAAATTCTCGCGATTTAACCCCACTACTTTAAAGGTAAATGAACAAGGAAATTCCAGCAGATCTTTTAATTGCTTTTGTGGAATATCTTCAAGTTTAACTATTTTCTCATTTTGTGTTGTCATCTTTTTTCCTAAAAAACTTATGTCATTTTGACCGCACTTTAGCTTTGACGGTCAGAAAAAGGATAAAGACGCGCTCATCGCGTCCTTATCTTGGTTGAGGGTAAAACTTAAAATAAACTTTTTACGGTTAACACAATCCAGTCCCATGCTTTACCAAAAATGCCACCCTCGTGAACATCATTCATCACTTGCAAATCCACTTTTGCAATGTCTTTGCCATCTAATTGATAAATCACTTTTCCTACTGCTTGACCTTTGACCAATGGTGCTTCTAAGAATTTTTTGTCTAATTCATAGCGGGTTTTCACATCAGTTTGGCGACCTTTCGGCAAGGTGATAAAGGCATCTTGTAATACACCTAATTGCACTTTGTTGTTATCACCATAATACACGCTTTCTTCCGCGATCGGTTTATCTACACTTAATGCTTTGAAGGTTTCAAAATTTGCAAAACCCCATTGCAACAGTTTTTTACTTTCGACTTCGCGACCTTTATAAGTCGGTACGCCCATTACAACGGAAATCAATCGCATATTATTACTATTGGTAGCCGAGGCTACTAAATTATAACCTGCTTTATCGGTGTGTCCGGTTTTCATTCCGTCCACATTCATGGTTTTATCCCACAATAATCCGTTGCGGTTTGGTTGTTTGATCTTATTAAAAGTGAAATCTTTTTCCGCATAAATTTTATATTCTTCTGGCAAATCTCGAATAATGTGCGCCCCGATAATTGCCATATCGCGCGCTGAAGAATATTGATTTTCGTCATCCAATCCATGTACGGTGGTGAAATGGGTATTTTTTAAACCAAACTGATCCACGAATTTATTCATTTGATCGATAAATGCTGCCTCGGAACCGGAAACATGTTCTGCCATCGCTACGGTTGCATCATTTCCCGACACCACAATAATACCGCGATTTAAATCAGACACTGACACTTGTTGGTTAAGATTTAAGAACATTTTGGATGAACCCGGGAAATTTTTACCCCAAGCACTCGTGCCAATTGTCACTAAATCATCATTATGGATTTTGCCTTGCTTTAACGCATCCCCCACCACATAGCTGGTCATCATTTTGGTTAAGGACGCCGGATATTGATGTTGATCCGGGTTTAATGACGCCAATACCGCACCGGAATTGTAATCCATTAAAACGAACGTCTGAGCGTTCAATTCAGGTGCAGCAATACCATGTTGCATATCTTCCGCCAAGGTTAAGGTTGGCAAAGATAATAATCCGGCGACAAAAGCTATTTTGGTTTTTTTGAATACGTTGTTTAACATCTAAAAATCCTATATTTAGTTATAACTATACACAATAAGTTGTTTTGCTTGATTCAGTTTTTTCAACTGTGCTTTCAGTTGATTGATCTCATTTTGGCTTTTCATCGGTCCAAAATGAATATCGTATTTGGCTCCGTTTTGGGAAATTTCAGCCTTGACATTTTCTAACGCTAATTGGTCGATCAATTGCTCTGCCTGTTTTTTATTGCTCACATTCAACATACGCAATTTATAACCGCTTTGTTGGCTTACATCTTCTTTTCCCCGATACGCGGTAGCGGTGCTATCAATGCGCTGCGCCGCTTCTTTGGTTTTTGCCGATTTGGCTAACACTTCTGCTGCCGGACCGGAAATTTTTCCGCTACGATCAACGTGTAATGCCTCAATGCGCACTTTTCCGGTACCACTACCGATAATGCCGATTTCTTTGGCTGATGCATAAGATAAATCAATAATGCGTTTATTTGAAAACGGACCGCGATCATTAATCCGTACAATAACTTTGCGATTGTTACGCAAATTTGTCACTAACGCATAAGAATTTAGCGGAAGGGTTTTATGTGCAGCGGTGTAAAGTGTCGGATGGTAGGCTTCTCCGCTGGCGGTTCTACGTCCGGTAAACTTTTTGTGATAATAACTGGCAATGCCTTCCGTGCTATAATTTTTCGCGTTTTTGCTATTTTTAGTGGTATAAGTTTTTCCTTTGACTTGATAAGTATGCGTTTTATTTGTAGTCGTTCGATGTGTCAGCTTAGGGCCTTGAATGCCATAATGCTTCTTTGTTTGTGCATTAGCCGACACAGCGATGGCACTAACTAAAAGTGCGGTCAATAATTTCACTGTTTTGGTTAATTTCATAAAAATAGTCTCTAGGTTAAATTAATTAAAAATACAAATAGCTTTTAACTAAGATTGCGGAAATATTATTTAGTTCCCTTAAAAAAATGTTCTTTGTGGGTATGGATAGACATAATCAAGCCAAATCCCGCCATTAAGGTGACAAAAGAGGTTCCACCATAACTCACTAAAGGCAGCGGTACACCTACCACCGGCAAAATGCCACTTACCATTCCAACGTTAACAAACACATATACAAAGAAGATCAAAATTAACGCGCCAACCAAGGTACGCCCAAAGGCATTTTGTGCATTAACGCCAATCATCAACCCACGGGAAACAATAAAAATATAAATCGCCATTAAAATACAAAAGCCAATCATACCATATTCTTCACTTAATACCGCAAAGATAAAATCCGTATGGGGTTCAGGCAAAAACTCCAGTTGCGATTGGGTGCCTTGCATCCAGCCTTTACCCCAAATGCCGCCTGAACCAATCGCGATTTTTGATTGTAAAATGTGATAACCGGCGCCCAGCGGATCTTTTTCCGGATCGAGCAACGTTAGCACCCTTGTGCGTTGGTAATCATGCATTAAATAAAACCACATAATCGGAATAAACGCCGCTAAGGCGATTATCGCCGCCGAAATTAGCCACCAACTCATCCCCGCCAAGAAAACCACAAAAACCCCAGAGGCGCTAACCAAAATAGAGGTTCCCAAATCTGGCTGAATTGCCACTAATAACGTTGGCACAATAATCAGCAACAAGGCAATAAAGGTATCTTTTAAACTCGGCGGTAAAGCACGTTTTCCTAAATAAACTGCGACCATCAAAGGTACAGATAACTTCACGATTTCAGAGGGTTGGAAACGAAATAAACCTAAATCTAACCAGCGTTGCGCCCCTTTACTAGTGGTACCGATTAAATCGACCAAAATCAATAAAACAATCCCCACGCCGAATAAATAAGGAGCAATGCGTTGGTAAAATTTAGGTGAAAATTGCGCCATAACAAACATCACCGCAAAGCCTAAAGCTACTTGAATTAAGCGGTTTCTAAACATATTTTCATTGCCGCCGGAAGCACTATATAGCACCACCAACCCAAATCCGGAAATCACGACCAAGCCGAGAAATAACCAAAAATCAATATGTAAACGACGCCATAAGGAAAGCCAAATATTTTTCTCACTCATTATTTTGCTTCTCCACTACAGTTGTTTTATTTGTTGTTTCGTGTTTATCTTCATTTTTCGCTTTATCGGAATCAGCCTGATTTTGCTCACGCGCCACTTGTGGCAAACGCTCATTCAAATAATAATCCATCACGCTACGTACCACAGGTCCGGCATTGCTTCCGCCACCACCGGCATTTTCCAAAATGACTGCAACCACCATTTTCGGATTTTCGTAAGGTGCAAAACCTACAAACCACGCATGGTCATGCAATTCTTTTACCAAATTTCCGGCGTTGTAGGTTTGATTTTCTTTCAAACTAAACACTTGTGCGGTTCCTGATTTACCGGCGACATGATAATTTGTACCAATAAAAGGTTTGCGTCCTGTCCCGTTACTGGCGTTAACTACGTTATACATTCCACGTTTTGCCAATTCCCAATATTGCTGTTTTGGCTCGTTAATATCTTCATACAGCAAAGGGTCTTTATAAGGCTCAATTTTATCGCCCTCTATATATTTCATCAGATGTGGTGTATTCACTTTCCCATTGTTTACCAATACCGCCAATGCTTTTGCAACTTGCAATGGTGTTGCGATCCAATACCCTTGTCCGATACCAACAGAAATTGTATCGCCTTGTACCCAAGGTCTTTTATATTTTTTCTGTTTCCAATCACGCGTTGGCATAATACCGGAAGCTTCTTCTAAAATATCAATCCCAGTTGGCATCCCGAACCCAAAATGGTTCATCCAACTGGAAACTCGATCTATTCCCATATTGTACGCCACTTGATAAAAATACGTATCTGACGATTCTGCAATCGCCTTGTTTAAGTCCGTGTGACCGTGTCCGGAACGTTTCCAGTCTCTAAAGCGTTTGGTAGAACCGGGTAAAATCCAATAACCCGGGTCAAACACTGTCGTAGAAGGGGTGACGACATTTTCTTGCAACGCGGCTACCGACATAAATGGTTTAATGGTGGATGCCGGTGGATAAGCGCCTTGCGTCGCGCGACTATACAACGGACGATTAACATCTTCCAATAAACGCTTATAATCTGCGCTGGAAATCCCGCCAACAAATAAATTATTGTCATAGGTCGGTGTGGAAACCATCGCTAATACGCTACTATCTTTCGGATCCAGCACGACTACCGCGCCTTTGCGGTTACCTAATAAATTGAGAATATAACGTTGCAATTCCAAATCAATGGTCAAATGAATGCTTTTTCCCGCTACTGCCGGCTGCTCACGCAGTTTACGAATGACTTTCCCACGGTTATTCACTTCTACTTCTTCAAAGCCGACGGTACCGTGCAATTCGTCCTCGTAATAACGCTCAATGCCTAATTTACCGATATCCGAGGTACCCGCATAATCAGCGTATTTATCTTCATTTTTCAGGCGTTCTACATCTTTATCGTTGATTTTTGCTACATAGCCCAAAATATGCGTTAAAGGTTCGCCATACAAATAATGACGTTTAAAATAAGGTTTGACTTCTAAACTTGGAAATTTATATTGGTTAACCGCAAAGCGGGCAATGTGTTCTTCAGTCAAATCGGATTTCAACAAAATTGGCGTATAACGTGAAGATCGGCGACGTTCCTTGCGAAAATTCTCAATATCGGCATCATTTAAGCCCACAATCAATTTTAATTCTTCAAAAGTGCGGTCTAAATTTTCCACTTTTTCCGGTACAATATATAGCCCGAAAAAGGTCAAGTTTTCCGCCAACAGTTTCCCGTAACGATCATAAATTAATCCGCGCGTTGGCGGTAAAGGCAATAATTTAATACGGTTCCCGTTGGAGCGGGTTTGGTAGCTGTCATAATTAGTAACTTGAAGATGGTATAAATTGGTTAACAAGATTGCAGATAATCCCAACACGCCGATAAATGAAATTAACGCTCGGCGTGCAAACAGGTTCCGTTCCGCTTTTTTATCACGAATCGGATCTTGGGGAGGTTGAGAAAGCCATTTTTTCAAGTTCATAGAATGTTTCTCAAATTACTCGCGGTGATAGGGGTGATTTGTGGTCAATGACCAAGCACGATACAAACTTTCAGCCACCACCACGCGCACTAACGGATGTGGCAATGTTAATGGTGATAACGACCAACTTTGTTCTGCCGCCGCTTTACATTCGGCAGACAACCCTTCCGGTCCACCAATCAACAAACACAGATCGCGCCCGTCGTTTTTCCAAGTTTCCAATTGTTGCGCCAATTGCTCAGTTGTCCAAGGTTTACCAGGAATATCTAAAGTAACAATTTTCCCCTTGCCACAAGCTGCCAACATGGCTTTTCCTTCTAGATCTAAAATACGCTTAATATCCGCATTTTTGCCTCGTTTTCCGGCAGGAATTTCTATCAGCTCAAAGGGCATTTCTTTTGGGAAACGACGTTGATATTCTTCAAATCCAGTAGTGACCCACGCCGGCATTTTGGTGCCTACTGCAATCAATTGAATTTTCATAGTGCCAAACTATGCCCAAAGTTTTTCTAATTGATACAGTTCGCGGCTGTCCGCCTGCAAAATATGCACCATGGCTTGACCAAAATCTACCACAATCCAATCGGCAGTTGTTTTTCCTTCCTCGCCGAAGGTCTCAAATCCCGCTTGTTTACTTTCATCAATTAATTTTTGCGCCAGTGAAGAGACATGGCGGCTGGACGTTCCGGTACAAATAATCATATCGTCAGTAATCGACGATTTGCCGCGTACATCAATGGTTAAAATATCTGTAGCTTTTAAATCATCCAATGTATTGACTAAAAAATCGACTAATTTCATCACTCTTGTTTATTGGTTATAATCAAAATTAAAAGAGTAATTTTAACACGAGAAAACTCGGATAGGAACGAAAGATACGTATTTCAGCGGACGATTGATAAAAATAACGTAAAAATGACCGCACTTTATGACATGGCATCAATAAAGTGCGGTGAATTTTAGAAACGTTTTTTAAATGGGCGAGAATTGCCGCGCACAGTACTGCGGTTATTATGTGCATTGGTGCGATTTAACGGTTGCGCGCGTTTTAAGCGCAACGGTTTTGGCAAATCGGTTAACAAGGCATTCGGATCATATTGACTGACGGGAATGGAATGGCCGATATATTCTTCAATTGCGGGTAAATTCATGGCGTATTCTTCGCAAGCAAAACTTATCGACACACCGCTTTCGCCGGCTCGTCCAGTGCGTCCAATACGATGCACATAATCTTCCCGATCGTCTGGCAAGTCATAATTGAATACATGGCTGACATCCGGAATATGCAATCCTCGCGCTGCGACATCCGTTGCCACCAAAATATCCAACGCCCCGTCGGTAAATTGTTTCAACAGGCTTAAGCGCTTTTTCTGTGCCACATCGCCGGTGAGCAAACCGACACGATTTCCGTCCGCCGCTAAATAACCCCAAATTTCTTCACAACGATGTTTAGTATTCGCAAACACAATACAACGCTGCGGCCATTCTTCTTCGAGCAAGGTCATTAACAATGCCATTTTGTCTTGGTTGGACGGATAGAATAATTCTTCTTTGATATGGTGTCCGGTTTTTTGCAAGGGTTCGATTTCCAGATATTGCGGATCATTCATATCTTCAAAAGCAAGCTCTCGCACTTTGTAAGACAGCGTGGCGGAAAATAACATGGTCAAACGTTGTTGTACCGGCGGACATTTGCGCAATAAATAGCGAATATCTTTAATAAAACCCAGATCAAACATCCGATCTGCTTCATCCAGTACCACCACTTGAATGTGATCCAAGCGAATAATCCCTTGTTTGACATAGTCAATCACCCGTCCGGTCGTACCGATCAAAATATCCACACCTTGCTCAATGGCTTTTAATTGTTTCTCGTAACCGTCGCCGCCATATGCCAAAGCGGTTTTCAAGCCACTGGCTTGCGCAAAAATGGCAGCATCATGATCAATTTGCACCGCTAATTCACGGGTCGGTGCTAAAATCAGCGCGCGAGGTTGGGACATTGCTTTACTCGGATTTTGTAATAAGTGATGGAAAGTGGCGGTTAAAAATGCCATGGTTTTTCCTGTTCCGGTTTGTGCCTGTCCTGCCACATCGCGTCCTTGCAAACTTATGGGCAAAGACAACGCTTGAATTGGCGTACAGTATTCAAATCCCTGTTGTTGCAAGGCTTGTAAGAGGGTAGGGTGTAACGGTAAATCAGCAAAACGACGCTGACTTAAATGATTATTTTGCATAATAAAGTCTGTTTTATTGAAAATTTGTGCCTAAGCATATCATGAAGTCAAAAAATCCTCAAAAAAGGACCGCACTTTTTATAAAAAACTTGTGGAATAACTAGACAGCATAGGGATTTAATGATAATTTACGCCTTGTCTATCGCCCTTAAAAAGGCAATTCAAATAAATTTACAATATCCAATCTAATGACATTTCAATTATGCATTTAACAGAACTTAAAAACACACCAGTTTCTGAATTGGTGGCTCTTGGCGAAGGGCAAATGGGCTTAGAAAATTTAGCTCGCTTACGCAAACAAGACATCGTATTCGCGATTTTGAAACAACATGCCAAAAGCGGTGAAGATATTTTTGGTGGCGGCGTGTTGGAAATTCTTCCAGACGGTTTCGGCTTTTTGCGTTCAGCTGACAGTTCTTATTTAGCCGGTCCAGACGATATTTATGTATCACCAAGTCAAATTCGCCGTTTTAACTTACAAACGGGTGATAAAATTGAAGGTAAAATTCGTCCACCGAAAGAAGGCGAACGCTATTTTGCCCTCCTTAAAGTGGATCAAGTCAACGATGACAAACCGGAAGTTTCCCGCAGCAAAATCCTTTTCGAAAACTTAACACCTCTCCACGCCAATTCCCGTTTAAGAATGGAACGCGGTAACGGGTCAACCGAAGATTTAACCGCGCGTATTTTAGATTTGGCATCGCCTATCGGGAAAGGGCAACGTGGTCTTATCGTTGCACCACCAAAAGCGGGTAAAACCATGTTGTTGCAAAATATTGCACAAAGTATCACCCACAATTATCCAGAATGTGAACTTATTGTGTTGTTGATTGACGAGCGTCCGGAAGAAGTAACGGAAATGCAACGTTCAGTAAAAGGCGAAGTTATTGCCTCCACCTTTGATGAACCGGCAGCACGTCATGTTCAAGTGGCAGAAATGGTGATTGAAAAGGCAAAACGCTCGGTGGAGCATAAAAAAGACGTGGTTATTTTACTCGACTCTATCACCCGTTTAGCGCGAGCTTACAATACAGTTACCCCAGCCTCTGGCAAAATCTTATCCGGTGGGGTGGATGCTAACGCCTTACATCGTCCGAAACGTTTCTTCGGGGCGGCGCGTAACGTAGAAGAAGGTGGCAGCTTAACCATTATCGCCACTGCTTTAGTCGATACCGGTTCCAAAATGGACGAGGTTATCTTTGAAGAATTCAAAGGAACCGGTAACATGGAATTGCACTTATCTCGCAAAATTGCGGAAAAACGTGTTTTCCCTGCGATTGATTTCAATCGTTCTGGTACGCGTAAAGAAGATTTACTCACCACTCCTGAAGAGTTGCAAAAAATGTGGATTTTACGCAAAATCCTTAATCCAATGGGCGAAGTGGAAGCGATGGAATTCCTCATTGATAAATTAATGATTGCGAAAACCAATGAAGAATTCTTTGAAATTATGAAACGGTCATAAACGTACATGGTATAAAATCCCCTGCTTGTTCAGGGGATTTTTTTGTTTAAAGTGCGGTCATTTTTGCACAAGTTTTCAATCAATTGAAGCAATGTAACGTTTTACCAAGGCGGAAAGTATATCGGTCACATAAACCAACAGCAAATAACAAAGTAAATAGAGCGTAATTTCCGAATAATGGAAAAAACTCATAGCAAGTTTAAATTGCATTCCCAAGCCACTAGCGCCAACAAAACCAACGATTAACGTCGCCCGAATAATATTTTCCATGCGATATAAAATGTAATTTACAAACGGGCGGATCAACATTGGATAAAATCCATACAGCAACAATTGTGATGCAGACGCGCCATTTTCCACCAAATGCCGAATCGGTTTTTCATCCATATCTTCCACTACTTCCGTACACAATTTTCCCAGTACACCGAAATTATGAATTGCCAAAGCAAGTGCTCCCGGAATAATGCCCGGTTTAAAGATGAACACCAAAATCATCGCCCACATTAATTCGGGAACTGCGCGGCTAAATAAAAACAATCCTCGACTGAAATAATAGACAACATGATGATACCAGCGAGTCTGTAACCTAAAATGCCCTTGCGCCACATTTCTTGCTGCCGGCAACACCAATAAAAGCATCCCGCCGGCGGCAATACCGGTGGCTAAAATGCTCATCAAAAAAGTATCCCAACTTAAAGTTAAGGCTTTTTGCCACAACTGGGCATCTAAATACGCCGGCGTTTCTTCCGCTAATCCTAACATTCCGTTGAGAAAATCCAGCAGATAATCCACATTTTTCGGATTAAATAAGGACGAAACTGCCTCCGGTTGATCATACAAAATGTATAGCCATGAGGCGACGATCAACACAACCACTGCCCAACAAGAATAACGAATAAAATGGCGTTCAAAGTGCGGTCGAATTTTTATCATTATTTTATTCTCCGTCTTACCGCATAACTCCAGCGATCAATTAAGACAATCATTAATATTAGAAAGCCTAAAAAGGTCCAAATTTGCTCATATTTCAAATCTTGCAACGAAAGCTGGATTTGCATTCCTATGCCACCAAGTCCAACGAAAGACAAAACGGAAGAAGAACGAATAGCACATTCGAGACGATACATAGTGTAACTTAACATTGCCGGCATGGCTTGTGGCAAATAGCCATAACATAATAATTGCCAACGATTGGCGCCACTTTCGCGTAAGGCTAAAATCGGTTTTTGCGGCACATTTTGTAAAATATCAGCAAAAATTTTGCCTAAATAGCCGGTGTAAGGAATAGCGAGTGCTACTAACGCGCCAATGGGGCTAAGTCCAACTGCAGCAACAAAAAACCATGCCCAAATCAACTCATGAATTGCACGCAAAAATCCTAACATTGCCCGCGCGCTGCCTTGCAACACAAGCGAGGGAAATAAAATACCGGAGGCAAATAACGAGAGAAAAAAGGCGCCGACTAAAGCAAGAGATAAACTTATCAGTGCGTAAGAAAACGTGAGCAAGCTGGAGTTAAAGGCTAATTTTAGCAAGTCGGCAGAGAGATCGGGGTGCAATAAACTAGTGATTAAACGTTGTAAGGTTGCCCAACCGCCGGTATGCATGATGCCTTTTTCTGTCGGCACCGCTAATACACTAAGCAAAAAAGCCATAATCAAGATACCGGTCAGTAAATTGCGCCGCTCATTAAGGGATAGTTTCCCAGAAAAATTGTCGGCATTACTCATCTTGCACCAGCCCGTATAAATCGTTTAACTGCGCTTGCGTGACCTCTTGGGTACGTAAATCAAACACCAATTTTCCGTGTTTAATTCCAATCATACGATCGAAATAGGTTTTGGCATATTCGATAGAATGCATACTGGCGATTAAAGTTTTTCCCTGTTGACGCACCAGTTGAGTTAAAAGCGCCAAAATATTTTGAGCATTCACCGGATCCAGCGCTGAAATTGGCTCATCTGCTAAAATGATTTTCGGATTTTGTACCAACAAGCGCGCAATGGCGACCCGCTGCTGTTCACCACCAGAAAGTGCGGTGGTTGGTTGATGAATTTTATCAGCCAAGCCAACAGCTGCCAACGCCTGTTCAGCGAGAGGCAGTTCTTGTGGTTTGATCAAAGAGCATAATGCACGAAAAAATCCCCATTGATTTAAACGCCCGGCAAGCACATTGTGTACCACTTCCAATTGCTTGACCAAATCGTATTGTTGATGCAACATTCCCACTTGTTGTGCATAAAGTTTGCCGCGGTGATATTGTCGAATATCTTGTTGATTAAGCAAAATCTTGCCTTGCGATAATTCCGTAGAACGCATCACCAAATTCATCAATGTTGATTTGCCAGAACCGCTCGGACCAACAAGCGCAACAATTTCACCAGGCTGAATGTGAAAAGAAAAATCATCCAGCACAGTTTGCTGATCAAATTGTTTGGATACGTGTTGAAACGATAAGATTGGTGTCGCCATAGGTTTCTCCAAGCAAAATACAAGCTACGAAGTAAACTTCGTAGCTTAGTCTTGCTAATGATTACTTAATCAATTTTAGACTTTTAGCGACTTTTTCGATATCTTTGTAATTATCGTTTTGGGTTTCGATAAATTTATCAGTAGACAGTAAATTCATCACGCTAGAACTGTTTGCATCCGCTTTCAGCAACGCGGCTTTTACTTTCGCTTTGGTACCCGCACCGAACTTTTCATCCACGCGGTTAATCGTCCAGTTGTAGTCATAATATTCCGGTGTAGTGTAGAATGGTTCTACTTTAGCGAGATTTACTTTACCCTCAGCAAGCATTTTATCCCAATATTGTTTATTTACTGCCCCCACTTGCACCGTGCCAGCTTCAACTAAACCGTATGTTTTATCATGGGAACCGCTATACATTGGTGCTCCATCTAAATCCGTATCTGGATTAATGCCAGCTTCGGTTAAAAAGAAACGCGGCATTAAATGACCGGATGTTGAACTCTCGCTGCCAAAAGCAAGGGAATGATTTTTCACATCATTAATCCCTTTCACCTCATCTAACCCTTTTTGTTTAATAAATACTGATTGGAATTTTTCATCTTGTGGACGTTGCGCAATAGCTTCCGCACCATCTACCATAGCACGAGCCTGCACGCCGGTTAAGCCACCGAACCAGACTAAATCAATTTCACCGCGTTTAAATGCGGTAACAACTGCCGCATAATCTGTTACTGGTGCATAAACTACATTTAATCCAGTTTCTTTACCTAAATAGGTTGCAAAATCATCGAAAGAACGAGTCATTTCAGTAGCGTTATAATCGGGAATTGCACTAATTTTGAATGTATTTGCGGCAAGCGCAGCGGTGGCGGAACTAAGGAACAAGCCCAATGTTGCAAAACCAGTTACAAACCTTGTAAAAAGCGTTTTCATCATTTTCTCCTAATTATCCTAGATAAGATGAGAGGTTATACCAAATTGTGATGCTCGCAAGACAATGCGAACAAGTTAAATAATGCCTGACTTAATTGCAGAAAACAAGTCTATAATGATAAAAAAAAGATTAAGGTACAATGAGTTATAGCATGAGTGAGATAAAATCTCTCTTTGGTATTAAAACTCATATGATTTGCTGATGTATTTCTGTTAAAATTCTGACCGCACTTTTATTGTGAAACAAAAGTGCGGTCAGAATTTTACTCGTGGTTCGCAATCCATCCCACGCAAAAAAACTAGGAAAACTATGCAAATTTCAAAAATTTTAAATCCCAATAACAACCGTAAAGCGGTTGTCATTTTTTCTGGTGGACAAGATTCCACAACCTGTTTACTGCTTGCTATTCAAGAATATGGTCTAGAAAATGTTCATGCGATGACTTTCCAATATGGACAACGTCACCATATCGAATTACAAAAAGCCCAATGGATTTGCCAAGATTTAGGCGTGAAACAGCATATTTTAGATATGACTGCCATGCAGATTTTCGCGCCAAATGCCATGATGAGCGAAACGGATATTGTGAAAAACGAAAAAGGGGTACCTAATACGGTGGTGGACGGGCGTAATGCGTTGTTTTTACTTTACGCTGCGATTTATGCCAAAAGTAAGGGTATGACAGATATTATCACAGGCGTTTGCGAAACAGATTTTAGTGGTTACCCTGATTGTCGCGATGTCTTTATCAAATCCATGAATGTAACCTTGAATTTGTCTATGGATTACCATTTTAATATTCGTACACCATTGATGTATTTAACCAAAGCGCAAACGTGGCAACTTGCCGATGAATTAGATCGCTTAGATTATGTGCGAGAACATACTCATACTTGTTATTTGGGCGTGGAAGGCGGTTGTGGCAAATGTCCAAGTTGCATCTTACGCGAAAAAGGGTTGGCAGAATATTTAGCGCAAAAAAGTGCGGTGGAAAATGTTTAAGGTTTCAAAAGAATTTAGTTTTGATATGGCGCATATTTTGGACGGTCATGATGGTAAATGCCAAAATTTGCATGGACATACTTACAAACTTCAAGTGGAAGTCAGCGGCGATTTAGTGCTTGAAGGGGCGAAAAAAGGCATGGTGGTGGATTTTACTGATGTGAAAAGGGTAGTGAAAGAAGCGATTTTAGACCCAATGGATCATGCATTTATCTACGACACCACCAGCGAACGCGAATGTAAAATCGCTGCGTTGCTCAATGAATTAAACTCAAAAACCTTTGGGATTCCTATGCGCACGACTGCGGAAGAAATGGCGCGTTTTATGTTTAACTGCTTGAAAGACAAGCTACCGATTTCAGCGATTCGTTTGTGGGAAACACCCACTTCATTTTGCGAGTACCGCGAATGAGTTTGCGCATTAACGAACCGAGTTTCCCCATTGTAGAAATCTTCGAAAGCTTGCAAGGAGAAGGGGCGAACACCGGTATGCCGAGTATTTTTGTGCGCCTTGGTAAATGCAACTTGGCTTGTCCTTGGTGTGATACTAATTACAATGAATTTGAATCATGGACATTAAGCCAAATTCTCGCCAAAGTGCGGTCATTTTCAGCAAAGAATATCATCATCACCGGCGGTGAACCTACTATTCATCCGAAAGTAGCGTTGTTACTTGATGAACTCAAAAAAGACGGTTATTTCCTTGCCATTGAAACCAATGGTTTAAAAGAAATCCCGCCCCAAATTGACTACATTGCCACCAGTCCCAAAGCCATGTACGCGCAAAAATACCAACGTCGTTGTATCAAAACCGCCAACGAAGTGCGTATTGTGATGGATACCGAGGCGCATGAGTTTTGTGAGTTTATTGAAGGAAAAATTAGCGCAGACTATTATTTCCTAAGTCCTTGCGAAGTGAATGGTAAAATGAACTTACATGAAACCATCCAATTACTCGGCGAACTGAACGCTCGCCCAAATAAACCCAAATGGTTGTTGAGTATTCAAACTCATAAATTGATTGGGATTGCGTAAAACAGAAATTAAAAAGTGCGGTCAATATTCTTGATGTTTTTTAACCGCACTTTAAAACGAAAATTAACCCATCCGTCCTTTGATATAGTCTTCCGTTTTTTGGTTTTGGGGTTTGTCGAAGATTTTTTTCGTTTCGTCAAACTCCACTAATTCACCTAAGTACATGTAAGCGGTGTAATCAGAACAGCGGGCGGCTTGTTGCATATTGTGGGTAACGATTGCCACGGTGTAATCTTGTTTTAGTTCGCCGATAAGTTCTTCGATTTTCATCGTGGAAATCGGATCTAGCGCGGAACAAGGTTCATCTAGCAATAAGACTTCCGGTTTGACTGCGATACCGCGCGCGATACACAAACGTTGTTGTTGCCCACCAGATAAGCTGTCACCGCTTTGGTTTAATTTATTTTTCACTTCATTCCACAGTGCAGCTTTGGTCAATGCCCATTCAACGCGTTCGTCCATTTCCGCTTTGCTTAATTTTTCAAATAAACGAATACCAAAGGCGATATTGTCGTAAATAGACATCGGGAATGGTGTCGGTTTTTGGAAGACCATGCCGACTTTGGCGCGGATAATGGAAATATCCGTATCGGAGGTCAGTAAATTTTCGCCTTCCAAATTAATTTCGCCGGTGGCGTGTTGCGCCGGATATAGCTCAAACATCCGGTTTAAGGTACGCAACAAGGTCGATTTTCCGCAACCGGACGGTCCGATAAATGCGGTAACTTTATTTTTCGCAATGCGCAAATTGATGTTTTTTAGTGCATGAAAATCGCCATAGTAAAAGTTTAAATTATTGATCTCAATTTTCGTTTCATTCATTGGTACAATTGGGTTATTCATTCTTTTATCCTTATTTTTGTTTTGGTTGGAAATATAAACGGGTAATAATATTTAACACCAGTACAAAGAGAGTGATTAAGGTTGCGCCTGCCCAAGCAAGCGTATTCCAATCTTCAAACGGGCTGGCGGCATATTGGTAAATCACAACAGGTAAATTTGCCATTGGACTGTTCATATTCCAGGACGTAAATTGGTTGGAAAGTGCGGTAAATAATAATGGTGCAGTTTCGCCAGCAATACGCGCTA
Organism: [Pasteurella] aerogenes; assembly: GCA_900637275.1. Lineage (NCBI taxonomy): Bacteria > Pseudomonadati > Pseudomonadota > Gammaproteobacteria > Pasteurellales > Pasteurellaceae > [Pasteurella] aerogenes. The sequence goes on from LR134362.1 coordinate 1,785,899, forward strand.
CTGACAAGAGAACCCCGGTGATGATTCCCGGTTTCGCCGCACGGTAGCAGATCATGGTGATCACGCGCCATTGTGGACAACCTAAAGCAATAGCGGCTTCACGTAAGTTATTCGGGACTAAATTGAGCATACTGTCAGTGGTTCGTACGATAACCGGAATAGCAATCATGGCTAAGGCAAAACCGCCAGCCCAACCAGAATAATGTTTCACTTGTGCCACATAAACCGCATAAATAAACAAACCAATAGTAATTGATGGGGCGGAAAGTAAAATATCATTTAAAAAACGCACTATGCTGGAAAGTTTGCTGTAGCGTCCGTATTCTGCCAAATAGGTACCCGCTAAAATGCTCACTGGTGTGGCAATCGCCATCGCCACCAACAACATTAAACTGGAGCCAATAATAGCATTTAATAATCCGCCTTGTTCATTTGGCGCTGGCGTTTCGGCAAGAAATAGATCAAAGGACAATGATGGAATGCCTTTGAAAAGCAAGGTAGCAATAATCCAAACTAACCAAAACAAACCGAAAATGACGGAAAGCCCGGATAAGCACAACATAATTTTGTTCTTAAATTTACGACAATGAAAACGTCGGTTTTGATAACGTGCTAACATTATTTTTTCCCCTCATGTTTGCTCATGCGTGCAATCAGCAATCTTGAACAAGCCAAAACCAAGGTGGTGATTAAGAAAAGTAGTAAACCTAATTCCATCAAAGCAGATTTTTGTAAACCGCCGGCTTCGTTAAATTCGTTAGCAATAGCCGAAGCAATCGAAGATGATGGTGAAAATACTGATTGAGGCAACTGGAAAGCATTACCGATCACAAAGGTCACCGCCATGGTTTCCCCTAAGGCACGCCCCAGACCGAGCATAATGCTGCCGATTACCCCCGCTTTGGTATAAGGCAAAATTACTTTCCAAACGACTTCTGAAGTTGTAGCGCCCAGTCCATAAGCTGATTCTTTTAACATTGGCGGAACCACTTGGAACATATCGCGCATCACCGAAGCGATAAACGGAATAACCATAATTGCCAACACTAAACCCGCAGTAAATAAACCGATCCCGAAAGGTGCGCCGGAAAATAACATTCCAACAAAAGGCAAGGCACCAAGATATTCGATTAAATGAGGTTGGATAAATTCTTGGAATAAGGGAACAAAAACAAATAAGCCCCACATACCATAAATAATAGACGGAATCGCGGCAAGCAATTCCACGGCAAGGCTGACTGGACGTTTAAGCCATTGTGGTGCAAGTTCGGAGAGAAATACTGCAATCCCCAAAGAAATCGGCACGGCAATACATAAGGCAATACCGGCAGAAACTAAGGTCCCGATAATTGGCACTAATGCGCCATAATTTTCTTGTACCGGATCCCAGTCGTTTGTCCATAAGAAATGAATACCAAATTGTTTAATAGAATCCCAAGCGCCCACAAAAAGTGAGACGATAATTGCTAATAACGCCAAAAAAACACCGAGCGCAAAAAAACGCGTTGTGTTTTTAAATAGCGTTTCAATAAACTGGTGATTCAAACATTTTCTATCTACTTTATGCATATTTTCTGTTTTCTATCATTTTTCAAAGTAGGGTGGGCAATATCGCCCACCATGCCAATACTTTACTGTATTGCTTTACCGTTTTTATCTTTAACTTCGCTAGTCCATTGCGCTTTGATTTGATTCACCACTTCTTGTGGTAACGGTACATAATCTAATTCAGACGCTGCATCTTGTCCTTTGCTAAATGCCCAATCGAAGAATTGGAATACGCCTTTGGTTGCTTCTGCATTATCTGCCACTTTGTGTAACAAGATAAAACTTGCCGCCGTCACTGGCCAAGAGGCTTTACCGTCTTCATCGGTCAACACAACGCCCATTCCCGGTTTTTCATCCCATTTCGCATTAGCGGCAGCGGACATAAAACTCTCTTTTGAAGGTTGAACAAATTCGCCTGCTTTATTTTGTAAAGATGCCCAAGCGAGGTTATTTTGTTTGGCGTAAGCATATTCAACATAACCAATAGAGAATTTAAGTTGTTTCACATAAGCTGAAACGCCTTCGTTTCCTTTACCGCCTTGACCGGTTGGCCATTTCACTGATTTGCCTTCGCCCACTTTAGCTTTCCAATCTGCAGAGACTTTTGACAAATAGTTAGTCCAACCGAAAGTGGTACCAGAACCGTCTGAACGGTGTACTACAATAATTGGATTGCTTGGCAAGTTAAGATCTGGGTTTAATGCTGCTACTGCTGGATCGTTCCACGTTTTAATTTCACCTAAGAAAATTTTCGCTAAAACGTCACCGGAAAGTTTTAATTGACCCGGTTGTACATTCGGAATATTCACGACCGGCACGGTTCCACCGATAATGGCTGGGAATTGTAATAATTGATGTTGCTCGAGTAATTCGGCTTTCATTGGATCGTCAGAGGCGCCAAAATCAATGGTTTTCGCAATAATTTGTTGTTGACCGCCGCCGGAACCGATAGATTGATAGTTAACTTTGTTACCGGTTTCTTTTTCATATAATGATGACCATTTTGCATAAACCGGATATGGGAATGAGGCGCCTGCACCGGTGATCGTTTGTGCATGGGCAGTTAAGGATAAGGTGCCTAATGAAATAGCTAATAACATGAAGCGCTTAAATGTTTTTACTGACATAAATTTCTCCTCAATGATATATTTTCAATGATGTACTTTGCTTCGAAAGGGAGTATAAAAAAGAAATATGACAATTTGATGACAACAATGTAAATCAACCAATCAAAAGACGGTAAAAGTGCGGTCATTTTTGAACTATTTTTAAACTGCATTGACTAAGAGTTAACTTACTGAAAGAAAGGAAAATTAAGATGAAATTAAAACATATTGCCTTTATTTTAATGGCGGCATTGCCCATGAGCCTCTCTGCTAATACGACGCCTACCAGCACTATTAAAAATGGAAATATCGTGAGTTTTAGTACGGAAGTTGAAAAAGAGGTGGTTCAAGATTTATTACAAGTGACCTTGTTTATTCAAGCTGAAAATGCGACATTGCCGAAAGCCAATCAGGAAGTCAACAGTAAAATTAACCAAGCGCTTGAGATTATCAAAGCACAAAGTGCGGTGGAAATTAAGCAAAATTCGCGCAACACTTATGTGCGCTATAACCAACAAGGTAAACAAAATGGTTGGGTAGCTTCTGGACAATTGGTATTGCAAAGTGCCGACAGCGAAGCCTTATCCAAAACCTTATCCGATCTTGACGGTATTTTAGCGATTTCTTCGGTGAATGCGCTGGTTTCGCCGGAAACTATTGCTAAATCCGAAGATGAATTGACCGAAAATGTGTTGAAAAAATTTGAGCAGCAAGCACAATTAATTAAAACGACGCTGAAAGCCAAAGATTATGCGATTATAGAGTTAAATTTAACTTCGCCGGCGGAAAATTATGACATGGTTGCCAGACCGTATGGCGCGATGGAACGGGCGGCGAAAGTGGATGATAGTTCCGTCAAGTTAGAACAGGGGAAAACCCAGCTGAAAGCGCGTCTTGACGCTAAAATTGAATTAGTGAAGTAATAATGACAGGTCGGCGGATTTCCGCTACAATGAATCGATTTTAACCAGCAATGAGGTAATAATGAAAGTTGCAAAAAATATCGTGGTAAGCATTGCTTACCAAGTTCGCACAGAAGATGGCGTATTGGTAGATGAAGCGCCAGTAAATCAACCGTTAGAATACTTACAAGGTCACAATAATTTAGTGATCGGTCTTGAAAATGCGTTGGAAGGAAAAGCAGTTGGCGATAAATTTGAAGTACGCGTAAAACCGGAAGAAGCTTACGGTGAATACAACGAAAATATGGTACAACGTGTACCGAAAGACGTTTTTGTCGGCGTTGATGAATTGGTGGTCGGCATGCGTTTTATCGCTGATACGGATATGGGGCCATTACCGGTGGTGATCACGGAAGTGGGCGAAACTGATGTAGTGGTTGACGGAAACCATATGCTTGCCGGTCAAGAATTGTTATTTACCGTTGAAGTTGTTGCAACGCGCGAAGCCACGTTAGAAGAAATCGCCCACGGTCATATTCACCAAGAAGGCGGTTGCTGCGGTGGTCATCATCATGACAGCGATGAAGAAGGCCATGGTTGCGGTTGTGGCGGGCATCACCATCATCACGGACATGATCACCACCACGATCATGACCACGACGGTTGCTGTGGCGGAAAAGGCGGCTGCAAACATTAATTGAGAAAATGGCGCGTACAACATAGGGCGCCATTAGCAATAAAACTCGTAAAAATTTGACCGCACTTTTGGTTTCATTGAACAAAAGTGCGGTCATTTTTATGGCAATTTTTCTATTAATTTATACGACGCTCCACAGCAAAATGGCAAGCAGTTGCGGCGAGATGATCCGCAAAAACATGACTAACGGATACACTGTCGCATAAGATAATGCCGCCGCGCCACTGTCTTCTTTGATCGCATTAGCAAACGCTAACGCCGGTGGATCTGTCATGGAACCCGCTAATAATCCGCATAAGGTTAAATAGTTTAATTTTAAATATAAACGCGCCAAAATGCCGACTAGCATAAGTGGGACAAAGGTGATAATCACGCCATATCCCATCCATTCCAAACCGTTTCCGTTAACGAAAGTGTCCACAAAATTACCGCCGGATTTGAGTCCGACTACGGATAAAAATAATACAATACCAATCTCACGTAACGCCAAGTTAGCACTTGGTGGCATAAACCAATAAAGTTTTCCGATGCTCCCAATTCGGGCAAGAATTAGGGCAACCACCAATGGCCCCCCCGCCAAGCCGAGCTTTAAAGCAACCGGAAAACCGGGAATATAAAACGGAATAGAGCCTAATAATACCCCCAGACCAATACCGATAAAGACTGGCAACATTTGGACGTGTTGCAATTTTTGTTCCGCGTTGCCGATAATCGCAATGGCGTGTCCAATCAAATCTGCACGACCAACAACGTGTAAAACGTCACCAAATTGCAACGTGGTATTCGCAGTGGGAACCAATTCTACCCCAGCGCGATTTAGGCGCGAGATAACCACACCGTATTTTTGATGAATCCCTAAACCTTTGATGCGTTTTCCCAATACTTTCTCATTGGTCACTACAATGCGTTCAGAACGTAAATCGCCGCTAAAACTTGTCATAGGGACATCCACTTCTTCCCCAATCACCAAACGCATTTTTTTCAAGGCGTGAATTTCGCCCACGATATGCAATAAATCACCTTGGTAAATGGTTGTATCCGCTTTTGGTACACAAACATTTTCTTCCCGCTTCAAACGAGAGCAAACCACATCTTTATTGTCAAAACCGGGGATATCAATCAGGCGCAAGCCATTTAAATTAGGGTTAGTAACCTTAACATTCATGGAGCGCAAACTTTCTTTGTCCTGCCCACTTTCTTTTTGAAAACCGAGCGCTTCTTCTTCGATTTTTATTTTGAAAAACAGACGAACCAGCCACATGGTCAACAAAATACCGCAAATCCCAAACGGATATGCCACAGCATATGCCATCCCCATGGTTCCGGTTAGGTTATTTATGCCCAATTCGGATAAAATCTGTTGACCAGCCCCGAGTGAAGGCGTGTTGGTAACCGCGCCGGAATAAATCCCCAAAATAATATCCAACGGAACGTCCATTGCTTTATAAAGCACAATCACGCTTAAGGCACCAACCAACACAATCAGCGCTGCCAGCCCATTAAGTTTCATACCGGATTGTCTTAATGAGGCGAAAAAGCCTGGCCCCACTTGAATACCGATCGTATAAACAAACAAAATTAAACCAAATTCTTGGATAAAATGCATGGTGTGTGCATCTAATACCAAGCCATATTGATTGGTAAAATGCCCAACAATAATACCGCCAAACAGTACTCCGCCAATGCCCAATCCGACGCCTCGAATCTTCCAAGATCCTATCCACAGCCCAATGACTGCGACAAGAGCAAGAAGACTGATAGTGATTGCAATATCACTCATATTTACCTCTTACGACAAAATTTATAAAAAATAACTAATTAGAATTATAGCAAGCTCCTTCAGGTAAATAAGCAAACAAATATAAAAAGTTGAACGTTTATCACATTTTTCTTGTCAAAGAGATGGTTTTTTTTAACAATATTTGAACAAACATATAGGTGGAAAACAGGATTTACCGCCAAAACAAATTTTATTCGGAATGGATCATGAATTGGACTGAAGAACTTTTTACCTCATTAATTTGGATTTTTAAAAGCTTGCTGATTACCGGCGTGGTTTTCACTATTATGCTCGCCATTTTGGCAAAGACTACTCGTTGGGGGCATCAATTTTGGTTACTCGCACAAGGTTACCTTTCCCCTAAACACAGCTTAAAACCGATTGTTTATTTCTTTGTAATTGTCTTTTTTAATTTATTGGCGGTGCGCTTGGATATTTTATTTTCCAATTGGTATAACGCTATGTACAGTGCATTGCAAGAAATGAACGCAAAGGTGTTTTGGCAACAAATGTTTGTGTTCTCGGGACTTGCGGCGGTACACGTGATAAATGTTTTATTGACTTATTATTTAACGCAAAGTTTTACCATTCAATGGCGAACTTGGTTAAATGAAAAAATGTTAGCGCAATGGACAGACAATCAAGCGTATTATAAAACGCAATTTCTGGCAACACAGCTCGATAACCCTGATCAACGTATTCAGCAAGATATTATTTCCTACGTCTCAAGTTCCATCGGTTTTGCCACCGGTGTGATTTCATCAACGGTGTCATTAGTAGCATTTACCCTTATTTTATGGGATTTATCCGGTCCGATGACGGTTGCCGGGGTTGAAATTCCGCATATGATGGTGTTTTTAGTGTTTATTTATGTGCTAATCAGCAGCGTATTGGCATTTAAAATTGGGCGTCCATTAATTACGCTAAATTTTATTAACGAACGTTTAAATGCAAACTATCGTTATTCTCTCATTCGTTTAAAAGAATATGCTGAGAGCATTGCCTTTTATCGTGGTGAAAAAGCGGAAAAAAGTTTGCTACTGAAACAATTTGAAAGGGTCATCCATAATGTATGGCAAATGGTCTATAGAACTTTGAAATTATCCGGTTTTAACTTGGTTGTTTCACAAATATCGGTGATTTTTCCATTTATTATTCAAGCCACCCGCTATTTCAGTGAGCAAATTAAATTAGGTGATCTGATCCAAACAGCACAAGCCTTTGGCAAAGTTCAGACCGCACTTTCGTTTTATCGTAACTCATATGATGACTTCACCGCTTATCGTGCTGTACTAGATCGTTTAACCGGTTTTCACAGCGCAATTGAGCAAAGTCAACAAGCCTCACACACAGAATTACAAAATTCGCCGCAACAAGTGGTGTTTAGAGAGTTAAATGTTAATACACCGGACGGTGAAGCTCTTATCAAATCGCTGAATTTTACCTTAAACCAAGGCGGCTCTTTGTTAATTCAAGGCCCGTCAGGTGCGGGAAAAACCACATTGTTGCGTACCGTTGCCGGTTTATGGTCATATTCGGAAGGCTATATTGCTTGCCCACAAGATAATGCCCTATTTTTATCTCAAAAACCTTATTTACCACAAGGGCGTCTAATCGACGCGTTATATTATCCGCAAGCTACGCCTGAAAATGCGGATCTTGAAAAAGCCCAAGAGATCATTAAAAAAGTACAACTTGGGCATTTAGCGGAAAAATTGGAACAAGAAAACGATTGGACGCGTGTATTATCTTTGGGAGAGCAACAACGTCTGGCTTTTGCCCGTTTGTTGTTACACAAACCAAGTGTCGCCTTTTTAGATGAAGCCACTGCCAGCATGGATGAAGGGTTAGAAGATGCAATGTATCGACTGATTCGTGCAGAACTTCCACAAACTATCATTATCAGTGTTGGTCATCGCTCCACCCTACAATGCCATCACCAACAACATCTGCGTATTAACCCAGATAAGAGTTGGCAGTTATTAACGCATTAATCGCTTCCCTTATACAACTGGCTCCCAATCCACTTCTCGAACTGGGAGCCATTTTTTTTGAATGATTAAAAACAAAAAAAGCCGAGTGCCATCCTAGCACCCGACTTTTTAGGAGGGGGTTTCCCAATTAAATAGCATTAACCATGCTGAATAACACGTTATCTTTCGCGCTGGTTAGGCTATCTTGTTTTGACGCGGATTCTAAAGAATTAATCAATTGCGCCAATTTCCATTGCTGATAATTAAGGCGGGCTTTTTCCACTTGATTATCACGAGAATCCATTCTATCAACGAACGTGTCTGCTACTGCGTTTTTAGCGTTAATGACTAAATCCAAAGTCTCATTCGCTAAACGTTGAAATTGAGCTAAATCTTGCGTTTGTTGTAACGCACTCAAGTTAGATTTCAATTGTGCTGCATAAACGTCATAATTGTTTTTTGTCACTTGAGTTAATTTATAAGTGTTACCATCAATCTCCACAAAACGATCAGCAACCGCAGTGCTTGCCATTACATTACTTGATACGATGCCAGCGAAAAGTGTTAATGCTAAGGTTTTTGCTAAAGTTTTCATCATCTGTCTCCTAAAATATAAATGTTAAATTCGTTCTTCAAGGCGACGGCTTGCTGCTGAAGATGTAGCTATTATAATTTTTAACAAAAATATAACAATAGATAAAATAAAAAATAACTATCAACCAGAAGTAAATAATAAACTTTTTTATTCTGTAATAACAGGCATTTTAAAATGAAATTCAAGTCAAAACTTATAAAAAAAGTACCGCACTTTAGACATAAGTGCGGTACTTTTTTCGTGTGTTTTCAATAAAAAACCCTTACTTTTCAGCAAGGGTTTTTATCTTCGTTAAACAGATATTATTCTGCTTCGTCCGCCATATTTAACATTTCAGCTAAACTTGCGGTCGCATCTTCTGCCGTCATAGTAAACTCTTCTGCAATCGCTTCCTCATCTTCAGCAGAAAATCTTACTGGCGCTTCCTCCTCAACAATTCCGCTTGCTTTATTTTTCAAACGGTTTTGATGATAAGCAAAACCCGTACCCGCTGGGATTAAACGACCAACGATGACGTTTTCTTTCAAGCCACGTAATTCATCACGTTTACCTGCTACTGCTGCCTCTGTGAGTACACGAGTGGTTTCTTGGAATGATGCTGCGGAAATAAAGGATTCCGTTGCCAATGAGGCTTTGGTAATACCCAGCAATTCACGCTCAAATTCCACCAACGGTTTGCCTTCAGCTTCACGTTGACGGTTAACAATTTTCACGCGTGCTACTTCCACTTGCTCGCCTTCTAAGAATTCAGAATCGTAAGCTTGAGTAATAACACCTTTACGTAACATTTGACGTACAATAACTTCAATATGTTTATCGTTAATTTTTACCCCTTGTAAGCGGTAAACTTCTTGTACTTCGTTAACGATATAATCGGTTACCGCATGTACGCCGCGTAAACGTAAAATATCATGTGGCGTTTCTGCACCATCGGAAATTAAATCACCGCGTTGTACCATCTCGCCTTCAAATACGTTCAATTGACGCCATTTTGGAATCATTTCTTCGTACACGTCACCGCCATCTGTCGGTGTGATTAACAGACGACGCTTACCTTTAGTTTCTTTACCGAAGGAAACAATACCTGAAATTTCCGCCAAGATTGCTGGCTCTTTCGGTTTACGTGCTTCGAAAAGATCAGCTACGCGAGGAAGACCACCGGTGATATCCTTAGTTCCCACAGATTCTTGCGGAATACGTGCCAAGGCAATACCGATATGCACTTCAGCACCGTCGTCTAAAGTAACAATCGCTTTACCCGGTAAGAAGTATTGCGCCGCTACATCAGTACCTGGAATAACAATGTCATTGCCTTGAGCATCAACTAATTTTAATGCTGGACGTAAGTCTTTACCTGCTGTCGCACGTTCACCCACATCTTGCACCACAATAGAAGATAAACCGGTTAACTCATCCGTTTGGCGAGTAACTGTCAAGCCATCGATAATATCCACGAATTTCACGAAACCGCTTACTTCAGAAATAACCGGCATAGTATGTGGATCCCAGTTTGCAACGATTTCACCAGCTTCCACCGCTTGACCGTCACCTTTATTTAAGATCGCACCATAAGGTACTTTATAATGCTCTTTGGTTCGACCCAGAGAATCGATAATGGTTAATTCTGTATTACGCGAAGTTAGTACCAATTTACCTTCGTTATTGGTAACAAATTTCACGTTTGCTAAGCGTAACGTACCGGTATTTTTCACTTGAATACTGGATTCTTTTGCTGCCGCAGATGCCGCACCACCGATATGGAACGTACGCATGGTTAACTGTGTACCTGGCTCACCGATAGATTGTGCCGCAATTACACCAACCGCTTCACCTTGGTTAATCAAGTGTCCACGTGCTAAATCACGACCATAACATTTCGCACACACGCCGAAATCAGTATCACAGGTTACTACAGAACGCACTTTAATGCTGTCCACCGAGTTAGCATCAATCAGATCACACAATTTTTCGTCTAATAAGGTATTACGCGGAATTAATACTTCATCAGTACCCGGTTTTAAGATGTCTTCTGCTGCCACACGACCTAATACGCGGTCACGCAAAGCCTCTTTAACATCACCACCCTCGATTAATGGTGTCATAACAATACCTTCATGGGTACCACAGTCATCTTCCACGATCACCAAATCTTGCGCCACATCAACCAAACGACGGGTCAAATAACCGGAGTTCGCTGTTTTCAACGCAGTATCCGCAAGACCTTTACGCGCACCGTGGGTAGAAATAAAGTATTGTAAAACATTCAAACCTTCACGGAAGTTCGCGGTAATAGGAGTTTCGATGATCGAACCGTCTGGACGAGCCATCAAACCACGCATCCCCGCTAACTGACGAATCTGTGCTGCAGAACCACGCGCCCCGGAATCCGCCATCATAAAGATGCTGTTGAAAGAAGATTGTTTTTCCAATTCACCATGACGATTCACCACTTCTTCAGAAGATAAGTTTTCCATCATCGCTTTGGCAACACGCTCATTGGCTGCCGCCCAAATATCGATCACTTTGTTATAACGTTCACCCGCTGTAACAAGACCTGATTGGAATTGCTCTTGAATTTCAGCCACTTCATCTTCCGCTGCAGAAATAATTTCATATTTTTTCGCCGGAATGACCATATCGTCAATACCAACGGAAGAACCTGAACGTGCCGCATAAGCAAAACCGGTGTACATGATTTGGTCAGCAAATAATACACTTGGTTTCAAGCCTAAACGACGATAACTTTCGTTGATCAATTTTGAGATCGCTTTTTTACCCAAGGTTTGGTTGAACAAACTAAATGGCATTCCTTTCGGCGCGATCATCCATAAAATAGCACGACCGACGGTAGTATCCACTAAGTTAGTTTGAGCAACCCATTCATTTGCCGCATTTTTCACATATTCAGTAATACGCACTTTCACGCGAGAATGCAATTCCGCTTCACCGGTACGATAAGCTTTTTCCGCTTCACGCGGATCTTGCAATAACATTCCTTCGCCTTTACCGTTCACTTTGTCGCGCGTCATATAATATAGACCCAAAACTACGTCTTGTGACGGAACAATAATCGGCTCACCATTTGCTGGTGATAAAATGTTGTTGGTTGACATCATTAACGCACGAGCTTCTAATTGCGCTTCAAGTGTTAATGGAACGTGAACCGCCATTTGGTCTCCATCGAAGTCCGCGTTGAACGCCGCACAAACAAGCGGGTGCAACTGGATCGCTTTACCTTCAATCAAAATCGGCTCAAAGGCTTGAATACCCAAACGGTGCAACGTTGGCGCACGGTTTAATAGGATTGGGTGTTCGCGAATCACTTCGGCAAGAATATCCCAAACAATCGCATCTTCACGCTCAACCATTTTCTTAGCGGCTTTAATTGTCGTCGCAAAACCGCGGCTTTCTAATTTTGCATAAATAAACGGACGGAATAATTCCAGCGCCATTTTTTTCGGTAAACCGCATTGATGTAGATGTAAGTACGGACCTACGGTGATTACAGAACGTCCAGAATAGTCAACACGTTTACCTAATAAGTTTTGACGGAAACGACCTTGTTTACCTTTGATCATATCCGCAAGTGATTTTAACGGACGACGGTTAGAACCCGTGATCGCACGACCGCGACGACCGTTATCTAATAACGCATCTACCGATTCTTGTAACATCCGTTTTTCGTTACGTACGATAATATCTGGCGCAATCAAGTCTAAAAGACGTTTTAAACGGTTGTTACGGTTGATCACACGACGATATAAATCGTTCAAATCTGAAGTCGCAAAACGACCGCCATCTAATGGCACTAATGGACGTAAATCCGGTGGCAATACCGGTAATACAGTCATCACCATCCATTCCGGTTTATTGCCGGATTGAATAAATGCTTCTAATAATTTCAAGCGTTTAGTGATTTTCTTACGTTTAGTTTCAGAATTGGTTTCTTGCAATTCTTCACGTAAATTTTCGCACTCCGCTTCTAAATCCATATCGCGCAACAAGGCTTGGATGGCTTCCGCTCCCATTTTAGCGTCAAATTCATCTTGCCAACGATCTTCTGCTTCCATAAATTGTTCTTCAGTTAACAATTGTCCGCGTTCAAGATCGGTCATGCCCGGCTCGATCACAATATAAGATTCAAAATAAAGCACACGCTCAATATCGCGCAATGGCATATCTAATAATAAACCGATACGGGACGGGAGTGATTTTAAAAACCAAATATGAGCCACTGGAGAAGCAAGCTCAATATGCCCCATACGTTCGCGACGAACTTTGGCTTGAGTCACTTCAACACCACATTTTTCACAAATCACACCGCGGTGTTTTAAACGTTTATATTTACCACATAAACATTCATAGTCTTTAACCGGCCCGAAAATACGCGCGCAGAAAAGACCGTCACGTTCAGGCTTGAACGTACGATAGTTGATGGTTTCCGGTTTTTTCACTTCACCGAATGACCAAGAACGGATCATATCCGGTGAGGCTAATCCAATTTTGATGACATCAAAATCATCGCTTGATTTTGATTGTGCTTTTAAGAACTTAACTAAGTCTTTCACGATTTGCTCCTGTCGGAGTTAAACTTATTCAAGTGCGGTCAAAAATTTTTATTTTTTTAACCGCACTTGGGCGTACATTAAAGTCTTTCTTCGCTTAGATTATTCTTCATCTAAGTCGATATTGATACCAAGTGAACGGATCTCTTTCATGATTACATTGAAAGATTCTGGCGTACTTGGATCCATTTGGTGCGTGCCGCTCACGATGTTTTTATACATCTTCGTACGACCGTTCACGTCATCGGATTTCACGGTTAACATTTCTTGTAATGTGTATGCAGCACCGTAAGCTTCAAGCGCCCACACCTCCATCTCACCGAAACGTTGACCACCGAATTGTGCTTTACCACCCAATGGTTGTTGTGTAACAAGACTGTAAGAACCGGTTGAACGAGCGTGCATTTTGTCGTCAACTAAGTGGTTCAATTTGAGCATATACATATAACCAACGGTAACCGGACGTTCAAATTTCTCACCGGTACGACCATCATATAAGGTAATTTGACCGGAAGTCGGCAAACCGCCCAATTGTAAAAGCTCTTTAATTTCTTTTTCATGCGCACCATCAAACACCGGTGTCGCAAGCGGCATACCTTTACGTAAGTTTTGTGCTAAACGCATCACTTCTTCATCAGTAAAGGTACTTAAATCCACTTTTTGCGATCCTTCACCCAAATCATAGGCTTTTTGGATATAACCACGCAATTTTTCTACACTTTGTTTTTGTTTGATCATGGCATTGATTTGATCACCAATCCCTTTCGCAGCCAAACCTAAGTGTGTTTCAAGGATCTGACCGATATTCATACGTGATGGAACCCCAAGTGGGTTTAACACGATATCCACCGGTTGACCGTTTTCATCGTAAGGCATATCTTCGATCGGGTTAATTTTTGAGATAACCCCTTTGTTACCGTGACGACCCGCCATTTTATCACCCGGTTGGATGTGGCGTTTCACTGCAAGATAAACTTTCACGATTTTTAAAACGCCCGGTGCCAAATCATCACCTTGGATAATTTTGCCGCGTTTCACTTCAAGTTTATGTTCAAACTCTTTACGCAATTCTTCGTATTGTTCCGCTAATTGCTCTAACTGATTTTGTTTGTCTTCATCAGCTAAGGTTTGGTCTAACCATTTCGTGCGGTCCAATTTATCCAATTGTTTTTCATCCACACCACCGGAAACAAGCAATTTACGTACACGGGCAAATAAACCGGCTTCTAAAATCTCCAATTCTTCCACAAGGTCTTTTTTCGCTTGTTTCAGTTGCATTTCTTCGATTTCTAAAGCACGTTTATCTTTTTCTACGCCATCACGCGTAAAGACTTGAACGTCAATAACAGTACCGGATACGCTGTTTGGTACGCGTAAAGAAGAATCTTTTACATCAGAGGCTTTTTCACCAAAGATCGCACGTAATAATTTTTCTTCTGGTGTTAATTGCGTTTCACCTTTTGGTGTCACTTTACCCACCAGAATATCGCCACCTTTTACTTCCGCTCCGATATAAACAATACCGGATTCATCAAGTTTGCTTAACGCCGCTTCACCTACGTTCGGAATATCTGCAGTGATTTCTTCCGAACCTAATTTGGTATCACGTGCCACACAAGATAATTCTTGAATATGAATTGTGGTGAAACGATCTTCTTGTACAACACGTTCAGACACTAACATCGAGTCTTCGAAGTTATAACCGTTCCATGGCATAAATGCCACACGCATATTTTGACCTAATGCCAATTCACCTAAATCGGTTGATGGACCATCGGCAAGAATTTCGCCACGTTCAATTGGCTCACCCAAGTTCACACAAGGAATTTGGTTAATACAAGTATTTTGGTTAGAACGGGTGTATTTAATTAAGTTATAAATATCAATACCCGCTTCGCCTGCGACAGTTTCATCTTCATTTACTTTCACCACAATACGGGAAGCATCCACATATTGAATAGTACCGCCACGTTTTGCTACGACCGCAACACCGGAGTCCAATGCCACCGGTTTTTCCATTCCGGTACCCACCAACGGTTTATCTGCACGTAATGTTGGAACTGCTTGACGTTGCATGTTCGCTCCCATCAAAGCACGGTTCGCATCGTCATGCTCAAGGAACGGAATAAGTGCCGCTGCCACAGAAACTACTTGCTGTGTAGAAACGTCCATATAGTGAATTTCTTCTGGACGATATAAGCCGGATTCACCATATTCACCACGACAAGTGACGAACGCATCAGTAAAACGCAATTCTTCGTCTAAATTTGAGTTTGCCTGTGCAATGACATATTTACCTTCTTCAATCGCAGACAAATACTCAATTTCTTCCGTCACTTGACCGTTAACAACTTTACGATATGGTGTTTCTAAGAAACCATAATCATTCGTACGCGCATACACGGAAAGTGAGTTAATCAAACCGATATTTGGACCTTCAGGCGTTTCAATCGGACATACGCGACCATAGTGAGTCGCATGAACGTCACGTACTTCAAAGCCGGCACGTTCACGGGTTAAACCGCCCGGTCCCAATGCGGAAATACGACGTTTGTGTGTTACTTCTGATAACGGGTTATTTTGGTCCATAAATTGTGATAATTGAGATGAACCAAAGAATTCTTTCACTGCTGCAGAAATCGGTTTCGCATTAATTAAATCTTGTGGAGTTACCGCATCTAAATCCCCCAAAGACAAACGCTCTTTAACCGCACGTTCTACTCGCACCAAACCGATACGGAATTGGTTTTCTGCCATTTCACCCACAGAACGGATACGACGGTTACCTAAGTGGTCAATATCATCCACTTCGCCACGACCGTTACGAATTTCAATCAGTTTTTTCATCACACTGATGATATCGTCTTTGCTTAGAATACCGCTGCCGGTTTCTTCTTCAATACCAATAGAACGGTTGAATTTCATACGACCAACCGCCGATAAATCATAGCGCTCTTGAGAGAAGAATAAGTTATCAAACAAACCTTCTGCTGCCTCTTTTGTTGGCGGCTCGCCCGGTCGCATCATGCGATAAATTTCCACCAAGGCACTTAAACGATCGTTTGACGGATCCACGCGCAAAGTTTCGGAAATATAAGGACCATGGTCTAAATCATTAGTAAATAATGTTTCAATGGTTTTATAACCGGCTTGTGCTAATTTTGCTAATAGCTCTAAGGAAATCTCCATATTTGCTGCACAAATAATTTCGCCGGTTTCTAAATCCACATAGTCTTTAGCAGACACTTTACCGACAATATATTCAGTCGGCACTTCAACTTGAGAAATTTGATCTTTTTCTAACGCACGAATATGACGCGCAGTAATACGACGACCACGTTCCACATAGACTTTACCATTAGCTTCAATATCGAACGTTGCGGTTTCACCACGCAATCTTTCCGGTACTAAGGTCATCAATAACTTGTTATCTTTGATTTCAAAAACAACTTTATCGAAGAAAATATCTAAAATTTGTTCAGTTGTAAAATCTAACGCGCGCAAAATAATGGTGGCCGGCAATTTACGACGACGGTCGATACGTGCATATAGATTATCTTTCGGATCAAACTCAAAATCCAACCAAGAACCACGGTAAGGAATAATACGTGCATTATAAAGCACTTTACCGGAAGAATGAGTTTTGCCTTTATCACTATCAAAGAACACACCGGGACTGCGGTGTAATTGCGACACGATAACACGCTCAGTACCATTAATCACAAAGGTACCGTTATCAGTCATTAATGGGATTTCACCCATATAAACTTCTTGTTCTTTAATATCTTTGATGGTACCCAGTGCTGCATCTTTATCATAGCTAACTAAGCGCAATTTTACACGTAATGGTGCGGCAAAAGTCGTACCACGAATTTGACATTCACGCACATCAAAAACCGGCTCGCCTAATTGATAACTTACATACTGCAATTCCGTGTTGCCATTATTGCTGACAATCGGGAATACAGAGCGAAATGCGGCTTCTAAACCTTGCTGCCCATCTGGATCTCTTTGAATAAATTTTTCAAAAGAATCTAATTGAATTGTTAATAAATAAGGTACATTTAAAACTTGCGGACGTTTTCCGAAGTCTTTACGAATACGTTTTTTCTCGGTATATGAGTAAACCATAGGGTTCCTCTGCTTGCTGTTCAGTGACCCAATCGTGCCACATTGAAAAATGTAAAAGCGCACGACAATGATTGACCGTTAATAATGACCGCACTCTGAACCTTACTTCTGTAGTGGGACAACACTCAACAATAACCACAAAAATTTACTGTGAGTAAAGCAAAAATCATAACGGTTAATGAATTTCCGCCTTTGGAGTAGCATAAAAGGCTAGATGATCATCACCTAGCCAACTATGCAAAATTTGGATTGCGAATTATAGCAAATTGCACATTTTTTAGCAATAATAAATTAGAACTTATGTGCCAAGTTACAAAAGCATTTCATTCGCCAACTATTGCTTATCAAACCGATTTTTTGAAATATCGACAAATTGCAACGCCCAAAAACAAAAACCCCGATGTTACCATCAGGGTTTTTTGAACGTCGAAAAGTTGACGAGAAATCAAAATTATTTGATTTCTACTTGTGCGCCAGCTTCTTCTAATTCTTTTTTCAACGCTTCAGCTTCAGCTTTAGCAATACCTTCTTTCAATACTGCCGGTGCAGATTCAACTAAGTCTTTCGCTTCTTTTAAGCCTAAACCAGTTGCACCACGTACTGCTTTGATAACTGCAACTTTATTAGCACCTGCTGCTGCAAGAACTACGTCGAATTCAGTTTTCTCTTCAGCCGCTTCTGCTGGACCTGCTGCTACTGCTACTGCTGCTGCCGCTGCAGAAACGCCAAATTTTTCTTCCATTGCAGAAATTAATTCTACGATTTCAGTTACGGTTTTAGAAGCAATTGCTTCAATAATTTGTTCGTTAGTTAATGACATAACAATCAATTCCTAATGTAAATAAATTAAACGAGTTAAGAAAGGCTCGAATTAAGCCGCTTCTTGTAATTTGTCGCGATATGCCGCAAGAGTGCGAGCAAGTTTGCCTGCCGCCGCTTCTTTCATAGTACCCATTAAACGTGCGATAGCTTCGTCGTAAGTTGGTAATGTTGCTAAGAATTCAACATCTTGGATCTTACCTTCAAAGGCTGCACCTTTAATTTCAAACTTATCATTTGCTTTCGCAAAATCTTTGAACAAACGAGCTGCTGCGCCCGGATGTTCGTTAGAGAACGCGATAAGTGTTGGACCTACAAACGCATCTTTTAAACATTCGTAATCAGTGCCTTCAACTGCACGACGTAATAAAGTATTACGCACAACACGCATTGAAACACCAGCTTCACGAGCTGCTTTACGTAGTTCAGTCATTTTATCTACGGTTACACCGCGAGAATCCGCGATCACAGCAGATAGGGCACCTTTGGCTGCTTCATTTACTTCAGCAACAATTGCTTGTTTGTCTTGAAGATTTAATGCCATTGGTTTTAGCTCCTGAATACACTCCGATTACTCGGAAATAAAATACCTAATATATGCATACTAGGACGAATTCGGTGCCCAGAAGCAAGAAAAATTCTTATTCTGTTCACCATCTACGTAGGATAATTAAGAGACGAAACTTCAACTCCCCTACGGTCTTGGACGGGGCTTGAAAAGGTCAAGCACCAACCAGAAAACTATTATGCAAATAACTTGCATAAATAAGGTGGCAAATTATAGCCTCTGCACACCTTGTTGTAAAGGAAATAAGCAAAATAAATCAAAAAATGACCGCACTTTACCGAGCAATTACAAAGATTTTGCCAATTTCTTCAAATAATCCGCAAATTTTTCACCTAATTGCGGGTGATGTAATCCATACTCAACGAAGGCTTGCATGTAACCGATTTTATCGCCACAGTCAAATGTTTCTCCCGTCATATGGAACGCTTCAACTGTTTCTTTCTCAATTAACATATCAATTGCATCCGTCAATTGAATTTCATCACCAACACCAATCGGAGTTTTTTCCAACAAATCCCAAATTTCAGCAGAAAAAACATAACGTCCCACTACCGCTAAATTTGATGGTGCTTCTTCAACGCTCGGTTTTTCTACAATACTGTTAATTTTCGCACTTTCGCCGCCATGTAGCTCAACACCACCACAATTCACGATACCATAACTGCTGACATCTTTTTTCGCAACCGGTGCCACCATAATCTGACTGGCGTTCGTTTCTTTAAAACGTTTTAACATCGCTGCCAAATTTTCCGTTTTTTGATTAGCAGTAAAATCCGCAAGTAACACATCCGGCAAAACAACCACAAACGGTTCATTCCCGACAACCGGACGTCCACATAAGACCGCATGACCTAATCCTTTGGCGTTTCCTTGACGTACATGCATAATTGTCACATCTTTCGGACAAATCGAACGAACTTCTTCTAACAACTGACGTTTCACCCGTTTTTCCAACATGGTTTCTAATTCAAAAGAAGTATCAAAATGGTTTTCGATAGCATTTTTGGACGAATGTGTGACTAATACGATTTCTTTAATACCAGCAGCAATACACTCATTAACAACATACTGAATTAATGGCTTATCAACTAATGTTAACATCTCTTTCGGTATTGCCTTAGTTGCAGGCAACATTCTCGTTCCAAGCCCAGCAACAGGAATAATCGCTTTCATTGGTTTTCCTTATTCTAAACAATAAACAACCGCACTTTATACAAAACGACAAAGTGCGGTAACTTTTTTCATACAATTATTGACGTAATAACGTAAGAATTTCCTCAGTTTTTTCCGTCATCAATTGTTTATCACCTCGAGTTTCAAGATTTAAACGCACAACCGGTTCGGTATTTGAACTGCGTAAATTGAAACGCCAAGTCGGATATTCAATACTGATCCCATCAATTTCATTCACATCAATAGCATCTTTCTCATAAGCGGCACGTACACGCGCAATCGCCGATTTCGCATCAGCAAGCTTACTATTAATCTCGCCCGGAGAAGGATAAGTATTAATACTGTCACCCACCAATTGCCCTAAGGTTTTTCCAGTGGTGCAGACTAATTCCATGACCAATAACCAAGGAATCATGCCACTATCACAATAGAAGAAATCTCGGAAATAGTGGTGTGCACTCATTTCACCGCCATAAATAGCATCTACTTCACGCATTTTTTCTTTAATGAAAGAATGTCCGGATTTAGACATTATCGCCTCACCGCCATTTTCTTCCACTAATTTAATCGTATTCCAGATCAAACGCGGATCATAAATGATTTTCGCACCTTTATTTTTCTGTAAGAAGGCATGGCTGAGTAACCCAACAATATAGTAACCTTCAATAAAACCACCGTTTTCATCAAACAGGAAACAACGGTCAAAATCTCCGTCAAAAGCAATCCCCATATTCGCTTTGTTCGCCAATACCGCATCAATAGTATCTTGACGATTTTCAGGTAAAATCGGGTTAGGAATGCCATTAGGGAATGTACCATCCGGATTGTTATGTACTTTGATAAATTCAACCGGTACACGTTTAGCACGGAACTGTGCTTCAATCGCATCAATCACATGGCCTGCAGCACCGTTACCGGAGTTGATCACCAATTTCATTGGTTTTAGGTTATCTAAATTAATATAAGAAAGCAGATGCTCAACATAATCGCCCAAAACAGATAGCTGTTTATATTCGCCGCGTTTGGTCACTGCTGGAAATTGATTTTCTTCTGCCAAACGTTGAATATCTGCCAAGCCGGTATCGGCACTAATTGGGCGAGAGCCTTTGCGAACAAGTTTTAATCCATTGTAATCCATTGGGTTGTGGCTAGCAGTCACTTCAATACCGCCATCGGCATCTAAAAAAGACGTCGCAAAATACACTTCTTCGGTTCCGGTCTCACCTAAATCAATCACGTTCACACCGGAATCCAACAGCCCATTTGTCACCGCACTTTTTAACTCTTTACTAGTTAAGCGAACATCTCCACCCACAACAATTGTTTTCGGTTGAAGAAATTGCCCGAATGCCCGACCAATACGATACACAATATCCACGTTGAGTTCATCGCCTAAACGACCGCGAATATCATAAGCTTTAAAGCAAGTTAATTTACCCATAAATTCTCCATATCTTACTAATTACAAAGCTCATTTAATTGGCTGCTCACCTTGCGCTTCTTTGATGCGCTGATAAATCTCCTCACGATGAACAGATACATCTTTAGGTGCATCAACCCCGATTTTCACTTGATTACCACGAATATTCAAGATCGTAACAGAAATATCATCCCCAATGAGTAAGCTTTCGCCAACTTTTCTGGTTAAGATCAGCATGTAAACCTCCTCATTTTTTTATTTTTTTGATTAAACATCCCTGTCACCCGGCAATATCCCTATTTGGAATAAAAAATAATAAATTTTATATATTTTACAGCATATAAAAATAAAATGTCATCACTAAAATACAAACTTGTGAGTTATCCCACAAATTTTGTTATTGTAAGTTAGACTGTAACCATTCAGCACAAACTGCCAGTGCTTTCTCAATATTTTCAGGTTGAGAACCGCCCGCCATTGCCATATCCGGACGACCGCCCCCTTTACCGCCGACTTGCTGAGCCATCAAATTGACCAACTCACCAGCTTTTACTTTTGCGGTTAAATCGGACGTTACCCCGACAACCAAGTTCACTTTCCCCTCAAAAGAGGAAGCAAACACAATCACGCCTGAACCCAATTGATTTTTAAGATCATCAACCATCACGCGCAAAGATTTCGTTTCAATTCCATCAAGCTGTTGAATTAAAACGGAAACTCCATGAATTTTAACCGCACTTTTAATTAAATCTGAACCGGCTTGCATTGCCATTTTTTCTTTTAATGCGCTCAATTCTTTCTCATTTTTCTTCGCTTTGTCTTGCAACTGCTGAATTTTTTCCACCAACGAATTCACATCAGATTTCAATAATTCTGCACTTTGATTGAGCAAATCTTGTTGATGAAACAACCAAGATATTGCATTTTCACCAGTCACCGCCTCAATACGACGGATCCCAGCCGCAATTGCTGTTTCACTGACAATTTTAAACAACCCGATATCGCCGGTACGTTTCGCATGAATACCGCCACACAATTCGATAGAAAAATCGCCCATGGTCAATACGCGTACTTGATCGGCATATTTCTCACCAAAAAGCGCCATCGCCCCTTTTGCTTTTGCCTCATCCAATGCCATTACATCCGTTTGAATCGGATTATTCGCACGAATTTGTTGATTAACTAAACGCTCAATTTCCACTAATTGCGCCTTATTAATAGCTTCCGGATGAGTAAAGTCAAAACGCAATGCCACATCAGAGACCAAGGAGCCTTTTTGTCCCACATGCGTACCTAAAACTTGACGCAATGCAGCGTGCAACAAATGGGTTGCGGAGTGGTTTAATGAGGTTTGTTGGCGACGCTCGACATCCACAACTGCATTCACGGATTGACCAACGCGCAATTCGCCTTGTGTTAGCTCACCGATATGACCAAATACTCGACCATATTTTTGCGTATCTTTCACGTCAAAACGTAATGCATTACCTTCTAAGCGACCGCTATCACCGATTTGACCACCTGACTCAGCATAAAACGGCGTATTTTCTAAAATAACAATGCCACTTTGCCCCGCGACCAAACGCTCTACCGCTTTTCCATCATGGAAAAGTGCGGTCACTTTTGCCAAACTTTCTGATTCAGTATAACCTTCAAATTTTGTTACGCCATCCACCCGAATCACATTGCTGTAATCCATGCCGAATTGGCTCGCGGCTTGCGCACGAGAACGCTGCGCTTCCATTTCACGCTCAAAACCGTCTTCATCAATTTTAATATTGCGCTCACGACACACATCCGCAGTTAAATCCAATGGAAAACCAAAGGTATCATAAAGTTTAAATGCCACTTCACCGGACAACACATTGTCTTTCACCTTCGCCAAGGCTTCATCCAATAACGTCAAACCGCGCTCTAGAGTTCGTGCAAATTGTTCTTCCTCTAAACGCAATAATTTTTCTACATTCGCTTGTTTAGCTTTAACATCTTTACCTGCTTCTGCCATTACCTCAATCAAAGTTGGCACTAATTTATAGAAAAATGCCTCTTTGGCGCCAAGTAAATGCCCATGACGTACTGCGCGACGAATGATACGCCGTAAAACATAACCACGCCCTTCATTTGATGGAATTACACCATCCGCAATCAAATAAGCGCAAGAGCGAATATGATCTGCGATCACGCGCAATGATTTATTACTTAAATCTGTTTGTCCGGTTAATTGCGCCACTTTAGCAATTAATTTTTGGAAAATATCAATATCATAGTTGGAATTTACATGCTGCATCACCGCGCTAATACGCTCCAAGCCCATACCGGTATCCACGGATGGTTTTGGTAAATTTTGCAATGTACCGTCTGCTTGGCGGTTAAATTGCATAAACACAATATTCCAAATCTCAATATAACGGTCACCGTCTTCTTCAGGAGATCCCGGTGGTCCTCCCCAAATATGATCGCCGTGATCATAGAAAATTTCCGTACAAGGACCACAAGGACCGGTATCGCCCATCTGCCAGAAATTATCTGACGCATAAGGTGCACCTTTATTATCTCCAATGCGAATAATACGTTCTGCTGGAATACCTACTTCGTTGTGCCAAATATTATAAGCCTCGTCATCCGTTTGATAAACCGTGACCCATAATTTTTCTTTCGGCAACCCTAACCATTGTGGTGAAGTTAAAAATTCCCAACCGAAATTAATCGCATCATGTTTAAAATAATCGCCAAAGCTGAAATTACCAAGCATTTCAAAAAAAGTATGGTGGCGAGCAGTATACCCAACGTTTTCTAAATCGTTATGCTTACCACCAGCGCGAACACAACGCTGCGCAGTAGTTGCGCGAGAATAGGCTCTTTTGTCCATACCGAGAAAAACGTCTTTGAATTGGTTCATGCCGGCATTGGTAAATAAGAGAGTCGGATCATTTTCAGGTACGAGAGAACTACTCTCTACAATTTGATGTCCCTTGCTATGAAAAAAATCAAGAAATGATTTTCTAATTTCAGCCGTAGTTTTCATTAATAAACCCTGTGTTATCCTATTAACAGTAATAAAAATCCCTCATATTCTTACACATTTTTTCGTTTTAGAAAAAGCATTTTTAGCAATCCCCCACATAATTTCGATCTCTATCGCAAAACTAAAAAAAATTGACCGCGCTTTTAAATAAAAAAAATCCCTAGTACTGCTACAAAGGATTTTTTCTTACGGAAGGTGGCAAAACAGAGATTATTTCAACTGTGTTTCAATAATCCCACCACCAAGGCACACTTCACCTTGATAAAAAACCGCAGATTGTCCTGGCGTGACAGCGATTTGTGGTTCGTCAAAATGAACTTCAATACAATCATCATTAATCGGAATGACCTTGCAAGCTATATCATGTTGGCGATAGCGGGTTTTAACCGTGCAACGAAAAATCTCACGTATCGGTTGACGATTGACCCAATGCAATTGCTGCGCGATTAATCCATCGGATAATAAGGCAGAATTATCCAAGCCTTGCGCTACAATTAATTCATTGTTTTTCAAGTCTTTTTCAACCACATACCAAGCATTTTCATCTTTACCTTTAATTCCACCGATGCCCAAGCCTTTACGCTGACCCAAAGTGTGATACATCAATCCTTGGTGGCGCCCGATAATTTCACCATCTAGCGTTCGAATATTGCCGGGTTGCGCCGGAAGATAACGCGCTAAAAAGTCTTTAAATTTACGTTCACCAATAAAACAAATTCCGGTAGAGTCTTTTTTCTTCGCTGTTACCAAGCCAAGATCTTCAGCAATCGCCCGCACAACCGGTTTTTCAATATCACCAACCGGGAACAAACTTTGCGCCACCTGATCTTTACTTAACGTATAAAGAAAATAGCTTTGATCTTTATTTGGATCCAGCCCGCGTAAAAGTTGCGCCCCATCCGGCAGATCATGACGGCGAACATAATGCCCTGTCGCAATATAATCGGCGCCTAAATCTTCCGCAGCATATTCCAAAAATGCCTTAAATTTAATTTCTTTATTACACAAAATATCCGGATTTGGCGTGCGACCAGCTTGATATTCCGCCAAAAAATGTTCAAATACATTATCCCAATATTCTGCAGCAAAATTAATTTTATGTAGCTTGATACCAAGTTTATCGCATACCGCCTGCGCATCCGCCAAATCGGCAGCAGCAGTGCAATAATCCGTATCATCATCCTCTTCCCAGTTTTTCATAAACAAGCCTTCCACTTGATAACCTTGTTGTTGAAGAATAAAGGCGGACACGGAAGAATCTACTCCTCCGGACATCCCGCAGATGACTTTTTTGCTACGATTTATCGCTCGTTGTTGATCGCTAAGTGGTGCAAAATATTGTTCGTATGTTTTTGATTTCATTATTATCCTATAAATTAAAGTGCGGTCATTTTTTCCATTATTTTACTTCGTAAAATTGTACCGCTTTTTTAGCAAATTTTTCTTCATATTCCGCAATGGCTTTTTCATCACCCGCGTCCAATTTTGCTTGTAGCGTATCGCAAGGTTCTTCACAGTCACACACTTTCTGAAGCCCTAGTGCAGAAATACCGCCACAGCTTCCCGTGATGGCTTTTTTCTTGAAAATATAACCCAGCGCCATTCCTAAAATAACCAGCATAAAAATGCTGAAAGTGATCATAAATAATTGCATAGTTTACTCCTTTTGCATCAGTTTCTTAAACGCGGATGACATTTTATTTTCAAACCCTTTCTCTGTCTTGATAATTAAATAAACTGCCAAATTTTCCTTTTCCGCGACCTCTAACGCGCGTTCATCCCCTAGCACAAACAATCCCGTGGATAATCCATCAGCGGTCATCGATGACGTCGATAACACGGTGATAGAAGCTAAGCGATGCTGAATAGGCGAGCCTGTTGAGGGATCAATTTCGTGTGAAAACCGCTGCCCATTTTCTTCAAAATAATTGCGATAATCGCCCGAGGTTGCCATGGCTAAATTATGTAATCCGATAATTTCTTCGACAGCGCGAGAACCATCAAATTCCGGTTTTTCGATCGCAATTTGCCAAGGTTTGTTCTCAATATTTTTGCCTTTAGCACGAATTTCACCACCAATTTCAACCAAGTAATCGGTTTTATTGATTGTTTCAATATAGTTGGCAACCTGATCAACACCAAAGCCTTTCGCGATGGAAGAAAGATCAATATAGAGCTGCGGGACGCTTTTTTCAAGATAAAACTTACCAGATTGTTCGGTTAATTTTAATTTATCAATACCAACCCATGCTCGACGTTTGGCGAGTTCTTGATCTGTTGGACGTTTGTCAATCCGCTTTTCCGGACCAAATCCCCATAGATTAACCAATGGTCCCACGGTCACATCCAATTTTCCTTCTGTCACTTGATTTAAGCGAATGGCTTCTTTGATCACCGTTGCCAAATCTGCTGAAATTTCAATTGGCGCATTAATTTGCGTATTGTGATTAAATTGACTTAATTCCGATGTTGGAATATAAGTGGACATTTTGTTATTAACATCTTTCAAAATGTTTTCTACATTTTCATGGACTTCATCCGGTGATAATGAGTTCTCTCCGGAATTCACATACTTAATCGAATAGGTCGTTCCCATGGTATGGCCGCTGAGGCTGACTAATTCTGGCGAGTTGTCGCAAGCCACAAGCGTAAATGTTAAAATAGCAGCACTAAGCCACATCATTAATTGCTTTATTTTCATCATATTCCAATGCCTAACGCATTTTTTAAAATCCTATCTAATATGGTAATTCAGTTATTCTTACCAAACTTCATATTGCTTTTCTTGGAGATAAAATCATTTTTTTGTCATTGTTTATTTGCAATAAAAATTTTATCGACCTCAAGAATGGTGAAAGCGGTCAGAAATCTGACCGCTCTTTTTATAGGCTTGGTTACATCAACCACCGAAATCATCTAATAAGATGTTTTCGTCTTCAACGCCTAAGTCTTTCAACATTTTGATTACCGCAGCGTTCATTACTGGTGGACCACACATGTAGTATTCACAATCTTCAGGCGCTTCATGATTTTTGAGGTAGTTTTCATAAAGCACGTTGTGGATAAAGCCGGTGTAACCTGTCCAATTATCTTCTGGCAATGCATCTGATAGTGCTACGTGCCATACGAAGTTATCGTTCTCAGCTTGTAATTGGTCAAAGTCTTCTTGATAGAAGATTTCACGTTTAGAACGCGCACCATACCAGAATGACATTTTACGTTTACTATGTAAGCGTTTTAATTGGTCAAAGATATGAGAACGCATTGGCGCCATACCAGCACCACCACCGATAAATACCATTTCATTGTTAGTTTCTTTCGCGAAGAATTCACCAAATGGACCAGAAATCGTAACTTTATCACCTGGTTTTAATGACCAAATATAAGAGGACATTTGACCTGGCGGAACATCTGGATTACGTGGTGGAGGCGTTGCGATACGCACGTTAAGCATGATGATACCTTTCTCTTCAGGATAAGATGCCATGGAGTAAGCACGGATAATATGCTCGTCCACTTTGGATACATAACGCCATAAGTCGTATTTGTTCCAATCTTCATGGTATTCTTCAGGAATATCAAAGTCTTTATACGCTACAGTATGTGGTTCTGCTTCAATTTGAATATAACCACCAGCACGGAATGGCACTTCTTCGCCTTCCGGAATTGCTAATTTAAGCTCTTTAATAAAGGTCGCTTTATTATCGTTAGAAATAACGGTACATTCCCATTTTTTCACGCCAAACACTTCTTCCGGCAGCTCGATTTTCATACTGTTTTTGACATTAACTTGGCATGAAAGACGATAACCTTCTTTGGCTTCACGTTTAGAAATATGAGAAAGTTCGGTCGGTAGAATATCGCCGCCGCCTTCTAATACTTTAACTACGCATTGACCGCAAGAACCGCCACCACCACAAGCGGATGATACGAAGATACCTTTACTTGCCAATGCACCTAATAATTTTCCACCAGCCGGCAACTTAATTGCCTTGCTTGGATCATCATTAATTTCAATAGTAATGTCACCGGAATTCACCAATTTTGACTTCGCAAATAAAATAATCACTGCTAGTGCCAATACGATGACGGTAAACATTGCAATACCTAGTGTAATTTCCATTTCAGTATCCCCTTATTACAACTGAATACCTGAAAATGACATAAAACCGAGTGCCATCAGACCAACTGTGATAAAGGTAATCCCTAAACCACGCAAGCCAGCTGGAACATCAGCATATTTCATTTTTTCAGTAATACCTGCAAGTGCAACAATAGCTAACATCCAGCCTGTCCCTGCACCGATACCATAAACAACAGATTCAGCAAAATTGTAGTCACGTTGCACCATAAATGATACACCACCAAAGATCGCACAGTTTACCGTAATTAATGGTAAGAAGATTCCCAAAGCGTTATAAAGTGCAGGGAAATACTTATCTAATACCATTTCTAAAATCTGTACAAGCGCAGCAATTACACCGATAAAAGTAATAAAGTTCAAAAATGTTAAATCTACGCCTTCAACTAATGCTCCCTCTTTCAAAATCAGTGAGTACACTAATTGGTTCGCTGGAACTGCAATACCTAATACAACAATAACTGCAACACCAAGCCCAAATGCGGTGGAGACTTTTTTCGATACCGCTAAAAATGTACACATTCCTAGGAAGAATGAAAGTGCCATATTCTCTATAAAGACAGATTTAACGAATAAACTAATATAATGTTCCATAGATTATTTCTCCACCTGCTCTGGTTTCCATGTTCTGAGACCCCAGATAATGAAACCAATGATAAAGAATGCGCTTGGCGCAAGTAAGAATAAACCGTTAGTTTGGTACCAACCACCATCATTGATAGTTTGGAATACCGTCATACCGAATAGTTTACCTGAACCGATCAATTCACGAATAAACGCGACGGTGATCAATATCGCACCATAGCCTAATCCGTTACCGATACCGTCCACAAAACTTTCTACCGGAGCGGATTTCATTGCATAAGCTTCTGCACGTCCCATTACGATACAGTTTGTAATAATCAAACCAACGAAAACAGAAAGTTGTTTAGATAAACCATAAGCATAAGCACGTAAAATTTGGTCAACTAGGATTACCAAAGAAGCGATAATCGCCATTTGCACAATAATACGAATACTATTTGGGATATAGTTACGAATTAATGAGATAAAGAAACTGGAAAACGCAGTTACTAAACTCACTGCAATTGCCATAACAATCGCGGTTTCAAGTTTTGTTGTTACCGCTAATGCAGAACAAATACCAAGGATTTGCAATGCAATCGGGTTGTTATTAACAACCGGTGATAACAATAAATTTTTAAGATTTGAGCTTGCCATTAGTTAGCCCCCGCTTTTAATTTCGCTAAATACGGACCAAAACCTTTCTGACCTAACCAGAATTTAAAGGTATTGTTTACCCCGTTACTGGTTAATGTGGAACCGGAAATAGCATCAATTCCGTGTTCTTTGTCAGCAGATGCGGCTTTTCCTACGTGTAATGCCGGCTGATCTTGTTCGTTGAATAATTTTTTATTAACGAACTGTGCTTGCCAACGAGGGTTTTCAATTTCGCCCCCTAATCCCGGCGTTTCACCGTGTTCATAGTAAGTAATACCGTTAACGGTGTTACCATCTGGTTGAACGGATAAGAAACCGTACATGGTTGACCATAAACCGCGTCCGTAAATAGGAAGCACGATTTGTGAAGTTTGCGCGTTCGCATCTTTCACCAAATAAACTTCCACCAAATTTTCACGATTACGGATACCGGCTGTATCTTCTTCTGGTGTAAGTGCGGTACTTGTTTGCGGATTTTTCGCTGCGGCTTTCGCATCAAAATTTACCGGACAATCCACATAATCACCGGAATTTAAATCCACACAACGAGATTCAATATTTTTAGCAAAAATATCTTTTACTTCGCTGTTTTTAGTATTTGCTTGTAGCAAACCCGCCACACTTAAAATATTTTTTTGTTTATCAAGTTGTTTTTGTTCTTCTTGAGGGGTTTTAAGTAAAACCGCTGAACCCGCTACAATAACAGAACAAGCCAAACTCAACAGCACAACAATCGAAATTGTTCCGCCTACACTGTCTTTATTAAACTTAGCCATTGCGCGCTCTCCGACGTTTGATATTTGCTTGAACTACGAGGTAGTCGAATAACGGTGCAAATAAGTTCGCAAACAAAATTGCTAGCATCATCCCTTCCGGATAGGCAGGGTTGACAACTCGAATTAACACACACATTACTCCGATCAAAATACCATACCACCATTTACCTTTATTGGTGAAAGCAGCTGATACCGGATCCGTAGCCATAAAGAACATACCTAATGCAAAACCACCTAATACCATATGCCAATACCAAGGCATAGCAAACAATGGATTTGTCGCTGAACCGATAGCGTTAAATAATGCCGATGTTGCGATCATACCGATCATTACACCTGCGATAATCCGCCAAGATGCAATACGTGCAAATACGATAATAGCCGCACCGATTAACAATGCCAACGTTGAGGTTTCACCGATAGATCCCGGAATATTTCCTAAAAATGCATCCATCCATTGAATTGGTTGACCAGTTGCCACGTGTTTTAATGCTGCTTCACCACCCATAGACCACTGAGATAATGGTGTTGCGCCAGAAAAACCGTCAGCTGCAGTCCACACTAAATCACCCGAAATTTGAGCCGGATAAGCGAAAAATAAAAACGCACGACCCGCTAATGCTGGGTTCATAAAGTTTTTACCTACACCGCCAAAAACTTCTTTGGCAACAACCACACCGAAAGTAGTCGCTAATGCGGCTTGCCACAATGGCAATGTTGGTGGCACGATTAACGCTAACAAAATAGAAGTCACGAAGAAACCTTCGTTAATTTCATGTTTACGCACCATCGCAAACAATACTTCCCAAAAACCGCCCACCAAGAATACAACCGCATAAATTGGCAAGAAGAAAATGGCACCTAAGACCATTTTAGCCAGCACACCGGCATCTTGTGACAGTAATCCGAGCATATTTGCTAAAGCAAAATGCCAATCATTGGCAACATTGGTTGCAACGTTTTGGGCAAAATCACCAACATTTAATGCCATTAATGATTGCGAACCGACGTTGAACATGCCATAGAACATTGCAGGGAACAACGCAAGCCATACCAACACCATCATACGTTTTGAATCTAACGCATCACGAACGTGCGAGGCTTTACTTGTTACCGTACCCGGCGTATATAAGAAAGTGGCAGTTGCTTCATACAATGCAAACCATTTTTCATATTTACCGCCCGGTAAAAATGCAGGTTCCATTTTCTCTAAAAGATGTTTCAAACCCATTTTTAACCTTCCTTCTCGATCTTATCTAAAGCGGCACGAAGCATTGGACCATATTCGTTTTTACCCGGACAAACAAAGGTACAAAGCGCCAAATCTTCTTCGTCCAACTCTAAACAACCTAATGCTTGTGCGGAATCCGTATCGCCTGACGCTAAGTCACGCAATAACAACGTCGGAATAATGTCCAGCGGCATAATACGCTCATAAGCACCAATTGGTACCATAGCACGATGTCCACCGTTCACCGCAGAAGTAAAGTTAAATAATTTGCTGCCGAAATGACCTAATACAGTACGGGTAATAGAGAATTTATCTGCACCCGGCATAATCCAACCGAGGAATTCTTTATCACGCCCTTCTGCAATCACAGAAACTTGCAATGCATAGCGTCCTAAATAATCGACAGGACCGACCGCTTTATGTCCATTTAACACTGAACCTGAAATCACACGATTTTCACCGTCATTCAATTCGTTAGCAGTTAATTGGGAAAGGTTCGCACCAAGCACAGTACGCACTAAGCGTGGATTTTTCACTTGCGGACCGGCTAAAGAGACCACTCGACCGTTATAAAACTCACCGGTAGTAAATAATTTACCAATCGCAATCACATCTTGGTAATTAATATACCAAACGGATTTTTTCGCGCTGACCGGATCGATGAAATGAATATGCGTTCCACTTAATCCCGCCGGATGAGGACCGCTAAATTCATGCACTTCAACATTAGCAAGATCAACTGTCGGAATATTGCTATTACCGGCTTTACATAAATGTAATTTACCTTCATGTAAACGACTTAATACCGTTAATCCATAAATAAAATCTTGTCCATGTTCTTTTAACACGACCTCAGGATCCGCCGCTAATGGATTGGTATCCATTGCATTGATAAAAATTGAGGACGGAACAGCATCAACTGCGGCCACTTTACTAAATGGACGAGTACGAAGTGCGGTCCATAATCCTGAAGTTTGCAAGTTTTGACGAACTTGTTCTGAACTCAAGGTTTTTAATTCATCGGCAGTATATTTGGCAAACGTGATTTGCTCATCACCTTCCACCTTAATTACCACAGATTGCAACACCCGCTTAGCACCACGATTAATCGCAGTTACAGTACCGCTGGCAGGCGCGGTAAATAAAACGCCCGGATTCTTTTTATCTTCAAAAAGTACCTGACCTTTTTTCACCACATCACCTTCGCGCACCTTCATCGAAGGACGCATACCCACATACTCTTCACCAAGCAAAGCAACTTCGGTAATCGCATTACCGTTATGGATTACTTGTTCTGGTTTTCCCGAAATAGGAAGATCCAATCCTTTTTTAATCGTAATCATATTGTTTGCACTACTTTTCGTTAGATTAAAAATATAGTTACCGCAACAATAAATATTGCGGTAACCTCGTCTTGAGTAATGATTTTTGAAATGTAAGCGCAAACAACGCGCTATTTCGCCATCATATAAAATTAAAACTCAAATTCGGTTTACAATGCCCCGTTTACCATCACGACAAACTGCATCGTTAAATTTTTGATAAAAAATTAGCAACTCATTTTAACCAAATAATAACGTTCACGCCACTTTATGAGGTAGCTTTTCTGTCTTTTTGCACAAAAAAAGCCATTTTTTTGTGGTAAATCAATTTTTAAAATGCGTAAAAAATGAATTTCCTGATAAATAAGTATCGAATTGCTTGTTTAGTGACCTACCCCAAGACAATTGGTAGAACGCGGAATTTGTTGCCCCAATTTAGTCCATTCCGCCTTTGTATATAAGTGCAATGCCAAAGCATGAATACCTTGCTGCAAATCTTGTGCCAACAATTGGTAAATTTGACGATGACGTCCAACTTTACTCACACCTTCAAAGTGATCACTTACTAACACGATTTTAAAATGTGATTCTGCACCGCGCCCGGAGCTATGTAAATGGCTTTCATTTTCTACCGCTACAAAGTGCGGTTGAAATTCTTGTAATAATCGATTTTCCAATTCCTGTTGTTTTGACATAATGTCCTCCTATTTCCCAATCATTAAAAAATTTCCCCTAATTCAAGAGGGAAAGGCTATACATTCTGCCTGAAGTTTGCAAGAATACATAAATAAATTTTCAGGGAGGTTTCTATGAACTTAACAAAAAAACTATCTTTCGTTGCCACCATGGCAGCCGCCACCTTGCTCGCTGCTTGCCAAAGCCAACCGAGCAACACACTTTATTTTACTCCAGCGCCGGCGACGGGCAAATTTAATACAGCCAACCAAAATATCGTATTAAACGTTTCCACCCGCGATAACCGTGCGCAACCGGAAATTTCCAGTTATGTGTATAACGAACAACTGTTGAAACTCAATTCTGCGCCACAAGTAACACAATTATTTGATCAAATCGTCAAACAGGACTTAAACGCCAAAGGCTTCCGTGTCGGTACACCGTCCTCTTCCAATACCAACGTAATTGTCAATGTGAACGATTTCTACGCCAAAGTAGAATCCGGCAATTTGCGTCACAAAATCAATGCTGCCATCCAACTGGATATCCAAGTCCAGGGAGCAAAAGGGCAATATACCAAGAAAATTGCCGCCACCCGAATGCAAGAAGGCGCGTTTAGCGCAAATAATGCCGATATTCATAAAGTCTTGAACCAAACATTGGCAGAAGTGACCCAAGCCATCTATCAAGATCAAGAAATTCCGGCGGCAATTCATCAATATTCCAACTAAATACACGGAATATTACCACACACCCAAATGCGCTAACGATTCAAAAAGCGCATTTTTTATCACCGCACTTTTTCTGGCTTAACCAATTCCATCAAAGTGCGGTCATTTTTTCTTACGTTTTTCTTATGCCTCAATTAATCCGCATTGCACTAAAAAATGATAAACCCCATCATTTTCCACGGAATCTGCAACATAATCTGCCACTTGTTTGACTTTATCTTGGGCATTTCCCATCGCCACTCCAACGCCAACGTGCGTCAACATTTCAATATCATTCAACCCATCGCCGAACGCCATCACATTTTCCATTGATAATCCCAAATGAGTCGCCGCAATTTCAATCCCACGCGCTTTTGAGCCTTGTCCATCAAACACATCTACGGAATTCGGATGCCAACGCACTACACTCAACCCCTCTAAAATCGCCGACTGGGCAATCAATGCATCTTGCTCTTGTGCATAAAAAGGCAGAATTTGATAGACATCATGCTGTTTAAAATAGGTTTTATCCACGGAATAATCTGTGGTGATCACATCAAATGCCTCACGCAACATCGGTGTCCGTTCAGAAACAAACACCCGCTCATTAGTCACAAAAGCATAAGCAATTTGATGCTGATCCAAAAATTCCACAATAGTCGCAATACGCGCTTTCGGCAACGGAAATTTGGCAAGCGTCTGCCCTTGATAAACAACCGATTGTCCATTCATAGTAACAAATAACTCGACGCCCGCTTGCGCAATGGCATGATCCAATTTTTTCGGAAAGGTCGCCCGCGCCCGCCCACTGGCAATGGCGACAATGATCCCATTTGCCCGCAATTTTTTAAATAACTCCACAACCTTCTCAGATAAATGATCTTTATCCTTCATAAACAAGGTTTCATCAATATCAAAAAACACCATTTTAATTTGTTGGCGCAAGTTAGGGACGTTCATTTCTTTTCCTTCTTTCATTAAAAATCGACAAAAATTTTATCATTTTTGCGATCTGGTGCAAAAAAATAAAACACAAAACCAACAAAGATTTTATACCTCACCCTGAACTCGCTACACTCTCTTTAAAGTGCGGTCAAAAAAATGGAAGAAAATGAACTGGTTCGGAGTACGTTGCGTACAATGCCAACAAAAATTAGCGATTCCCTCACATCATCTGTGCAGCAATTGTTATCGCGCCATTCAACGTTTTCATTATTGCGGATATTGTGGCGCCGCACTTTCCGCATATGCTCGTTATTGTGGAAATTGTTTACGCCAACCACCGCACTGGGATCAATTGGTGATCGCAGGTCATTATAGCGAACCACTGTCCGATTTAATTCATCGCTTTAAGTTTCAACGTCAATTTTGGCTGGATCACGCCTTGGCGCGCTTAATGTTGCTGGCAATTTATGATGCCCGACGACATTATGGATTAACCCGACCGGAAGTCATTATTCCCGTCCCGCTACATCATTTACGCCAATGGCAACGTGGCTATAATCAAGCAGCGCTCATCGCCAACGTGCTTGCCAAAAAATTGCGCATCCCCGTTGATCATCAATTTATTCAACGCCAAAAATTTACCAAAACACAACGCGGATTAAGCGCCAAAGATCGGCGTAACAACTTAAAAAATGCCTTTCAAATTAATGCAAAAAATGACCGCACTTATCATAGCATCGCCTTGATTGATGATGTGATCACCACTGGCTCAACCTTAAACGAAATCGCCTTATTACTCAAAAAAGCCGGCGTAGTGCATATTCAAGTTTGGGGTATCGCAAAAACTTAACCCATTGTTTTTATATGGGAAATTTATATAATTAAAATAAAAGTGGAAAAAAAGCCACGCAAAGAGTATGATTTCCGACAAGGTTACTCAAGTATTAATGTGGGAAAAACTATGCAAATTACTATTTCAGAGGCGGCGCAAGCCCATTTTCGTAAACTACTCGATCAACAAGAAACCGGTACCAATATTCGCGTATTTGTGGTAAACCCCGGCACACCAAAAGCAGAGTGCGGCGTATCCTATTGCCCGCCAAATGCGGTAGAAACGACTGATACCGAAATGAAATATGCGACTTTTTCAGCTTTTGTTGATGAAATCAGCTTGCCATTTTTGGAAGACGCAGAAATCGACTATGTTACCGAAGAATTGGGATCACAATTAACCCTCAAAGCACCTAATGCCAAAATGCGCAAAGTGGCGGATGATGCGCCATTAATTGAACGGGTAGAATATGTGATCCAAAGCCAAATTAACCCGCAATTAGCCGGACACGGTGGCCACATTACTTTATTAGAAATCACCGAAGATGGTTATGCGATTTTGCAATTCGGTGGTGGTTGCAATGGTTGCTCAATGGTTGATGTGACCTTAAAAGACGGGATAGAAAAACAATTAGTGAGCCTATTCCCAGAGGAATTAAAGGGTGCCAAAGATATTACCGAACATCAACGCGGCGAACATTCTTACTATTAAACAAAAAAATCCCATACTTAGGTATGGGATTGTTCTATTTCGCTTGGCGCCAAGTCCGTTCTTAAAGATACCATCAATTGATCGATTTTAAAATTCTCCGTATCAATGATTTCAAATTTATACCGATCATACAGCACAAAATCCGTTTTCTTCGGAATCTTGCGCAGCATATACATCATAAATCCGCCGATGGTTTCGTAATTTTCCGCGTCAGGAAATTGCTCGATCCCCAAGGCACGCATTACATCCTCCAGTGGCGTCGCTCCGTCCACCAACCAAGAACTTTCGTCACGCTGAATAATTTGTTCTTCTTCGCTGGAAACCAATTCTCCCATGACAATGCTCATCACATCATTTAAGGTCACAATCCCCACCACCAACGCATATTCATTGACAATCACGGCGAAATCTTCGCCAGATGACTTAAATAATTCCAACACCTCATACAATGACAAGGTATCCGGAATAAAAAGCGCCTTGCGTAAAATACGTTGATCCGTTAAAGGCACATGATGCTCTTCTTGCAAATACAAGGTTAACAAGGAATGCGACTCCACATAACCTAAAATTTTATCCAACCCATTATCGCAAATCAAAAATTTGGAATGCGGATTATGTTTGATAATCGTCAAAACTTCTTCGCGATTAAAAGTGCGGTCTAAAAAAACAATGTTTTCACGCGTTGTCATCGTCGAAGTAACCGTGCGTTGCTGCATATCAAAAATATTTTCGATCAAATAATGTTCTTGCGCTTTTAACACACCCGCTTCCGCCCCGGCATCCACCATCGCCACAATATCCGCTGATGTCATATTATCTTCACGTACCGTCGAAATTTTAAACAAGCGAAATAATGCATTGGCAATCGTATCAAATAACCATACCAAAGGTTTAAACACAAAAATACAAAAAGTCATAATCCGCACGGTACGCAGCGCAGTACGTTCCGGATTGGTCATCGCCACCCGTTTCGGCATCAAATCAGCAAATAAAATAAACGCCATGGTCACCAAAATAAAAGATAACCAAGATGCCGCCATTTCCAACCATTGCGCTGACGTATATCCGGATAACACGCGTTGCAAATAAGGACGGATAGCGCTTTCGCCGATAATCCCGCCCAAAATCGCCACCATATTCAAGCCAATTTGTACCACGGTAATAAAACGTCCTGGATGCTGTTGTAATTCCAACACCAATTTCGCTCGTTCATCCCCATCATTAGCGAGATTTTGCAGTTTCAGTTTCCTCGCTCCCGCCAATGAAATTTCAGCGGAAGACACTACCGCACTGATAATGATCAGCGCAATAATGCTCAACACAGCCTCAAATAATCCCATAAAAAATCCTATTAGACGTTCTCACTATCAAACCAACCCCGGACAAATTGCACCGAGAAAAACAGCGTAATTAACAAACAGAAATACAATACATACGCCAAAATTGGATGAGAACGCCCTTCTTCCAATGTCACTTCACGCATCGAGGTCGCATTACGGAATTCATCAAACATCACAATTCGCCAACCATAGTATTTCACTTCTACAAGTTTATGATCGCCGGCAAAACTTGCTGCTTTTGCTTGTAAATCTGCCGAACCGAATTTGAAATAAAATGGAAAACCCCAGCGCGTATCTTCATTACGATACACCATCACATTTTGCTCATTCGGTTTTTGTGTATAAATATAGTACACATCCCGCGTTGGACCATCTGCCGGATTGGCTTTGGTAATCGGTCCGTCTTTATCCACTCGTTTTACTTCAACGCCGGTCACATTCGTAACTTCATAATTTGGCGTCACATAATTCACCACGCCAAATAACACCACGTGAACTAATAACGCCACCGCTAAAAAGAAATATTTTAAAACCTTCCGCATTTTTATTCTCCTATCAAGCAACAATGCTTATGCTATTGTAGCTGAATTTTAAAAAGTTGCTCAAAATTT
This sequence comes from [Pasteurella] aerogenes, assembly GCA_900637275.1. NCBI lineage: Bacteria > Pseudomonadati > Pseudomonadota > Gammaproteobacteria > Pasteurellales > Pasteurellaceae > [Pasteurella] aerogenes. The sequence goes on from LR134362.1 coordinate 1,824,716, forward strand.
CGCGTGGTTATTTTTGCACAATCTTCCAACGAAATCCCTTTTAAGGTCGCCACATATTCGCATACTTCGCGTACATACGCCGGCTGATTTTGTTTACTACGATAAGGTACCGGCGCCAAATATGGACTGTCAGTCTCCACTAACAAACGATCCAACGGAATTTTACGTACGACTTCGCGCAAATCTTCCGCATTTTTAAAGGTGACAATACCTGAAATGGAAATATAAAATCCCAAGTCCAACGCTTGTTTCGCCATCTCCCAATTTTCGGTAAAACAATGCAAAACACCACCGCACTTTTCCGCATGATGTTGTTTTAACAAGGCTATCGTATCTTCGCGCGCCGAACGGGTATGCACGATCACAGGCTTATTCAGCTGATTGGCAATGTCAATTTGCTTTGCAAACACCGCTTGTTGTAGGCTTTTATTTTCGGCACTGTAATAATAATCCAAGCCGGTTTCCCCGATGGCGACCACTTTCGGATCCGCCGCTAAACACAACAAACGCTCAAAATCAAAGGGTTCATCATCCAAATCCAGAGGATGCACGCCGCAAGACAACGACACTGACTCAAAAGATTTTAATGCATCCACAATTTGTTCGTAGCGACGCAAAGTCACACCCACTGCCAATACATGTTTCACCTCGCGAGCCTGTGCTTTAGCAATCACATCCGCAATATCTCGGTGTAAATTTTCATAATCCAACGCATCTAAATGACAATGGCTATCTACTATAAACATCTAAAAAAAGTCCTGTTTGTTATTCTCTTCAAAAACCTCGGTAACCAATTTAGTCAATCCGTCTAATAACATTAACTCTTGATTAACCCCGTTAATTTGCAATAAATCTGACCGCACTTGACTAATAATTTGATTAGCACGCAACAATCCAAGTGCGGTCTGTTTTTGATTAAATTGTTCAATACCGCGTACCACATCCTGACAAATCCAACCTTGACGTATACCAAGTTTCGCTTTCAGCGCATCAGACAAAAAGCCCGCCAGCCAATCCAATTGTTGAAATAACAACTCATTTTCAAAATAAGGCAACAGCTCCAAAGGCGAGCGCCGCACATAAAACACCCAAAATTGACGTAGAAAATCCTTCCGTTTGGTTAATAATCCTTGCGTCAACATGGTCAACGCAGCTAATGGACGCCCATAGCTCACCAAAAGTGCGGTCTGAATTTCGCTTATTTCTTGCGCACTTTGCTCCTGCAACCAAGCCATCGCTACCGCTTGTGGTGGCGTATTGATTAACCAACTTTGACAACGACTGTGAATAGTTGCTAACAAACTTGCTGAGATGTCCACTTGCAATAAAAAATAAGTGTTCGGACGAGGTTCTTCCAAGGTTTTCAACAAAGCATTCGCTGCGGCTTCGGTTAAACGTTCCGCCCCTTGAATCACAACCACTTTATTGCCATTTTGCTGCGCGTGTTGCGTAACTTTTTCATTAATTTCACGCACTTGCTCCACGCCAATATCTTTATTCTCTATCGGCGCCAAGCGCGCATAATCTGGGTGATTTCCGGCAGAAAATAAATGACAACTATGACATTGTCCGCAAGGTTCGTCTCCTTGTGGTTGCGTACAAAGTAAACGATGCGACACTGCGTCAACTAATTGCTCTACTCCCAATCCTTGATCCGAACGAAACAACAACGCATGCGGCAACACCCCTTGATGAAGGGTTTGCATCAATTGTTGGTAATAGGGAACTAACCAAGGATAAAGCGCCACGTTCATTTATTTCACACGATTTACAAAGTCAATCACCGCACGCTGAATATCCGCGCGCACTTGCTCAATTGATTGCGCCGCATCAATCACCACCGCATTCGGCAATTGCTGCACTAATTGCAAATATTTAGCCCGAGTGCGGTGGAAAAAATCCAAGTTTTGCTGCTCAATACGGTCTAACTCGCCTCGCCCGCGCGCACGTGCCAACCCCACAGCCGGATCAATGTCCAAATATAAGGTAAAATCCGGTGCGAAATCGCCCAACACCGCCTGTTTCAAAGTTGCCAATAAACTGGCATCCAATTGTCTACCACCACCTTGATAGGCTTGTGAAGACAGGTCATGACGATCACCAACCACCCATTTTCCTACCCTCAAGGCGGGCTTAATCACATTTTCCACCAATTGCACACGTGCCGCATACAACATCAATAATTCTGCTTTATCGGTGACTACTTCTTCCGTTTCATGTTTGATCAATTGGCGTAGTTTTTCTGCCAACGGCGTGCCACCCGGTTCACGGGTAAATACCACCTGCTCTACACCCAATTGTTGCAAGGTCTCCGCAACCGCCTGATGTGCGGTGGATTTACCGGCGCCTTCCAACCCTTCGATCACAATAAATTTGCCTGCCATCTTATTTTCCTTTTTGCTGGTTTCTATACCAACGCAAATATTCTTGTACTGCGCGATTATGTTCCATTAAAGTTCGGCTGAATTTATGTCCGCCAGAACCGTCCGCTACAAAATATAAATAATCGGTTTTTTCAGGATTTGCGACCGCTTGCAAGGTACTTTCCGCCGGCATGGCGATCGGCGTTGGCGGCAAACCTAAATTTAAATAGGTATTATAAGGCCCCGGCGTTTCCAAATCTTTACGCCGAATATTCCCATTATACGCCTCACCCATCCCGTAAATAATCGTTGGATCTGTTTGCAGCGGCATATTTTTATTTAATCGGTTAATAAACACAGAAGCCACTTTGCCACGTTCTGCTGCCACCGCGGTTTCTTTTTCCACAATGGACGCCAAAATCAATAATTCATAAGGATTGTTCAGCGGCAAATTTGGATCACGCTGTTCCCACGCTTGTTGCAACGCCTTTTCCATCCGTTTAGCCGCACGTTTTAATAAATCCAGATCTGTCGAATTTGGCGTATAATTATAAGTATCCGGATACAACCAACCTTCTATCTTCTTTTGTTCATGAATGGCTTTGGCAAAATCCGGCAATTGCAACGCATCGAAAATCTCCACGTCAGTTTTACCCACCAAAGTTTGTTTTAAGTGCGGTGCTTTTTCTAATTTTTTTTGCCATGCCTTAAAGGTTTCGCCTTCAATAAATTGCACATTAAATTGCACTTCTTTGCCTGAATTTAATAATTGCAATACATCGCCCACGGTTTTCACCCCATTTAAAGCATAGGTTCCCGCTTTGACTTTATTTAAATCCGGTCGTAATTTCAACAACCATGGCAATAATTTGGCATCATCCACTAATTTTTCTTGTTCAAATAAAGCCGCCAATTTATTGCCCGTTGTGCCACGTTCTAACACCAACAACTGATCCGGTTGCGTTTGTACCGGAATCTCAACAAATGCGTTGATTTTCTGATATGCCCATGCGGCAACCGCCGCCAAAATCACAATAAAAACACTTAATCCCAATAAAAATTTTTTCATATAATCCAATCAAACTCACAGAAAAATTCCTCGCCAGTTTACCATATACGCAAGTGCGGTCAATTTTCGCAAAGAAAATGTTGGCAAAAATTCCTGAATTTTGACCGCACTTTTTGTCATTTTTGCGAGTCCGATCGCAAAAACACAGGTTGTTAATTGCCGACCATGACCTATTCATTCATATTTATCCCCGTTGAATGTTCAACACATTGAGATACCACAACCAATGTACTTAAACACTACCCAAAAGAGGAAAATATCATGCAATTATTTAAATCAATCAGTCTGGCATTGGGCTTATTGAGCGCTTTATTGGGCGCTAATTCCGCCCTTGCCGCAACCGACCCACCGCCCAAGCCGGCGGCAGAACAAACAGCGCCAGTCATATTGAGCGATACACTCAATATTAACACTGCTACTGCTGAAGAAATTCAAAGCGCATTACTCGGCATTGGTGCAAAAAAAGCGGAAGCGATTGTAGAATATCGGGAAAAACACGGTAATTTCACCGCCCCCGAACAGTTGTTGGAAATCCAAGGTATCGGCAAAGCTACGTTGGAGAAAAATAAAGATCGTATTGTTTTTTAAACAAAATAGCATGATTTTATTAATGAAAAACCCGGCATCCACCGGGTTTTCTTATTTTAACGTTTTGGCAAATAACGTAGCGGATCCACGGATTTCCCTTTATAACGAATTTCAAAGTGTAATTTCACATCTGTTGTACCGGAACTTCCCATTTTCGCAATTTGTTGTCCCGCTTTTACTTCTTGTTGATCTTTAACTAAGATCGACTCGTTATGCGCATAAGCACTGAGGTAATCATCATTATGTTTAATGATAATCAGATTGCCATAACCGCGCAAGGCATTACCGGCATACACTACACGACCTGCCGCGGCTGCATTAACCGCTTGACCACGAGATCCGGCAATATCGATCCCTTTATTACCACCATCAGAACTGGAAAAACCTTGTGTAATTTTCCCATTAGTCGGCCAGCTCCAAGCCACATTAGATGCCACCGGCGCTTGCGTTGCGGTGGTCGTTGGCATTGGTGTCGTCGTTTGGACCGACGTAGTTTGTGCAGGTTGAGTGACCGTTGTTGTGGTCATCGTTGTCGCACCCGCTACAGTTTGTTGTGCCGCAGCACTGACACTGCCTGCTGAAGATTTAATTGGACCGGTAATGGTTCCATCAGAGCCATATTGAGTACCGTTAGGACCCGGCGTATAGGTCACCGCCGGTTGTACCGGTTTAGTCACAACTGGCGCCGCTGCAACAGTTTGTGTGTTGGTTGGCGTTGCTGACGCGCGATTGTTTGACACTTTCAAGGTTTGCCCAACGCTTAAATTATACGGCTCGGACATATTGTTCAATGCCGCCAATTCGTTTACATCCATACCAGAAATATAAGCAATTAAGAACATCGTATCGCCCTTACGTACCGTATAGCTGTCGCCTTTGTAAAAACCTTTATCGATTTTGCTGTAATCCGGTGCATTGGTTTGTGGATTACGTGGAATTTCAAAATTTTGTGGCACAGATTTAGGCGCACTAACAGGGGTTGTCGGTGCAGGCGCTTGTGGCAAAGATTGCGGTTTCGGCGCTTGATAAGTTGGTTGTGTTACCACCGGCGTGTTCATTTCCACTGGCATGGATTGCTGCTGAATTTGCGGCTCCCAAGATCCACCAGTCGCGCCACTATTATCCACCGGCTGCATAATACCCGGCGTTAAAGTGCCATCAACGCTTTCAACCGGCGCCGGAGTATCCGAACTACAGGCAGTCAAAATTGCCATCGCAACAGGCAAAACTAAAAACGATTTTTTCATTTCTTTCATTATCCTCTTTTAATTCATATTCGCTGGCATGCTTGATTGTTCAATTTCCGGCAACCAACTGCCGCCCTCGACTGCACCCGTTCCGTCCACCGCTTGCATAATTCCCGGCGGTAACGCATTTTCATCTTTAATTTCTTCCGATGCACAAGCGCTCAACCCAAAAACTATAGACAACAATAATAGTAATTTATTCATTTTAAATCTCTTTTTATCTTAAAATTAAATAGGCAACGACCGCGAGAACGACCACTGACCAACCAATTACTTCAATTGATTTGCGTAATTTCGCCGCAAATTTCTCACCGCCCCAAGCCGCTAATTTGGCAACCAATAAAAAGCGTGCCGCACGGGAAACAAACGCGGTAATCAAAAATGGGAAAAATGCCATTTGCATAACACCCGCACAAATGGTAAAGACTTTGTACGGAATTGGCGAAAAACCGGCGACAAATACCACTAGCACGCCCCAGCGTTCAAACCATGAAATCGCGGTTTCCCAATGATGTTGATAGCCCCATTGTTGGATATAATGCTGAACAAAATCAAAGGCATAATAACCTAACCCGTATCCAACAACCCCGCCAACTGCTGAAGCAATCGCGGTATAAAGCGCCAATCTGACCGCACTTTTCGGCTTGGTCATCGACATCGGAATAAGCATCACATCTGGTGGAATAGGAAAGAAAATGGCCTCAATAAAACTAACAAAAGAAAGCCAAAAAGTCGCATAGCGATGTTTTGACCATTCCATGGTTTTATCATACATAGCACCAAAAATGTTCAATTGTGTTTCCTTAGTAAAAATGAAGATATAACATAAAGCGACGTATTATTCACTTTTTAACCAATCTTGTAAAGCGACAAGTGAATGATGAGCTGTCATATCCGCTTGAATTGGTGTGATAGAGACGTAACCGTTTTGTACTGCATAAAAATCTGTACCCTCTTGTTCGTATTCAGGCAACCCTGAAGGACCAATCCAATAAATATGTTCACCACGCGGATCTTGCTGTTTGATCACTTCCGCTGCGAAAGATCGGTAACCGAGATGGGTCACTTTAATACCTTTTAATTGCTCATAAGGCAAATCCGGTACATTAATATTGATAATTTCCCGCGGATTAAGCAATTCGCCATGCAATTTTGGAATTAAATCCGCTACCACTTTTGCTGCACTTTCATAATGTTGGCGTCCATCTAAAGACACCGCAATGGAAGGTAAACCCAAATGACGCCCTTCTAATGCCGCTGCTACGGTGCCGGAATAAATCACATCATCCCCTAAATTCGCCCCGGCATTAATCCCCGAAACCACCAAATCCACCTGCCCAGATAAAAATCCGTTGAGTGCCAAATGTACACAATCTGCCGGCGTTCCGTTAATACAATAATCACCACTATCCAATTTCATCGGGCGCAACGGTTGCACCAACGTTAACGAACTCGACGCTGCACTACGGTTACGATCCGGCGCCACGACGGTCACTTGGGCGAATTTACGCAATTCGTACGCTAGGGTTTTGATCCCCTCAGCATGAATTCCGTCGTCATTTGATAAAAGAATATGCATTTTAATTTCCCTACATAAATAAAATTAAACCGTTTTCACCAACTCACGAATTAACGCAGTCGCATAGCTGCCCGCCGGCAGAAAAAAGCGCAATGCCAACCCTTGTGGATTAAACGCCCAAGTAAAATCTTCCGCGAACATTAACATCGCACGACGCATCGGCTTTACGCGTTCTTGTTTCATCAAATGCAATAAAGCAGAATGTTGTTGAATAATCTGCATTTCAGCACAATTTGTTGGCGGCATGTTATCGCCAATTAACGCCGCGGTTAAGACAATATCGTTTTGCCGCAAGCGCTGTTGCAATCTGGCTAAATCTTCGTTTTCATCCACCACAAACCAACTTTGCGAATGGCGCAATTGCACAATATCCTTTGGCAAAACTCGCTGAATATCCCCTTGTTGAATACGCGCTGACACAATCAAATTAAACACTTCGCTGCGCGCCGCAGACAGATAAAAGCTACGTTTTTTCCGATCTTTCACCTGAATTTCGCCCTTTGCCCAACGCAAGGCTTGCATCAAATTTTGTCCATCATGCCCAAAACGTTGATCCATAAAATAATTGGGAAAACCGCAAAACGCGAGATTTTTTAACCGCACTTTTAACTCATCACTTTCCACCGCATTACGCAATAAAATCTCAAAATAGTTACCTTGCAAACTGCCAATACGGATTTTACGTTGGTGCCGACTTACCGCCAAAATTTCGACGCCCTCCACATGAAACTGGCTAAAATCCGGCGTGGTCTTGCCCGGCATATGCAAAGAAAACCATTGTTCGGTTACTCCATGGCGATCTTTCAGCCCGGCATAACTCATATTTCGTGCGGAAATGCCGGCAAACTCTGCTAACTTCTCACCAACGAAGATCGTGTTTGCGTTGGTTTTGCGCACCTTAACCACCACAAATTCGCCCTCGCCAGAAAAATCGTAGCCCAATTTTTCTTTCACCACAAAATCGGCAAACTCCGCTTTTAAAAGTGCGGTCTGTTTTGGCATCGTTTGTAAGTAGGCTAATTCCATCATTGTTTTTTTACCAACAACGCCACCGCCTCACAAGCAATCCCTTCGCCGCGCCCGGTAAAGCCCAATTTTTCCGTTGTGGTCGCTTTCACGTTAACTTGCGCGATGTCGCACTGTAAATCTTGCGCAATCAGCCCGCGCATTTCGTCAATATACGGACGCATTTTAGGCGCTTGTGCAATAATGGTTACATCCACATTGCCCACGTGATAACCCCGTGCCTTCACTTGTGCAAAGGCTTCGCGTAACAAACCGCGACTGTCCGCACCTTTATATTGCATATCCGTATCAGGGAATAATTTGCCGATATCACCCAATGCCACAGCGCCCAATAACGCGTCCGTCAAAGCGTGCAATGCCACATCCCCGTCGCTATGCGCCAATAAACCTTGCGCATATGGAATTTTCACGCCGCCAATAATAATCGGACCTTCACCACCGAAAGCGTGTACATCAAACCCATGACCAATTCGTATCATTCGTTATTTTCCTTTTATTTTTGACCGCACTTTAGCGCTCTTTATTCATAATTTGTTGAATTTCCGCCATCAATTCTTGGTCCACATCCAACGCAATTTTCACTAATTCTTTATTTTCAAAATTGGCAATTTTCGGATCGTAAACTTCTGCCATTAATTTCAATTTGTGCCGATCTTTATCAAAATAGGTTTCCGCAATTTCATTCACCACATCCACCTCCATACCCAACGACAACAACGCTTTTTTACCGGTACGCAACGCCGAATCAAAGGTTTCACGCACTTGAATATCTGCGCCTTCGCGAAATAAATCAATGGCATGAATACGATCATAGGCGCGCGCAATAATGGTAATATTCGGGTTCATTTTGCGAGCAAGATGTACAATATGCGACGCGTGCTGTTTATCATTGATCGCGACAATCAGCAAATCTGCACAATCTACGCCAGCAGCATGCAACAATTCTGGACGAGTAGCATCACCATAATAGGTTTTCACCCCCAATTTTTTCATTCCTGCAATTAAACTCGCGTCTTTATCAATCACGATCGGGCGATTTCCGGTCATCACCAACATTTGATTAATAATCTGCCCAAAACGCCCAATCCCGATCAACACCGTAGAACGTTGTTCCTCAATGGTATCAGCGGTTTGTTCCGTTTTATGTATCAAACGAGGAAGCAAATATTTTTTCTGCAAAATAATAAACACTGGCGTCAACACCATAGATAACACCACGATCGCAGTCATATTCGCTTGCATTTCTGCACTAATCACTCTTTGTGTCGCCGCAGCAGAAAAAAGTACGAACGCAAATTCGCCCCCTTGTGCCATCATAAACATTCGATCGATCGCATTAACATGGGAGGTGTGAGTGATACGCGCCACAATATAAATACAAATGCCTTTGACCAACATAAAGGTCAATACACCTAAAATAATCAGCGCCCAGTTATCCATCACCACGGTGAGATTTAATGACATTCCCACACCTAAGAAAAATAATCCCAGCAATAAACCGCGGAAAGGCTCAATATCGGCTTCTAATTGATGGCGAAAGCTGGATTCAGATAATAAAACACCAGCAAGAAAAGCGCCCATCGCCATAGATAAGCCGCCTTCTTCCATCAACAAGGCAGCACCTAAAACCACCAATAATGCCGCGGCAGTCATCACTTCACGCGTTTTGGTTTTTGCCAATATTTTAAATAGTGGATTAAGCAACCATAATCCGGCTGCCACGAGTGCAGCGACGGAAACGGCGGCAATGGAAATTTTTTGCCATAAAGGCGTCGCATTTGTCGCCTCCGCCGTTTCCATTGGCGATAAAAAGGTGACAAATGCCAATAAAGGCACAATCAATAAATCTTCAAATAATAAAATCGACACGATGCGCTGCCCGCGTGGTGAGGCAATATCGCCCCGTTCGCTTAACTCTTGCATCACGATCGCAGTAGAAGTTAACACAAATCCCGCAGCACCAACAAACGCCACCTGCCAACTAAATCCATAAAGCATCGCAACGGAAGTTAACGCCAATGTACACAAACCGATTTGAAAGGCACCGAGACAAAAAATATGGTTTCGTAGTCCCCAAATATGTGAAGGTTTCATTTCCAGTCCAATAATGAACAGGAACATCACCACCCCTAATTCGGCGACATGAATAATTCCCTCCGGATCCGTGAACACACCAAAGCCAAAAGGTCCAATCACAAGCCCCGCCGCCAAATATCCCAAAACGGATCCTAAGCCAAAACGCTTAAATAGCGGCACCGTAACTACTGCAGCTGCCAGCAAGGTGACCACATTGACCAGTTGATTCGCCCCTTCTACTGCCATCATTTCCTCCTTGTCATCATTTGCGGGTTAAATAAAATGCCGCCAATGCCAAATCCTCCGGACGGGTTATTTTAATATTATCGCTACGTCCAGCGACCAAGTGCGGTCGAAATCCCAGCAATTCCATCGCTGACGCCTCGTCAGTCACCACGACCTCATTTTCCTGCGCAAAATTTAATGCTTTCGCCAGTAATTTCGCATTAAAAAACTGCGGCGTTTGCGCTAACCACAATTGCGTTCGATCTTCTGTCTGTTTAATTTGCAAATGCGCATCGGCGCGCTTGATAGTATCTGTTGCTGGAATGGCTAAAATCGCCCCATTATCATCATTCACTTGCAATAACCGATCTAAATCTTGGTGAGTTAAACAAGGACGCGCAGCATCATGTACCAACACCCAAGTTTCACGTCCAGCATGGAAATGAATCGCTTTCAGCCCATTTAACACGGAATCTGCCCGATTTGCACCGCCCTCTACCAAACGAATTTTTGCCTGCTTGAGAAATGGCATTTGCACCACATAAGGATCATCTTTAGCAACCGCAACAATCACCTCGTCAATTAACGGATAACTTAATAAAACGTTTAACGTATGTTGCAAAATCGTTTTACCATCAATTTCCAAATATTGCTTAGGCTTGTCCGCCTGCATTCGGCTCCCGACACCTGCCGCCGGTACGACAGCAACAAATTGACGTTGATTCTTCATCTCGCTCACTGTTTATTTTCTTTTACAATACGATAAAATGTTTCGTCAGATTTAACCATTTCATGCTGCAATCTCGCACGTTCTTCAATGGCATCCACACCTTCTTTCAAATCCTTAATTTCCGCAGCAATTACCTGATTTCGTTGGGAAAGTTTCTCATTTTCTTGTTGACGCTGAGTGATTTCTTTTGATGTATCTTGATAATCAAAATAACCGTTTTTACCAAACCAAAAATCGTATTGAAATAGCAATAGCAATGCTACTAGAATAAAAATAAATAAACGCATAAAAAGTTACTTCATCATGAATAATAATTCGTTAGTTTACCTTGAAACCGCCTAGAATGCGAAGCCCATGCGAAGAAAAAACGCTGGGCTTAAAAAGTGCGGTCATTTTTTTGACAATTTATTGCCAATAAGGTTGCAACAAGCGCGCTAATAAGGTGTAGCCTTGGGCGGAAAAATGCAAGCCATCTGTGGTCAATTCCTGCGCCAACAACCCGTTTTCATCGCAAAAAGCCGTATAAGTTTCAATCCAAGTTACGCCGATAGGACAATGGGATTTTAAATAACGATTAAGTTGTTGAATTGGTTGATTATCCAAGTTATCACGCCATCGAACTGGCGTCACTTCTAATAAAAAATATTGCGAGTGCGGTGCAATTTCTTTGAGTTTTTGAACGAGTATCTCAAGCCAATTTGCTACCTCTTGCGGGGAATAATCAGGTTCGCGTACAATATCGTTAACCCCAAGAAAGATAAAGACTTTTTTACCCAATTGCGTTATTTTCCCAGTCTCTACAATCCAGTCTAAATATTGTCGCGCAGTAATGGCGGAAAAGCCGAGATTAGCAAGGATTTTCCCCGCAAAATGATGCGGATAGTCTTCCGTATGTTGCCATAAATCAAATAAGGAATGCCCCAGTAAAGAAATCTCCGCTGTTTTTTCAAATTCCGCTTCCCGTTGACAAATTTGCGCTAAAATATCCTGTGTTGTGATCATCTCCGCTCCCTATTCCTCTTTATATGATAAAAATATTATAGCCTTAAAGTGCGGTCAAAAAATTTTTATTTTTATTACTACATCTCAAACAAACGAAAGTGGTATCATTTTGCACAGAAGACATTTAAAAAATGAGGAAAAAATGATTATTGGAGATTTAGCCCACAACGACTTTAGCCAAGGTTTACCTGTGGTAATTGCTGACGTCTATCATTATTTAAATACCTTAATCTTGCGCAATTAAGTATAAGGCGTCATGACATCAATGAGAAAAATTATATGAATGTAATGGAGCAAGAAACAGTTGCAACAGAAAGCAAACAGGCAGAATTGCATCGCCAATATATAGATATTCAAGTATTAATTTCTGGTAGAGAATGTATTGAATATGGTGTGAACTTCCCAGATCTTAGCCTCTACGACGATTATCGAGAAACAGAAGATTATCAATTGACAGCGGATATTGCAAATAAAAATGCGGTCATTTTATTACCAAAAATGTTTGCTATCTTTTTTCCTTATGAGTCGCACAAACCTTGCAGCCACGTATAAGCTAGACCCTCTAAATTAAAAAAATTGGTGGTTAAGATTCCACTCGAATTATTAAATAGGCAAGCAAATAAAAATAATGCTACCGAAGCCAAGCAAAAAACGATTAATGTAATACTGGAACAGCGGATTAATTAAAGATCATAAAGTGCAGTCATTTTTCAGGTGTTTTTACCTAAAAATAAATGAAAAAACCACCGCACTTTTTCTTTGTTGTTTTGTTCTGTTTTATTTTCTTTGTGTTCTTTATTGATAGTTGGCATTGTTCATTGTGATTAGAGGTTATCGTTTGTGTCTCTTCATTTCCTCAATACAAAAAAACCTCAACGATTTCTCGTTGAGGCTCTCTTTTATTTCTTACCTGGCGGTGTCCTACTCTCACATGGGGAACCCCCACACTACCATCGGCGTTACAGCGTTTCACTTCTGAGTTCGGCATGGAATCAGGTGGGTCCACTGCACTATCGCCGCCAAGATAATTCTTTCGATGATTTCACTTCTCTTATTTTAATCTCTTCGTCTTTTTGTTCTTTCTACAGCTTCCGTCCGTCTCGTCTTTCTCTTCAACAGACTCCTTACCCTAAATTCGAAACAAGCTGTCCACTGTACTTTTCTGCTCTTACGCTTTTCTTCGTTCTTTCGTCTCGTTGCACACACCCCAAACCAAAACGCTTGAGGTTGTATGGTTAAGCCTCTCGGGCAATTAGTATGGGTTAGCTCAATGTATCACTACACTTACACACCCCACCTATCTACGTCTTCGTCTCAAACAACCCTTACAGTCTTATTAACTGGGATAACTCATCTCTTGGCAAGTTTCGTGCTTAGATGCTTTCAGCACTTATCTCTCCCGCATTTAGCTACCCGGCAATGCGTCTGGCGACACAACCGGAACACCAGTGATGCGTCCACTCCGGTCCTCTCGTACTAGGAGCAGCCCCAATCAATTATCCAACGCCCACGGCAGATAGGGACCGAACTGTCTCACGACGTTCTAAACCCAGCTCGCGTACCACTTTAAATGGCGAACAGCCATACCCTTGGGACCTACTTCAGCCCCAGGATGTGATGAGCCGACATCGAGGTGCCAAACACCGCCGTCGATATGAACTCTTGGGCGGTATCAGCCTGTTATCCCCGGAGTACCTTTTATCCGTTGAGCGATGGCCCTTCCATTCAGAACCACCGGATCACTATGACCTGCTTTCGCACCTGCTCGACTTGTCCGTCTCGCAGTTAAGCTTGCTTATACCATTGCACTAACCTCACGATGTCCGACCGTGATTAGCAAACCTTCGTGCTCCTCCGTTACTCTTTGGGAGGAGACCGCCCCAGTCAAACTACCCACCAGACACTGTCCGAGACCACGTTTCGTAATCTTCGTTAGAACATCAAACGTTAAAGGGTGGTATTTCAACAACGACTCCATGCAAACTGGCGTTCACACTTCTCTGTCTCCCACCTATCCTACACATCAAAATTCAATGTTCAGTGTCAAGCTATAGTAAAGGTTCACGGGGTCTTTCCGTCTAGCCGCGGGTACACCGCATCTTCACGGCGATTTCAATTTCACTGAGTCTCGGGTGGAGACAGCCTGGCCATCATTATGCCATTCGTGCAGGTCGGAACTTACCCGACAAGGAATTTCGCTACCTTAGGACCGTTATAGTTACGGCCGCCGTTTACTGGGGCTTCGATCAGGAGCTTCTCTTTCGATTACACCATCAATTAACCTTCCAGCACCGGGCAGGCATCACACCCTATACTTCCACTTTCGTGTTTGCAGAGTGCTGTGTTTTTAATAAACAGTTGCAGCCAGCTGGTATCTTCGACTGGTTCAGCCTTCAGGAGTTAATCCCTACAACCTACTCCAGCGCACCTTCTCCCGAAGTTACGGTGCTATTTTGCCTAGTTCCTTCACCCGAGTTCTCTCAAGCGCCTGAGTATTCTCTACCTGACCACCTGTGTCGGTTTTCAGTACGGTTTAGATAAACCTGAAGCTTAGTGGCTTTTCCTGGAAGCGTGGTATCAGTTACTTCAGCTCCTTAGAGCCTCGTCATCATCTCTCAGTGTTAATAGAAGCCCGGATTTACCTAAGCTCCCCACCTACCAACTTAAACAGACATCCAACAGTCTGCTAACCTAACCTTCTCCGTCCCCACATCGCAGTTTATCCAAGTACGGGAATATTAACCCGTTTCCCATCGACTACGCTTTTCAGCCTCGCCTTAGGGGCCGACTCACCCTGCCCCGATTAACGTTGGACAGGAACCCTTGGTCTTCCGGCGAACGAGTTTTTCACTCGTTTTATCGTTACTTATGTCAGCATTCGCACTTGTGATACGTCCAGCAAACCTCTCAATTCACCTTCTTCCGCTTACACAACGCTCCCCTACCCAACAATGTTTCCATTGATGCCGCAGCTTCGGTGCTATATTTTAGCCCCGTTACATCTTCCGCGCAGGCCGACTCGACTAGTGAGCTATTACGCTTTCTTTAAATGATGGCTGCTTCTAAGCCAACATCCTAGCTGTCTAAGCCTTCCCACTTCGTTTCCCACTTAATATAGACTTTGGGACCTTAGCTGGCGGTCTGGGTTGTTTCCCTCTCCACGACGGACGTTAGCACCCGCCGTGTGTCTCCTGAGTATCACTCTTCGGTATTCGCAGTTTGCATCGGGTTGGTAAGCCGGGATGGCCCCCTAGCCGAAACAGTGCTCTACCCCCGAAGGTGTCCGCTCAAGGCTCTACCTAAATAGATTTCGGGGAGAACCAGCTATCTCCCGGTTTGATTGGCCTTTCACCCCCAGCCACAAGTCATCCGCTAATTTTTCAACATTAGTCGGTTCGGTCCTCCAGTTAGTGTTACCCAACCTTCAACCTGCCCATGGCTAGATCACCGGGTTTCGGGTCTATACCTTGCAACTCAACGCCCAGTTAAGACTCGGTTTCCCTTCGGCTCCCTTATTCAGTTAACCTCGCTACAAAATATAAGTCGCTGACCCATTATACAAAAGGTACGCAGTCACCAAACAAGTTGGCTCCCACTGCTTGTACGTACACGGTTTCAGGTTCTATTTCACTCCGGTCACCCCGGTTCTTTTCGCCTTTCCTTCACAGTACTGGTTCACTATCGGTCAATCAGGAGTATTTAGCCTTGGAGGATGGTCCCCCCTTCTTCAAACAGGATTTCTCGTGTCCCGCCCTACTTCTCGTTAGCTCAGTACCACAACATAAACTTTGAATACGGGGCTATCACCCTGTCTCGCTTGGCTTCCCAGCCAATTCTTCTGTCTTTGCCGCTATCACTAACAGGCTCCTTCGCTTTCGCTCGCCGCTACTCACAAAATCTCGGTTGATTTCTTTTCCTCGGGGTACTTAGATGTTTCAGTTCTCCCGGTTCGCTTTCTTAAACTATGTATTCATTTAAGAATGATGGATTCTTCATCCATCGGGTTTCCCCATTCGGATATCTTGGATTATTCGCCTCTTATCAACTCATCCAAGCTTTTCGCAGATTAGCACGTCCTTCTTCGCCTCTGATTGCCTAGGCATCCACCGTGTACGCTTAGTCACTTAACCATACAACCTCAAACATTTTATGTCTGAGGGTATTATCTCTACAACTAAACACTTAACTGCCTTTTCTCAGTTAAGATTTCTTTTCGAACTACTCAGACTTTCTACTTGGGGATGATTATTAATCATCCCTACAGAAAATCTCTCAGTTTTCAGCTTGTTTCCAATTTTTTAAAGAACAATAAGATAATATGAAATCATCTTTAATTGGCGTCCCCACGGGGATTCGAACCCCGGTTACCGCCGTGAAAGGGCGATGTCCTAGGCCTCTAGACGATGGGGACATCAGGTAAAGATAATCTCTTCTCTTTCCTCACGCTTTCGCTTATCGCATTAATACGATTTCCATTACTCGACCTAGAAAGTAACCTAAAAGCGCGGTCTTTTTTCATTCTTTTCTGTCTACAATATCTCAGCCAATCTGTGTGAACACTCGCTGTCGCTTTATCTAGGTAAGGAGGTGATCCAACCGCAGGTTCCCCTACGGTTACCTTGTTACGACTTCACCCCAGTCATGAATCATACCGTGGTAAACGCCCCCCTCTCGGTTAAGCTATCTACTTCTGGTACAACCCACTCCCATGGTGTGACGGGCGGTGTGTACAAGGCCCGGGAACGTATTCACCGCGACATTCTGATTCGCGATTACTAGCGATTCCGACTTCATGGAGTCGAGTTGCAGACTCCAATCCGGACTTAGATGCACTTTCTGAGATTCACTCCACCTCGCGGTCTCGTCGCTCTCTGTATGCACCATTGTAGCACGTGTGTAGCCCTACTCGTAAGGGCCATGATGACTTGACGTCATCCCCACCTTCCTCCGGTTTATCACCGGCAGTCTCCTTTGAGTTCCCACCATAACGTGCTGGCAACAAAGGATAAGGGTTGCGCTCGTTGCGGGACTTAACCCAACATTTCACAACACGAGCTGACGACAGCCATGCAGCACCTGTCTCAGAGCTCCCGAAGGCACAAGCACATCTCTGCGCTCTTCTCTGGATGTCAAGAGTAGGTAAGGTTCTTCGCGTTGCATCGAATTAAACCACATGCTCCACCGCTTGTGCGGGCCCCCGTCAATTCATTTGAGTTTTAACCTTGCGGCCGTACTCCCCAGGCGGTCGATTTATCACGTTAGCTACGGGCACCAAGCTTAAAGCCCAATCCCCAAATCGACAGCGTTTACAGCGTGGACTACCAGGGTATCTAATCCTGTTTGCTCCCCACGCTTTCGCACATGAGCGTCAGTATTTCCCCAAGGGGCTGCCTTCGCCTTCGGTATTCCTCCACATCTCTACGCATTTCACCGCTACACGTGGAATTCTACCCCTCCCTAAAATACTCTAGCTGCCCAGTCTGAAATGCAATTCCCAGGTTAAGCCCGGGGATTTCACACCTCACTTAAGCAACCGCCTGCGTGCCCTTTACGCCCAGTTATTCCGATTAACGCTCGCACCCTCCGTATTACCGCGGCTGCTGGCACGGAGTTAGCCGGTGCTTCTTCTGTGATTAACGTCAATCGATTAGCCTATTAAACTAACCGCCTTCCTCATCACCGAAAGAACTTTACAACCCGAAGGCCTTCTTCATTCACGCGGCATGGCTGCGTCAGGGTTGCCCCCATTGCGCAATATTCCCCACTGCTGCCTCCCGTAGGAGTCTGGACCGTGTCTCAGTTCCAGTGTGGCTGGCCATCCTCTCAGACCAGCTAGAGATCGCAGGCTTGGTAGGCCTTTACCCCACCAACTACCTAATCCCACTTGGGCTCATCTTATGGTAACCGGCCTTGCGGTCCCGGTCTTTCGTCTCTCGACACTACGCGGTATTAGCGACAGTTTCCCGTCGTTATCCCCCTCCATAAGCCAGATTCCCAAGCATTACTCACCCGTCCGCCACTCGTCAGCAAAGAAAGCAAGCTTTCTCCCTGCTACCGTTCGACTTGCATGTGTTAAGCCTGCCGCCAGCGTTCAATCTGAGCCATGATCAAACTCTTCAATTCAAGTTCAATCGCTCAATATGTACTGACTATAAAATCATGACCGAATCTCTTCAATCATTATGAATTTCAAGTTAAGCACCTATTAAGACTTCAAAATTTAAAATAGTTTTAAATAAAGTCAATCAACAAGTGCCCACACAGATTGTCTGATATATTGTTAAAGAACGTTTGCAATTAGCAAGGCTTGAAATTCTAATTAAACTTCCTTTCAATGTCAATCAGAAAATAAACTTTTTTTCTTTCACTTCCTGACCGCTTGCTGCTCTTGCGTTGCGGAGGCGTATTATAGTGATTTGAACTCATCTCGCAAGTACTTTTTTGATAAAAAAATTTAATTGATTTTTTATTGAGCAAAGCACACTAAAAATGCATAAAAAGAATGCAAATTATGAATATTAATTCATCTTTTGAATTTTTTGAGCGAATGCTTTCACTTTTTCCCAATCGGTATATTCAATTTCTTTGCTGGTGTCCGTTTCGCCTCCGGTAAGGCGCATAATAAATTGAATCATCACTCGATCAAACCAAGTATAACGAGGATAAAGCAATGCGCCAGCAAAAACTGCCGCTAATGTTGGCGTCCAGTCAATACGTTGTAAAAATTTTCTGACATACACATTGGTTTCGATGCTATCCTTGCCAACTTTACGGGCAGTTAAATTTACTCCAAAAAACACCGCACTTTTTTGATGTAAAAGTGCGGTGTTTTTTTGCACAAATTCATACAACGCACGATCAAAATGCCCATAACGAACAGATGCACCGATAATAATCCGATCAAATTCCATTAATGATACTGAATCTGCTAAAGCAACCAGCGTCACCTCTCCCTCTAATAAACTCGCGATAAATTCCGCAATTTTTTTCGTTTGACCATCATGGGTTGCATATAAAATTAAGGTTTTCATGTTAGGTTTTCCAAAAAGCAGAAGTGAATAAAACAAGTAATGAAAAAAGCTCTAAACGACCGCACACCATCGCAAAAGTAAATACAAATTTTGCACTGTCCGGCACATGAGCAAAGGTTTGGCTCGTTGCTCCCAAGCCCGGTCCGGCATTCGTCAATGTGGCTAATACCCCACCAATAGCATCATAAGGTTCCATGCCACATAAGATGACCGCGAATACACAAATTAAAAAGACAAATAAAAACGTGATCAAAAATGCCCAAATACTTTCCACCACGCGCTGCGGCAAAATATTGCGCCCAAATTTAATCGGTTGCACTAAATTTGGATGCACTAAATGATTAAGTTCTCGTGTTGCCTGCAAACTAAGTACTAATACACGAATAGCTTTTAATCCACCCGAGGTAGAACCCGCACATCCGCCAATGACAGCAGAAACAACTAATAGCATCGATAAAAATGCAGGTAAGTTATTTAGATCAAAAATGGTATAACCGGCAGTCATTGACATCGACGACAACTGCAACGCGCCTTGTGCAAAAGCATCAAAAAGGCTCAAATCATAGCTCATGTATAATCCGAGGGAAAAAACCGTAATAAACAAAATTTGTATAAAAAAGAAAAAGCGAAACTCCGGATCACGATAATAATTACCCCATATTCCAGTACGTCGAAAATTAGAGACTAGTGCAATATGCAAACTGAAATTACAGCCAGCAATTAACATAAAAAATGCGGTAATAATATAAATCGTGGAGCTATTAAAATAACCTAAACTCAAGTCATGGGTAGAAAATCCACCATTGGAAATCGTCGAAAAGCTATGTCCAATAGCATCGAACACATCCATACCAGCGCCCCAATAAGCCGCCGCGCATAAAATAGTCAGAAATAAATAGGTAAACCACAATAATTTCGCCACTTCAGCTATACGAGGGCGCACTTTGCGATCTTTTAATGGACCGGAAGATTCAGCGCGATACAATTGACTCTCCCCGATGCCCAACAACGGGATAATTGCAACCGCTAAAACGATGATCCCCATACCGCCGATCCACTGCAAAAATTGCCGATAAAATAAAATCGCCTTTGGTAAATAATCCAACCCAGACATCACAGTGGCACCAGTTGTCGTTAAGGCGGAAAAGGATTCAAAGACAGCACTGGCGAAATTTAAATGCGTCATATCAAATAACATAAACGGAATTGCTCCAAGCAACCCTAGCACCGTCCAAAACAGCACCACGATTAAAAAACCTTCGCGTGAACGCAATTCTTCTTTATGTTGGCGCGACCACCACCACAATAAAGCTCCGGCAACCAGACTTATCGCAAAGGCTTGCATAAAGGATTTCCCGCCGCCATCACCATATAACAAAGCAACAAAAGCCGGCACCAGCATAGTGACGGAAAAGCACATCACCAAAATACCAACAATACGAACGATGGATAAAATATGCACAGATTACTCTCTTATTCAATCAACATTAAGCGCAACTGGCCAGCTGAACGCTCTGTCAAATCTTGCGTAAATGACGCTAGTGTATCACCACTTACGCCCAAAACAAACCGCACTTTTTCCTGAAAATCCTGTGATTCCACCACCACGTCATGACGTTCGCATAATGTTAATATATCCTTGACTTGCGCATAATCACACACCAAAGCATAGAATTGACGTTCAATTTTCAAATGGGTTTCTAACAACGCTAACGCTTGCTGTACACCATTACCATAAGCACGCACTAAACCACCGGTTCCCAACAAAATTCCACCATAATAACGCACAACTACCGCACTAATTTCACCAATCCCGCTGCCCAATAACGCATTTAACATCGGCTTTCCTGCGGTTCCAGCAGGTTCACCATCATCAGAAAAACCCAGCGCCTGCGAATTTGTCGGCTGCTCTGCCACCGCTGCCCAACAATGATGCCTTGCTTGCGGATGCAACGCGCGAACCTGCTCCCAAAACGCTTTTGCTTGAGACAGTCCTTGCGTATGCTGCAAATAAGTAATAAAGCGGCTTTTCTTAATTTCTTCTTCAAAAACGACCGCACTTTTAGGAATGAAATATTGCATAAACCTGTCTTATTTTGACCTATAACTCATAGCGCGCTATTATACGCACAAACTTATTGAAACAAATAATAAATCAAAAATGACTGAGTTATCCACAGAATATACCTTAGACGCTATCGGACTGCGCTGCCCCGAACCGGTAATGTTAGTACGCAAACAAATCCGCCATATGCAACCCGGCGAAACCCTCCTAATTATCGCAGATGACCCCGCCACCACGCGAGATATCCCCAGTTTCTGCCAATTTATGGATCATACGTTGGTAAAAAGTGAAGTGGAACAAACCCCTTATCGGTATTGGGTGAGGAAGGGGAGGTAAATTACGTGTCTGAAAATACTAATCCACTCCTACCTAATTATCCATTTAATTTGGAACTTGTAGCAGGCATTACACAAATTGAGGAGGGCAATTACTTAGATTTCACCGTTGATCGCCCACATGGCATGAAAGGATATATCTTACACCTAACAACATTAGGTAAAGGTACAGTATTCGATGGAAAAAATTCATTTTATGCAACAAAAGGTCAGTTGTTACTTTTTTCCCCACAAGCAATCCACCACTATCATAGAAGTAAAGAAAGCAAATATTGGTCACATAAGTGGATATATTTCTACCCAAATCCACGTTGGACACAATGGCTAAATTGGTCAGATACCCAGCAACATATTGGCAGAATTAAACTCCAAGATCAGGAATATATTGATGAAATTAGTAATATATTTACTCAAATAGAAAAAGATTTACAATCTCACAATGCTTTGAAAGAAAATATGGCAGTTAGCTTATTAGAATACCTTTTGATTAAATGTATTTCTGCTGAAAAAAGAGAAATTTCTCAAGTTTTAGATAGCAGAATTATCACTATTCAAAATCTTATTACACAAGATTTATCCCAAAATTGGACAATTACTGAATTAGCACAACGGGTTTATTTATCTACATCAAGGTTATCCCACTTATTCTCTCAAATTGTAGGTATGAGTATTATGCAATGGATAGAAAATCAGAGAATATTAGAAATTAAAAAATCATTATATTTCTCTGATCGCTCTATTGCTATGCTGGCTAAAACCGTTGGCTATAACGATCCATTATATTTTTCTAAAGTATTCAAAAAACACACTGGACTCTCCCCTTCTCAATTTAGGCAGCAATATAAAAAAGTGAAATCCGCATAGTGTGACACATCTCTCAGTTTTTATGATATAGCAAAATTTTCCATATTCTATAACCAAAACCTACCTTTCCTTTCAAAAAGTCACTTAATAAGATGGACATGCCTATCAAGGTAATACGTTAACTGTGTAGTACTTAGATCTTAACCTTACTCTTTCATTGAGGATAACATTATGAAAAAACAAACATTCAAGCGTCTATTACTTTCTACGCTTTTTACATTAACTTGCTCAAGTGCAGTATTTGCAACAGACATTGTTAATATTTCTAAAATTGACGGTATGCCTTGGTTTAACCGGATGGGGGAAGGTGTAGTTCAAGCTGGTAAAGACAATAATGTTAATGCCTATCAAGTGGGGCCATCTAATACTGATGCACCACAACAAGTTAAACTGATTGAAGATTTAATTGCAAAAAAAGTTGATGCGATCTCTATCGTACCAAATGATGCTAGTGCATTAGAACCAGTATTTAAAAAAGCAAAACAAAATGGTATTTTAATTTTAACTAATGAGTCTGTAGGTCAACCTAGTGCGGACTGGGATATTGAGATTATTGATAATGCTCAATTTGCTGCTGATTATGTTGAGGAAGTTGCTAAAGCCCTCGGAGGAAAAGGCGGATATGTCCTCTATGTCGGCAGTTTAACTGTACCACAACATAACTTATGGTCAGATCTATTTGTTAAATATCAAAAAGAACACTATCCTGATATGTATGAAGTCACTACTCGCATGCCTGTAGCAGAAAATATTGATGATGCACGCAGAACGACAATCGATTTGATTAAAGCTCATCCAGATCTAAAAGCAGTAATCTCTTTTGGTTCACAAGGTCCTATTGGGGCAGGCTTGGCTGTCAAAGAAAAACGCTTAAAAGGTAAATTAAACGTGTTTGGCATGATGATCCCATCACAAGCTGCATCATTAATTAAGTCAGGTAATATAACGATGGGAATTACTTATGATCCAGCAAGTGCAGGTTATGCGCTTGCTGCCGTTGCAGCTAAACTCTTAAAAGGAGAAAAAATTGAAGATGGAATGGAAATTCCAACTGTAGGTAAAGCTAAAGTAGATACAGAGAAAAAACTACTTCAATTTCATAATGTATTAAGAGTAACAAAAGAAAATATTGATAATCTTTATTAATTAATAAATTTAAGAGTTCACTACAAGTACGTGGTGAACTCTTTTATTTAGGAGGTATTATGGCTTTTATTACGATGAATAACATTAGTAAAACTTTCCATGGAGTGAAAGCGTTAAATAATGTCACTCTAGATCTAAGTTATGGAGAAGCACTTTGTTTAGCCGGACAAAATGGATGTGGTAAATCTACACTTATTAAAATATTATCCGGTGTTTATCAACCTGATGATGGTGCTCAAATTCAAATTGGTGCAAGCCAATATACTAAACTTACACCTGAACAATCAATCCGTAAAGGGATACAAGTTATTTATCAGGATCTTGCCTTATTCCCTAATTTAACCGTAAGCGAAAACATAACAATCAACGCCTATCGAAAATTAGGCGTAGTTAATCATCAAAACCTAAAAAAAGAAGCGAAATTAGCAATTGAAAGCATTAATGCAAATTTAGACCTTGATGCTGTAGTAGAGACTTTACCGATAGCACAACAACAGCTTGTTGCTATCTGCCGAGCACTTGCTCAAAATGCAAAATTACTCATTATGGATGAACCAACAGCATCTCTTACCGCAAAAGAGGTTAACGATTTACTGAATGTTGTCATCAAACTTAAAAGCAAAGGGATCAGTATCATTTTTGTTAGCCATAAATTGGCTGAAGTAATGAAAGTTTCAGATAACGTACTTGTATTAAAAGATGGTAATATGGTAGGGAAATACCCTATAGCGGAAGTTGACGAAAAAAGACTAGGTTTTCTAATGACCGGATTAGAAATAACCCCCAAAAAGCTAAACAAAGTAAATTTATCAAATCAACCTAACGTACTAGAAGTAAGAAATTTATCTCTAACATCCCAATATAAAAATATCAATTTTTCACTCAAAAAAGGCGAAATCATTGCGCTAACTGGATTATTAGGATCTGGTAGAACAGAATTATGCTTAAGCTTATTCGGTATAACCTATCCTACATCAGGCGATATATTATTAAATGGTAAAAAAATTAAATTTAAAAATAACCGAGATGCAATAAAAAATGGAATTGCTTATGTTTCCGAGGATCGCCTCACAACTGGTTTAATCATGCAAGAAAGTATTCATAACAATATTATTTCTACTATTTTTAATAAAATAGCAAACAAGATTAACCTAATTAATAAAACTATCTCTTATCAAAAAAGTAATCAGTTAATTCAATCACTAAAAATTAAAGCCAGCAATTCAGATTTACCCGTGAATACACTATCCGGTGGTAATGCTCAACGAGTATCTATTGCAAAATGGTTAGCAATTTCACCTCAAATTATCATTTTAGATTCCCCTACAATTGGAGTTGACATCGCCAATAAAGAAGAAATATTCAATATTATAAAAGAATTAATTATAAAAGGAATTTCTGTTATTTTTGTTACAGATGAAATTGAAGAAGCCTATTACAATAGTCATCGAATATTGATTATGAAAAAAGGAACAATTACTCACGAACTATATCCATCTGAATGTTCTGAAAAAGATGTAGAGGAGGCTATTTATGAAAATCACTAGCAATAAAATTCTCTTTATTACTCTTGCGATATTAGCAATTATTCTATCTATATGGACAGATGATTTTGCAACAATCGAGAATATTTATGATATTACAAATAACTATAGCATGTTAATGATTCTATCTTGTGGTTTATTTATTGTACTATTATCTGGAGGAATTGATATTTCTTTTCCGGCAATGACCATAATTTCACAATATATTATGATCTCACTCATCTCTCATTACGAGATTGGTTTTTTAGGGGTATTCTTTATATCTTGCTCAATTGGAATTTTATTAGGTTTTGTTAATGCTATTCTTGTTAATAAATTAAATGTCCCTTCTATTATTATTACGATATCTACTCTTAATGTATTCTATGGAGCACTACTTTATATTACTAAAGGTGTATGGTTATATGATTACCCAGAATGGTTTCAAGAAGAAATTATTTTCTTTAAATCTATTGCAGAAGATGGTTTTACATATGGATTATCATTCCAAATTATTATTGCTTTATTTGCAATTTTATTAACCGGTATTATTATCACCAAATTAACTGTCGGAAGACAGATCTATGCACTTGGCGGTAACAAAGATGCAACTTCTCGGATAGGATTTAGTATTTTAAAACTTCATTTATTTGCTTATGGATATATGGGGCTAATGTCAGGGCTTGCCGGTATTGTACAATCTTATACCGTACAATCAGTAGCCCCAGATTCTCTCTTAGGCTATGAACTTACTGTATTAGCCGCTGTTGTTCTAGGTGGAACCAGTTTAACTGGAGGAAAAGGCTCACTACTAGGAACAGTTATGGGGGTTGCGCTATTGGCTATAATTCAAAATGGACTTAATTTATTAAATGTTTCCTCTTATTGGCAAATGGTTATTACTGGCTGCATTATCATCCTCAGTATTAGTCTCAATGCAATAACAAACAGAAAAAGTTTCTCTTATTAAGGAGTAAATATGAAAAATATCACTGATACTTCCATCAAGTATTTACTTATTTTATTTATTATTTCCATAATATCATTTAGCATATTAATACCAGATATTTTTTGGTCTATATCAAATTTTCAATCAATGGCCTCACAAATACCAGTATTAGGGATATTAACATTAGCAATGGCGATTACTATATTAACTGGAGGAATTAATTTATCTATTATTGCAACAATGAATGCTTGTTCTTTAATAATTGCCTATTTTTCAACTCAATTCGATGATAACAGTTATATAATACTAGGAATCATTATAAGTTTATTATGTGCATTAATTATTGGTCTAATTAATGGTACACTAATTGCAGTTATTAGAGTCTCACCAATCCTAGCTACCTTAGGAACAATGACATTAATAAATGGATTAAATATATTAGTAACTAATGGTTCAACAATTGCTAATTATCCTAACATAATTTTAAATATTAATGCATCTACGTTTTTTCTTATCCCATTACCGATCATTATATTTTTAGTCTTATTCTTATTTGTATGGATTTTCTTGGAAAAAAACACAACAGGGAAAGCTATTTACTTTATCGGAAATAATGAAAAAGCCACTTTCTACTCTGGAATTAACACAAAAAAAATCTTAATTTATGTTTATATTATTTCGGCAATTCTCTGTGTTTTTGCAGGGTTACTAATGATGTCAAAACTAAACTCAGCTAAAGCTTCTTATGGCGATTCTTATCTACTAACATCCATCCTTGCGACCGTCTTAGGAGGATTTAATCCTGATGGAGGGAGAGGGCGTTTTCTTGGCATTATACTTGCCCTCATTTTATTACAAATCATAGAAAGTGGATTAAATATGTTAGGAGTAAGTAGTTATATCACAATGATATTATGGGGATCATTACTTATCTTATTCATATTTTTACAAAAAAATACATTATTTACTAAAGCTTAACTTGGAGGCAGTATGAATACAGGGACAATGATTAATGAAAATATTAGTTTAGGCATAGAATTCGGTTCAACTAGAATTAAAGCGGTACTAATTGATCCCGAAGGTAATATCCTAGCTAGTGGAGGGTTTAATTGGGAAAACCAATTAATTGATGATGTTTGGACATATTCTCAACAAGATATTTGGTTTGGTGTACAAGAAGCTTATCGAAATTTAGTTCAATCAGTGCAGCAGAAATATCATACCTCTATCCGTAAAGTAAATGCGATCGGTATTAGCGCGATGATGCATGGCTATATGCCTTTTGATCAGTATAAAAATTTACTCGTCCCATTCCGCACATGGCGTAATAATATTACTGAAAATTCTGCGCAAAAACTAACCGCTCTTTTTCAGCATAATATTCCACAACGCTGGAGCATTGCACATCTTTACCAAGCTATTTTGAACGAAGAAAGTCATCTTCCGCAAATTGATTATATGACCACACTCTCAGGTTATGTGCATTGGTGTTTGACTGATCAAAAAGTCTTAGGAATTGGTGATGCCTCTGGGATGTTCCCAATTGATCCACAGTGCAATAATTATGACGTATCCATGCTAAATGCATTTAATCAACTCATCGAGGACAAACATTATATTTGGAAGATAGATAACATTTTGCCAAAAGTATTGGTTGCTGGAGAAAATGCGGGGTATCTAACCGAACAAGGGGCTAAATTAATCGATCCAAGCGGAATGTTACAAGCCGGCTGCCCGTTATGTCCTCCAGAAGGCGATGCAGGAACCGGCATGGTCGCGACTAATAGCATCAAAGAAAAAAGCGGTAACATTTCCGCTGGCACATCTGCTTTTGCTATGATTGTATTAGAAAAAACACTTTCACAAGTTTATGAAAACTTAGATATAGTTACCACTCCGGCAGGAAAAACCGTTGCTATGGCACATGCCAATAACTGTACGACGGATATTAATGCTTGGATGAAAATATTTAGTGAATGTTTAACCGCTTTTGGCATACCTCATACGTCAACCCAGCTGTATGAAACTTTGTTTACTCAAGCCTTGACCGGAGATGAAGATTGTGGACAAGTGTTATCTTATGGATTCTATTCCGGTGAACACAGCCTTGATTTATCTAGTGGTTGCCCACTACTTATCCACCCAACGCAAAGTAAATTTAATTTGGCCAACCTCATCCGAGCTCAACTTTATAGCGCATTCGCAGCGATGAAATTGGGCATGGATATTCTTACTCAACAAGAAAAAGTTGAAATCTCACAAATTTTGGCACATGGTGGCATTTTTAAAACACAAAATGTCGCCTCAAAAATTTTAGCTTCAGCCTTAAATATTCCAATTATGACGATGGAAACAGCAACTGAAGGTGGAGCATGGGGAATTGCGTTACTCGCCAATTACCTTCACCATGCGCCACACCTATCTTTAGAACAGTATTTGGATCAAATTATTTTTCAAAAATTTGAAATGAACACGTCACAACCAAGCAAGGCGATGGCGGAAGGATATGAAAAATTTATGCAACATTACAAAAAAGGATTGCCTATTGTGCAAGCCGCCATAAAAGTGCGGTAGAAAAATAATGACATTTAATTAAAAGAAGGAATGAAACAATGGAGTTTATCAAAAAATTAGAAGTGTGGTTCATGGTTGGCAGCCAACATCTCTATGGAGAGGAGGCGCTAAAACAAGTACAACAACATGCACAACAAGTCACACAATATCTCAATCAACAATGCCCCTTTGTACAAATAAAATTAAAAGAATTAGCAACAACACCAGATGACATTTTACGGTTATGTCAAGCAGCTAATAATACGGATGCTTGTATCGGTGTGATGGCTTGGATGCATACTTTTTCACCTGCAAAAATGTGGATAGCCGGCTTATCACAATTAACCAAACCACTCTTACAATTCCATACTCAATTTTATCCAACAATTCCTTGGAATGAAATTGATATGAATTACATGAATTTACATCAAACTGCTCATGGCGATCGTGAGTTTGGCTTTATTACTGCACGTTTACGCAAACCTAAAACAGTGTTAGTCGGTCATTGGCAAAGTGCGGAAGTGAAGCAGAAACTGGATCGTTGGATGCGCGTAATTACTGCTATTTACGATCAAAAACACTTAAAAATTGCGCGATTTGGTGACAATATGCGTGAAGTCGCTGTTACTGAAGGTGATAAAGTTGAAGCTCAAATTAAATTTGGTTACAGCGTCAACGGATACGGTGTTTATCAATTAGTAGAATGTATCAATCAAGTATCCGAACAAGATGCACAACAATTGGTCGCAGAATATGAACAATGCTATCAATTAGTAGATTGCCTTAAAGAAAATGGCGAAAAACGTACCGCACTTTTAGACAGTGCCAAAATTGAACTCGGTCTAAAAACTTTCTTAGAAAAAGGCGGTTTCCATGCCTTCACCGATACCTTTGAAAATCTTAATGGACTAAAACAATTGCCAGGGTTAGCTGTACAGCGCTTAATGCAACAAGGTTATGGTTTTGGAGCGGAAGGTGATTGGAAAACAGCCGCCTTAGTCCGTGCATTAAAAGTAATGAGTTATGGTTTAACAAAAGGGACTTCTTTTATGGAGGACTACACCTACAATCTAGATAAACAAAACGAATTGGTGCTAGGCGCACATATGTTAGAAGTTTGTCCCTCAATTGCCGAAGATAAACCTTTATTAGATATTCAACCGCTCGGAATCGGTGGTAAAGCAGACCCTACCCGCTTAATTTTTAGCGCTAAGGCCGGTGATGCAATCAATACTACCATTGTGGATATGGGAAATCGATTTAGAATGATCGTTGCTGATTTAGAAGCGGTAGAAAAACCACAAGCTATGCCAAAATTACCCGTAGGTCACGCCTTTTGGAAATTAAAGCCAAATTTTGATATCGGAACACAGGCTTGGGTACTTGCCGGCGGCGCACATCACAGTGTATTTAGCTTAGATATTGACGCCGAAATGCTACAGATGTTTGCCGAATACTTGGATATTGAATTTATACATATCCATGCAGAAACCAAATTAACCGATTTCAAAAACCAATTACATTGGAATGAAATGGCTTATAAATAACCCAATAAATATCCGTATCTGATAAATATCAGATACGGATATTTTAATTATTCTAGCGACTTAACGTAAGGTTAAGTAAAAAAATCAAACCGAATATTTCAAACGATACGCCACTAAATCTTCGATAGTGACAACAGGGTAGCCAAATTTTTGGGCAAATGCAACGATTTCTGGAGCGCGTGCCATGGAGCCATTGTCATTGGTAATTTCACAAATAACACCTGCAGGTTTGTAACCAGCGAGACGGGCAAGATCGATAGATGCTTCAGTATGACCGCGGCGAACAAGGACGCCCTCAGTTTGCGCTCTTAATGGAAATACGTGTCCCGGTCTATGTAAATCTTCCGGTTTCGCACCATCAGCAATAGCGGCACGAATCGTGGTCACGCGATCAGACGCAGAAACACCGGTAGTTACACCTTTTGCCGCCTCAATAGTCACGGTAAATGCGGTTTTATTAGCGCTAGTGTTATGTTGTACCATTGGCGGTAAATCCAATTGCTTACATAATTCGTCCGTAATACAAAGACATACAATCCCGCTGCCATAACGGATTAACATTGCCATTTGTTCCGGCGTAATCGTTTCCGCCGGGAAAATAAGATCACCTTCGTTTTCACGATCTTCGTCATCCAGCACTAAAACGCCATTGCCTTGTCTGAAGGCTTCAAGTGCATTTTTAACGCGTTGTTCTGAATCGCCGAAAGGCGCTAATACTGACTGATTCATAGTAAAATCCTTATATAAAATTAATTATAAATACCAGAATCAGGGCGATGAGAAATTTTATTTCTCCGTTAAGAAATGAAGTTAACAGTAAAATAAAAAGCGCAAGTTTTGCAAGCAAAACTTGTTTATTCTCTTTCATCCAGACTGTCACTGTCGGCTTTGGATTTACACCAAATCTGCTGACTTTACCGTTAAGGTAAACGCTCGTGGGCTTGTCATTTGACTTACCACCGGTAGGGAATTGCACCCTGCCCTGAGAATTCCTTTCTATTATAGCGAAAACTTCCGCTCTTGTAATCTACAGAGAAGAAAAAATGTTTTTATTTATAATAAGATTGACTACAATAGAGAAATAATAAGAATGTAAAGGAAATATGAGGTTTTTATGCTTAACCCGAAAAAAATTGAACAAATCATTCAACAAATTCAAGATGCTTTACCACAGGGTATCAAAGAATTAGGGCAAGATGCCGAAGCAAAATTAAAGCAAACGTTACAAGCGCAATTATCCAAATTGGATTTGGTCACTCGTGAAGAATTTGATGTACAAACGCAAGTCTTGCTACGTACCCGTGAAAAATTGGCAGACCTAGAAAAACGTTTAGAACAATATCTTGCCCAAGCGGAAGATAAACAAACTGGAAATTAACAAAATTTCCACCGCACTTTTCATTGTCAAAAACAAAAGTGCGGTCTATTTTTGACATAAAAAGGAGAGGCTATGTCAGCTTTTGCTTATTTGCAACAAAAACGCAAGCAATTAAATTTAAAAGTCAATGATGTTTGCCAACAAGCGAATATTACGCGCGCCTATTTTAACCAATTAGTCAGCGGAAAAATTAAAAATCCAAGCGCAACAAAACTAAAAGCCTTACATAAAGCGCTACAAATCGTCGAACAAGAAGATAAAAAAGTCGGCGTGATTTTTGGTAAATTTTATCCGGTGCATACCGGTCATATTAATATGATTTATGAAGCATTCAGTAAAGTGGACGAAATTCATGTTATCGTATGTAGTGATACGGATCGGGATTTAAAACTGTTTTATGACAGCAAAATGAAAAGTATGCCGACCGAGCAAGATCGCTTGCGTTGGATGCAACAAATATTTAAATATCAACAAGATAAGATCTTTATTCACCACCTTGTCGAAGACGGGTTACCAAGTTATCCGAACGGTTGGGAAGCCTGGGCGGAACGGGTTAAGACCTTGTTTAAAGAGAAAAACTTTACTCCAACCATTGTGTTCAGCAGTGAAATTCAAGATAAAGCACCTTACGAAAAATATCTGAATCTTGAAGTGGAGTTAGTGGATCCAGAGCGTCGCTTTTTCAATGTATCTGCAACCAAAATTCGCAATAACCCATTCCATTACTGGAAATTTATTCCAAAAGAAGTTCGCCCATTCTTCGCTAAAACTATTGCTATTTTAGGTGGTGAAAGCAGCGGTAAATCGGTGTTGGTCAATAAATTATCCAGCGTCTTCAACACCACATCAGCGTGGGAATATGGTCGCGAATTCGTGTTTGAAAAACTGGGTGGTGATGAACAAGCAATGCAATATTCTGATTATCCGCAAATGGCGTTGGGCCACCAGCGATACATTGATTATGCAGTGCGCCATGCCACCAAAATTGCATTTGTAGATACAGATTTCATCACTACACAAGCCTTTTGCATACAATATGAAGGTAAAGCGCATCCGTTTCTGGATTCGATGATTAAAGAATATCCATTTGATGTCACTATTTTACTCAATAACAATACCAAATGGGTAGACGATGGGTTGCGTCGACTCGGTAACACCAAACAACGTCAGCGTTTTCAAGGGTTACTAAAAAAATTACTGGATAAACATAATATTCCTTATATCGAAATTGAATCACCGAGCTATTTAGAGCGATATAACCAAGTCAAAGCGATTGTGGAAAAAATCTTAAACGAAGAAGAATTACCCGAGTTACACGCAGAGCATAAAATTGAGGAGTAAAATAAAGCATGATTTTGTTTGCAGGTGACCCGCATGGAAGTTACGCTCACCTCTATCCCTTTGTTGAAAATCAGAAGGATTTGGCACTGATCATACTTGGCGATTTACAACTCACCAATACCGATGAATTAGATAATTTAGCGAAACATTGCGATCTCTGGTTTATCCATGGTAACCACGACAGCAAAACGACTGCCGCGTTTGAATCCTTGTGGGGATCGGAATGGAAAAAGCGCAATTTGCACGGTCGTGTAGTAGAAATTCAAGGTAAGCGCATTGCTGGACTCGGTGGTGTTTTTCGGGGGCAAATTTGGATGCCGCCGAATAAACCATTGTTTTTGGATCCCATCCACTATTGCCAATATTGTTCACAAGAAAAAATTTGGCGTGGAGGTATTCCCTTAAGACATCGCACATCAATTTTTCCATCAGATATTGAATGCCTTGAACAACAAAAAGCTGATATTTTAATCTGTCATGAGGCCCCAAAACCTCACCCCTCTGGTTTCCAAATTATCAATTCATTGGCAGTGAAAATGAGCGTTAGTCATGTATTTCATGGTCATCACCATGATAACTTTGACTATCTCCCACTCTGTGATAAAACCCCGTTTAAAGTCACCAACGTCGGTTTCCGCAGCCTTTGCAATGAAAACGGAGAATATCTGCTGATTGGCGTGGATGATCGGGATAAATAATGTGATTTTCTGATGCGAAAATAATAAAAAAAGTGACCGCACTTTAGCTTAAGAAACAAGCAATAAACGTTAAACTAAAAAAGAGAAAATATTATATATAAAACAAAAACCCCTAGTAGCAATACTAGGGGTTTTCATTAGATTAGTCTGTTGATTAAGCTACAGCTTTTTCAACAACGCGAACTAAAGTGTGAGATTTAGTTTTAGAAAGTGGGCGACACTCTCTAATTTCAACAACATCACCTAATTTCGCTTCGTTGTTTTCATCGTGTACATGTAATTTAGTTGTACGACGGATAAACTTACCATAAAGTGGGTGTTTAACCTTACGTTCGATAGCAACAACAAAGGATTTATCCATTTTGTCACTTACAACTTTACCTTGCACGGTACGAATTTTATCAGTCATTACTCACCCGCCTTCTCGGTTAATACAGTTTTCACTTGTGCAATACTGCGACGCACTTGTTTTAACTGATGGGTTTGTTGAAGCTGACCGGTGGCTGCTTGCATACGCAATTTGAATTGCTCACCTAACAAGTTAACCAATTCAGCATTCAGCTCTTCAACAGTTTTTGTACGTAGTTCTTGAGCTTTCATTACATCACCGTTTTAGTTACGAAAGTGGTCTTGATTGGCAATTTTGCCGCTGCTAATGCAAATGCGGTTCTTGCGATTTCTTCAGACACACCATCCATTTCATAAAGGACTTTGCCCGGCTGGATTAAGGCTACCCAGTACTCAACGTTACCTTTACCTTTACCCATACGAACTTCTAATGGTTTTTCAGTAATTGGTTTATCTGGGAATACACGGATCCAGATTTTACCTTGACGTTTAACTGCACGAGTCATCGCACGACGAGCGGCTTCGATTTGACGTGCGGTCAAACGACCACGACCAACTGCTTTTAAACCGAAAGTACCGAAGCTAACTTCTGTACCACCAGCAATACCACGGTTACGACCTTTGTGGACTTTACGGAATTTTGTACGTTTTGGTTGCAACATTTAACAATTCTCCTTATTTACGACCTTTACCGCGAGGTGCCTTTTTAGGCGCGGCAGGTTGTTGTTCCGGTTGTTGCGCAATTGCAGCCATTCCACCAAGAATTTCACCTTTGAAGATCCATACTTTAACGCCGATAACGCCGTAAGTAGTATGAGCTTCAGCAGTGTTATAATCGATGTCCGCACGTAATGTATGTAGAGGTACGCGACCTTCACGATACCACTCAGAACGTGCAATCTCTGCACCACCTAAACGACCGCTTACTTCAACTTTGATACCTTTGGCACCTAAGCGCATTGCGTTTTGTACCGCACGTTTCATCGCACGACGGAACATAACACGACGCTCTAATTGAGAAGCGATGCTGTCTGCAACTAATTTTGCATCTAATTCAGGTTTTTTCACTTCAGCAATGTTGATTTGTGCCGGAACGCCTGCTATTTGTGCTACTGCGTTACGTAATTTTTCAACATCTTCGCCTTTTTTACCGATAACGATACCTGGACGAGCTGTGTGAATTGTTACACGAATACTTTTTGCCGGACGCTCAATAGTGATACGTGACACGGAAGCATTCGCTAATTCTTTATTTAAGAATTTACGTACTTTGAAATCGCCGTCTAAATTATCAGCGAAATCTTGTGTATTCGCGAACCAAGTAGAGTTCCAAGGCTTAACAATACCTAGGCGAATACCATGTGGATGTACTTTTTGACCCATTTGCTATTCCTCTACGATTAACGATCTGACACAACCACAGTGATGTGGCTTGTACGTTTTAAAATGCGATCTGCGCGACCTTTAGCACGTGGCATTACACGTTTCATGCTTGGACCTTCATCTACAAAGATCTTCGCAACTTTAAGATCATCGATATCTGCACCGTCATTATGCTCAGCATTAGCAATCGCAGACTCAAGCACTTTTTTCACCAAAGCTGCCGCTTTTTTGTTGGTGTAAGTTAAAATTTCTAACGCTTGAGCTACTTTTTTACCACGGATTAAATCCGCAACTAAGCGAGCTTTTTGTGCTGAAGTGCGAGCGTAACGATGTTTTGCAATAGTTTCCATCTTTTACCCCTTACTTCTTAGCTTTCTTATCCGCAGCGTGACCGCGGTAAGTACGAGTCGGTGCAAATTCACCTAATTTATGACCGATCATTTCATCAGAAACATAAACAGGAACGTGCTGACGACCATTATGGACTGCGATGGTCAATCCGATCATTGATGGAATGATCATTGAACGACGGGACCAAGTTTTAATTGGTTTTTTATCCCCGCTTTCCACCGCCTTCTCTACCTTCTTCAACAAGTGTAGGTCAAGGAATGGACCCTTCTTGAGAGAACGTGGCATGGCTTTTCCTCTTAATTAATGAATATTATTTGCCACGACGACGTACGATAAATTTATCAGTACGTTTGTTGTGACGAGTTTTCTTACCTTTGGTTTGAACGCCCCAAGGTGTAACAGGATGTTTACCGAAGTTACGACCTTCACCACCACCGTGTGGGTGGTCAACCGGGTTCATCGCAGTACCACGAACAGTTGGACGAATACCTCTCCAACGGCTTGCACCTGCTTTACCAAGTACGCGAAGCATATGCTCTGAATTACCCACTTCACCGATGGTAGCAGTACATTCAGATAATACTTTACGCATTTCGCCTGAACGAAGACGTAAAGTTACATAATTACCTTCACGAGCGATAATTTGTACATACGCACCGGCAGAACGAGCGATTTGACCGCCTTTACCCGGTTTTAATTCAACGTTATGCACAGTTGAACCAACTGGAATATTGCGCATTGGTAATGAGTTACCAACTTTAATCGGCGCATTCACACCAGCTTGGATTTGATCGCCTGCGCTTAAACCTTTAGGCGCTAAAATATAACGACGTTCACCGTCTTTATAAAGCACTAAAGCGATATTTGCAGAACGATTTGGATCATATTCAAGACGCTCAACCACCGCTGGGATATCTAACTTGTTACGTTTGAAATCGATTAAACGGTAATGTTGTTTATGACCACCACCGATATGACGAGTAGTGATACGTCCTAAATTATTACGACCACCAGTTTTAGATTTAGTATCTAATAATGGTGCGTAAGGTTTGCCCTTATGTAATTCAGGGTTCACGATTTTAACAACGTGACGACGACCAGCGGAGGTCGGCTTACATTTAACGATAGCCATAGTTTTCTATTCCTCCGTAATTACTCTGCCGCACCTTCAACGAAGTCAAGTGATTGACCTTCTTGAAGAGTTACATAAGCTTTTTTCCAGTCACTGCGACGACCTGTTTTAGCACCATGACGTTTAGTTTTACCTTTAACAACCACAGTACGAACAGAATCCACTTTCACTTCAAATAATTGCTCAACCGCGTTGGCAATTTCAACTTTATTTGCATCTAAAGCCACTTTGAAAACGATAGTGTTTGACTTCTCAGCGTTATTTGTTGCTTTTTCAGAGACATGTGGTGCTTTTAACACTTTTAGCAAACGTTCTTGTTGAATCATGCTAACATCTCCTCAATTTGTTTCACTGCATCAACAGTAACAACCACTTTATCGAAAGCAATTAAGCTTACCGGATCGATACCTTGAACATCACGTACATCAACTTTATATAAGTTACGTGCTGCTAAGAATAGATTCTCATCTAAACTTGCAGTGATGATAAGCGCGTCAGTTAACGCCATATCTTTTAATTTTTGTGCTAATACTTTAGTTTTTGGTGCGTCAATTTCGAATTTCTCAACAACCACTAAACGGTCTTGACGAACTAATTCAGAAAGAATGCTTTTGATTGCACCACGGTACATTTTTTTGTTTACTTTTTGGCTGTGATCTTGTGGTTTCGCAGCAAAAGTAATACCACCTGAACGCCAGATTGGTGATTTGATATCACCAGAACGCGCACGACCTGTACCTTTTTGACGCCAAGGTTTTTTGCCTGAACCAGACACTTCAGCACGAGTTTTTTGCGCGCGAGAACCTTGACGAGCACCTGCTGCATAAGCAACAACTACTTGATGGATCAACGCTTCGTTAAACTCACGTCCGAAGGTAGTTTCAGAAACAGTGAGTGCGTTTGCACCTACAACTTGTAATTCCATCTCTATCTCCTAGACTTATGCTTTAACTGCTGGTTTAACAATAACATCACTATTAGTTGCTCCAGGTACAGAACCTTTCACTAATAATAATTTACGCTCAGCATCTACACGAACAACTTCAAGGGATTGAACGGTTACACGTTCAGCACCTAAGTGTCCTGCCATTTTTTTACCTTTAAACACACGACCTGGAGTTTGGTTTTGACCAATAGAACCAAGCACACGATGTGATAAAGAGTTACCATGGGTAGCATCTTGAGTACGGAAATTCCAACGTTTAACACCACCTTGGAAACCTTTACCTTTAGAAGTACCGGTAACATCTACTTTTTTAACATCAGTAAAGATGTCAACGTTAATTTCTTGACCTAAAGTGAATTCTTCACCTTCAGTACGAAATTCCCATAAACCGCGACCAGCTTCAACACCTGCTTTCACGAAATGACCTGCTTCAGGCTTAGTTACACGACTTGCTTTTTTAGAGCCAGTAGTAACTTGAATTGCAGTATAGCCATCGTTTTCAAGAGTTTTAACTTGAGTTACGCGGTTGGCTTCGATTTCGATAACGGTAACTGGAATAGACACGCCATCTTCATTGAAGATACGAGTCATACCAACTTTACGACCGACTAAACCAATCATTGTCATAACCTCTTAATTAACCTAGGCTGATCTGCACGTCAACGCCGGCAGCCAAATCTAAACGCATTAATGCATCAACAGTTTTTTCTGTTGGCTCTACGATATCTACTAAACGTTTGTGTGTACGAATTTCGTATTGGTCACGAGCGTCTTTGTTTACGTGTGGAGAAATCAACACGGTAAAACGTTCTTTACGAGTCGGTAAAGGAATCGGACCACGAACTTGTGCGCCAGTACGTTTAGCTGTTTCTACGATCTCCGCTGTAGATTGATCAATTAAACGATGATCAAAAGCTTTTAAGCGGATACGGATTCTTTGGTTCTGCATTAGACCAGAGCTCCAATAAATTTAGCTAATAATAAAACTGACACCATCACCTCTCATACATCAAATTGAAAGGGAAGTGCAGTAACCTGTTTTAGCTCCCAAATCGGGAACATTGTTTATGTATTACCTAATTGTAATACCCGTTTAATAAATGATTACATTAAACGACTTTCATATAAAAAGCTTGCGGATTATACAGGCAATTCTGCCATCTCGCAAGCTTTTTCCACGAAATTTACCTTGAAAAACCAAAAAGTGCGGTCTAATATTCCCACGTTTCCGGATCAATACCCAATTCACGCATCACTGCTTTCGCCTGCTCCGGAATTTCATCGCTGCGCTCTTTTAACAAATCCTCATCGGTTGGCAAAGGTTGACCAGTAAAAGCGTGCAAGAACGCCTCACATAATAACTCACTATTCGTCGCATGGCGCAAATTACGAATTTGGCGACGGGTCCGCTCATTGGTTAAAATTTCCAATACCTTAATCGGAATCGACACCGTAATTTTTTTAACTTGCTCACTTTTTTTCCCATGCTCTGCATAAGGGCTAATATATTTACCGTCCCACTCTGCCATATCGACTACCTTATAAACTCAATAATTGTTTCACATTTTAATGAAAAATCGTTGAAATAACAATCTAGACATACAGACTTCCGAAAGCAAATATCCATTTACACAACTTTACACAACTTTCTATGCCAAACCTACTCTAATGAGAGGACGAAAAATCGCAGCATAGCGCGTAGCAAAGCGTGTAACCCTACGATAATTCGCATTTTTCAGATTAGTTTATTAGAGGTTTATCATGTTTAAAAAATTATCGGCTGAATTCTTCGGTACATTTTGGCTTGTTTTAGGTGGATGTGGAAGTGCGGTATTAGCCGCTGCTTATCCAGAATTAGGTATCGGTTTTGCCGGTGTTTCACTCGCTTTCGGTTTAACCGTATTAACTATGGCTTATGCGGTCGGACATATTTCCGGTGGACATTTCAATCCAGCAGTGACTCTCGGTTTAGTTGCCGGCGGACGTTTTAGCGCCAAAGATGCCATCCCATACATTGTCGCACAAGTGATCGGCGGGATTGCCGGCGCAGCAGTATTATATGCCATCGCATCTGGTAAAATCGGTTTTGACGCTAGCGCCGGTTTCGCCTCAAACGGTTACGGTGAACACTCACCAAACGGTTTCGCATTAAGTGCGGTCGTTATTACGGAAATTGTATTAACTGCCTTTTTCCTCATTATCATTCATGGCGCCACAGACAAAAAAGCACCCGCCGGTTTTGCACCAATCGCTATCGGTTTAGCCTTAACGCTCATCCACTTAATCAGCATTCCAGTTTCTAATACCTCCGTCAACCCGGCACGTAGTACCGCTGTTGCCATCTTCCAAGGTAGCTGGGCAATTGATCAATTATGGGTATTCTGGGTTGCGCCGATTATCGGTGGTATCTTAGGCGGCATTATCTACCGCACGTTATTACAAAATAACGACTAATCTCATCAAAAAAACCGTCTATCGCTAGACGGTTTCATCTTCTTGTTTTTACTCCTCTAAAGTGCGGTCATTTTGACCGCACTTTTTATTCCACTACAGTTTCCCCCGATGCATAACGCGCTCTCACATCCTCCGCATTAGCTTTTGCTTCAGCTAATTTCTGCGCACTGTTAGCCACCCTTTTCTCATAGGTTTCCATCCGATTGGAATGCAAACGTGAAGCATGATATCGCGCAGTTGCTTCCGCCTCACGCGCCTCTCTTTG
The DNA here is from genome assembly GCA_900637275.1 of [Pasteurella] aerogenes. NCBI lineage: Bacteria > Pseudomonadati > Pseudomonadota > Gammaproteobacteria > Pasteurellales > Pasteurellaceae > [Pasteurella] aerogenes. Next base: position 1,864,930 of record LR134362.1, read on the forward strand.
CGCAATATCACTTGGATTTGCTTTAGCAATCTGTACGGCTTTTTCCGCTGCAGCTTGCGTTTCTTCAACTTTCGCCTGTAAACGACTTAAGGCTTTTCGTTCATTTTCTAATCGTCTCAAATCCACATCATACTGGGTCTGCGCTTGTTTCACTGCAATTTCCGCTTTTTCTAGCAAATACTGTGGATTTGGATTCTTTAAATCGCCACCGGCAGACGTCGTAGCAGTAGAACCGCTACGCCCACCGCTTGCAGCAACAGGTACAGGAATATTTACCGGTTGCGGCGACTTAGCTTTTTCCAAGTCTTTATCTTTATTTTTTGCATATTTCAACGCCGCATCTAAACGCCCTTCTTCGGTTAACATTCCCCCCATAGGAACAGCAAATTCCTCCACGCTATCAATCTGTAGTGGCGAACAATACTCCACCACATTTCCTGAATTATCATAAGCCTGATAACAACTATAATTCAATACATGATAAATTTGATTGAGCGGTTGCTCCGCATACAAATGAACGGAAAAACTCAAAGTAAACGCCGCAAGCAAGCGGATTTTGGAAGGCAATTTGATCATCTGGTGTCCTTTAATGGTTAATAAAAAATCATAAATCACATTAGGATTAAGCAATTTATGCTAAAAAAATAAACCCCATTATGACATAACAAAACCGCGATAACCAAGCAAAATAGTGCGTTTTATCTCAACAAAAATCACAAAAAATAACCGCACTTTAACGCCTCAAAACGATTAAAGTGCGGTCAATTTTTACAACGTTTTCAATGCATTAATATTTACTTGCATCGTAACCGTAATACGCATTAGTTAAGATAGTTTGCATATCTTCCACTAACGGTAAACGTGGATTTGCCGGTGAACATTGGTCTTCAAAAGCAAGTAACGCCACATCACGACGAGCATCCATCCAAGTTTGCTCATCAATATTTTGCTCTTTGAAAGACATTTTGATGCCCACTTTGATCGCCAAATCATAACAAGCCTGCGCGAAAGATTTCACACCTTCCTCCGGTGTAGCGCAAGGCAAGCCAAGCATCCGCGCGATTTCTTGATATTTTACATCCGCTTTGTAGTAGTTATATTTCGGCCAAGTAGCAGTTTTTTGCGGGCGTGTCCCGTTATAACGAATCACGTGTGGCATTAAAATCGCATTGGTACGACCGTGCGGCGTATGGAAACGACCGCCGATTTTATGCGCCAACGAGTGGTTCATACCTAAGAATGCATTCGCAAACGCCATCCCCGCCATAGTTGAGGCATTGTGCATTTTTTCGCGCGCATATTCGTCTTTTTCTTTTACAGAACGTTCGAGGTTTTCAAATACCAATTTGATCGCTTGTAATGCTAAACCATCAGTAAAATCGTTCGCCAATACGGACACATAGGCTTCTGTCGCGTGGGTTAAGACGTCAAGCCCCGTATCCGCTGCCACGTGTGCCGGCACGGTCATGACCAACGCCGGATCTACAATGGCCACGGTCGGAGTTAAAGAATAGTCGGCAATCGGGTATTTTTTATCACCTTCGGTGATCACCGCAAACGGTGTTACTTCTGAACCGGTACCAGAGGTCGTTGGAATTCCTACAAAGCGTGCTTTGCGACCTAATTGCGGGAATTTAAATGCACGTTTACGAATATCCATAAATTTTTGTACTAAATCACGGAAATCCACTTCTGGTTGTTCATAGAATAACCACATCACTTTCGCCGCATCCATTGAAGATCCACCGCCCAAAGCAATAATCGTATCCGGTTTATAGTTACGAATTAAATCGACCCCACGACGCACTGTTTCGATACTCGGATCCGGCTCTACATCGGCAAATAATTGATAAGTTACATGATTGCCACGTGCGGTAATTTGTTTTGCGATTTTTTCTACAAATCCTAAATCCACCATGGTGCGGTCAGTTACAATTACAACGCGCTCCATTCCTTTCATGGATTGCAAATATTGAATTGAGTCGCGCTCAAAATAGATTTTTGAAGGTACTTTAAACCATTGCATATTATTTCTCCGTCTTCCCACACGTTTAATATTTAATAAATTGACCGCACTTACGTTATTACCTACGGAGTTTTTACCGTAAGAACCGCAACCTAAGGTCAAGGAAGGAAGGAAAGAGTTATAGACATCACCAATACCGCCAAAAGTGGATGGTGAATTCCAAATGACACGAATGGCTTTCACCCGTTCACCATATTGTTTAGCAAGGTTGGCATCTTTGGTATGAATTGCGGCGGAATGCCCCAAACCGTGGAAATTCACCATCGCTTCGGAAAGGGCAAAACCTTCTTCGGTAGAGTTGGATTTTAAAATCGCCAATACCGGGGATAATTTTTCACGTGTAAGTGGCTCTTTCACACCAACTTCTTTACATTCTGCCGCCAAAATATTGGTTTTCGGCGGTACGCTAAAGCCCGCTTGTTCGGCAATCCACACCGCCGGTTTACCCACAACATTTGGATTTAATTTAGCGCCACCGCAATTTGCACTATTTGCTTTTGCGCCGAAAATAAATTCTTCCAACATGGCTTTTTCTTTTTTGTTCACGAAATAAACTCCATAAGATTTCATTTCGTCCACAAATTCATCATATACTTCCGCATCCACAATCGCCGCTTGCTCGGATGCACAAATCATCCCATTATCAAACGATTTTGACATCACAATATCATGGGTTGCTTGTTTAATATTCGCAGTACGTTCCACATAAGCCGGCACGTTACCCGCCCCTACGCCAAGCGCTGGTTTTCCGCAAGAATAAGCAGCCTCCACCATCGCGTTACCGCCAGTAGCAAGAATGGTCGCAATACCCGGATGTTTCATTAATGCTGATGTCCCTTCCATAGATGGGTTTTCAATCCATTGAATACAATTTTTTGGCGCACCTGCCGCAACCGCAGCTTCATAAACCACGCGTGCCGCATGAGCAGAAGATTGTTGGGCTGACGGATGGAAAGCAAAAACGATTGGGTTACGGGTTTTTAAAGAAATGAGGGCTTTGAAAATGGCGGTTGAGGTTGGATTGGTTGTCGGGGTAATCCCACACACCACACCGACTGGGTCCGCAATTTCGGTAATTCCGGTGACATCATCTTCACTAATCACGCCAACCGTCTTCAAGTTGCGCATATTATTGACCACATACTCACAAGCAAACAGGTTTTTCGTGGCTTTATCTTCAAACACACCGCGACCGGTTTCTTCGTAAGCGTGCATCGCTAAAACACCGTGCTGGTCAAGGGCGGCAACCGAGGCTTTCGCCACAATATAATCCACCTGTTTTTGGTCTAGTTGGCGAAACTCCTCTAACGCCACCAAACCTTTTTCCACCAGCGCGTTAACTTCCGCTTGAGCAGGGCTGACTGCATTTTCAACAGTGTTACTCATCATGATTTCTCCTAAATTTTCAAAAATAATAATTTTTTTAACTAAATTAATTATACTCACAGTGGCGAACAAAGACCGTAAAATTTACACTTTAAAATGCCAAAATATGATTTTGATCAAAGGAAAAATTTTCCGTTTTAGTTTGATTACAATGGGTTAATTTCTGCTTAACAAATAATCATAAAAAGCAAACAACTTCGTCACATCAGCAGCTGATATAATTTACTTTATTTATTAAATAAAATCGTACATAATGTCGCCGCTTTTTCATTGCAAATAAGGGGAACACAATGTCATTAGGAAAAGATAATTTCGCCAATCCCGGTCCGTTAGGATTATGCGGATTTGCATTAACCACGTGGTTGCTATCGTTAATTAACGGTGGCATTTTTGACACGCAAAGTCTTGGCATGGTATTCGCGATGGCATTTGCATTTGGTGGTACCGCGCAAATTATTGCCGGTATGTTTGAATTTCAAAAAGGAAACACCTTCGGTTTCACTGCATTTATCAGCTACGGTTCATTTTGGTGGTCTTGGGCGTTGTTTAGCGTATTTTTCAAAGGTCAAACGCCGCCACAATTTATCGGTTGGTATTTAGCTATTTGGGGAACCTTCACCTTAATGATGTTTTTGGCAACATTCAGTAAGCCAAAAGCATTACAAGCGGTCTTTTTCTTCCTCACTTTAACCTTCTATGCACTTGCTATCGGCGATAGTACTGGTAACCACAGCATTGTGAATGTCGGCGGATATTTAGGATTAATCACCGCACTTTGCGCATTTTACTTAGCTGCTGCGGAAGTGATTAACGAAAGCTACGGAAAAACCGTACTGCCTATCGGCGCGCCAAACGCCAAATAACCTTCATAAAAAAGGCTGATTACTCAGCCTTTTCCTCATCACTTTCTAGCGACTTAACCCTCTCCACTTTGGCTTGCTTAATCACGTTATCCGCGACTTCCAAAATGGTAATACGTAATCCATCAATTTCACACACCGTGCCTTCATCTGGAATTTCCTCCAAATGTTCCAAGATCAACCCATTAAAGGTACGCGCATCTTCCGTTTCCAAATTCCAATCGAACAATTTATTCAAATCGCGAATATTGGCGGAACCTTCAATGATCATCGAACCATCTAGCTGCGGGGTGACTTCATCATCTATAGAAGGCGCAGTTGAGGTCGTAAATTCGCCGACAATTTCTTCTAAAATATCTTCTAAGGTCACTAACCCTTTGATGTCGCCATATTCATCCACTACCAAACCAATCCGTTCTTTATTATTGCGGAAATTTAATAATTGCGCATTCAGCGCCGTGCCTTCTGGAATAAAATAGGCTTCATCCACCGCACGAATTAAGGTTTCTTTGGTGAATTCATTTTTATCCAACATCAAGCGATATGCCTCACGTACGCGCAAAATGCCCAGCACTTTTTCATCCATACTGCCTTTATACAACACCACTTTACTGTGCGCCGCATGATTTAATTGGCGCATAATTGCTTTCCAATCGTCATCAATATCAATTCCGCCAATATCATTGCGCGGCACCATAATATCATCCACCGTCACTTCTTCTAAATCCAAAATCGACAACAGCATTTCTTGGTGAGCAGAGGGAATAAATTGCGCTGATTGATTAACGATAGCTCGCAACTCCTCCGGACTTAGCGAATGTGCTTTGGCTTCCGGATTTAAACGAAATAATTTCATCAAACCACGAATAATCAAGTTCATCAAAAACACTAACGGGCTTAATAGTTTCATCAATACCACCAGCAAATGGCTAGAGAAAAACGCCACTCTTTCCGGATAAAGTGCGGCAATACTTTTCGGGAAAATTTCCGAAAAGATCAGCATCACAAAGGTCAGCACACCAGTAGCGATTGCCACCCCGACATCTCCGTATAAACGCATACCGATAATGGTTGCCAACGCTGAGGCAGAAATATTGACCAAGTTATTGCAAATTAAGATCAAACTGAGCAAGGTGTCGGTTTTTTTCAATAATTTTTCCGCTTTTTTCGCGCCACGATGCCCTTTTTCGGCTAAAAAACGCATACGATAACGGTTGGCGGAAAGTAAACCGGTTTCAGAACTTGAGAAATAGGCAGAAAGAATGAGTAAAACGATGAGAGCAATAACTAACGTACTAAGGGGGATACTATCCAAAATAAAACTATCCTATATTGATTAATCTTTAAAAGTGCGGTCATTTTTTCCTTAATTTTCAACCGCACTTTACCATTTTTAAACTGAAAACATCACTCGACTGCCAAAATAGGCAATCGTTAACAAAATCATACCTGAAATTGTATAAATAATCATCTTTTTTCCGCGCCAATACCATTTCCAATGCCCGAGCAAGGCAACCCCGAAAATCATCCATGCTAGCAAAGATAACCAAGCTTTTTGAATATTTTGGGAAGCAAAAAAATCAGCCAAATAAATTGCACCAGAAATTAAGGTGAACGTTAACAATACTTCGCCAGTAAGCAATAAACGGAAAAAATGACGCTCAACGGTCATCAATGGCGGAATAAGTGGCGAAAATGCCATTTTTTTACTTTTCAATTGGTAGTCAATCCAGCGCAATTGAATGGCGTAAAGGGTGGCGATAAAACAGAGTGCGTAAGCAAAAAGCGCCAAAGCAATATGAATTAACAATCCGGTATTTTGCGCCAAATGTTGCACAATCGACCCCGGCAACAATGCTTGTAAAATCAAATTGATGATCGCAAAACAATAGACAATCGGCAGCAATACCCAAAGGGTATTCACACGAAACATCATGGCAGCCGTTGCTAATCCCGCAATGATCACGCTAAGTAATGAGCCAATGTCCATCAAGGTAAAGCTTTGTCCACTCAATAAATGATTAATCAGCGTATGCAAACTGACAAGATGGCAAAATATGGCGAAAAGTGCGGTCAAAAAAAAGACGTTTTGTTTGCTTTTTTCAATTTTTCCACTGCTATGTGCTTTTACCAATAAAGGCGCGATCAATAAAATACTGACCAAATATAACAAGACCGAGACGGTGGCAAACCACATCGTAATTATCTCCATGAATTCAAATTAACAGTTTATTCTAGCGGTGCGCCACTAAAATCGCTATAAATTTCTTTCAAATGATGAAAATCTACCGAATTTCAGTATAATGAAGGCAATTTTGTCGAATAAAATTAGGATCAATAATGTTTGAAAATTTATCAGATCGCCTGTCCAAAACCTTACGTAATATCACGGGCAAAGGACGTTTAACCGAAGATAATATCAAAGAGACGCTGCGCGAAGTGCGGATGGCGTTACTTGAAGCCGACGTGGCATTACCGGTGGTACGTGATTTTATTAACAAAGTCAAAGAACGCGCGATCGGCGAAGAGGTCAATAAAAGCCTAACCCCGGGTCAAGAGTTTCTCAAAATTGTACAAGCCGAGCTTGAAAAAGCCATGGGCGAAGCCAATGAAAGTTTAAATTTAGCCACACAACCGCCAGCCGTTATCTTGATGGCGGGCTTACAAGGGGCAGGGAAAACCACATCCGTCGGAAAATTAGCGAAATTTTTAAAAGAGCGCCATAAAAAGAAAGTATTAGTCGTCTCGGCGGACGTTTACCGCCCAGCGGCGATCAAACAATTGGAAACCTTAGCACAAGCAGTTGGCGCCGATTTTTATCCCTCTAATACGCAACAAAAGCCGGTAGAAATTGCCAAAAGCGCCCTTGCTGATGCTAAATTGAAATTCTATGACGTCTTGATTGTGGATACTGCCGGTCGCTTGCACGTGGACGGTGAGATGATGGAAGAAATTCAGCAAATTCACACCGCACTTCAACCGATCGAAACCTTGTTTACTGTAGATGCAATGACCGGTCAAGATGCAGCAAATACCGCAAAAGCCTTTAACGAAGCATTACCATTGACCGGCGTGATCTTAACCAAAGTGGATGGTGATGCGCGCGGTGGAGCGGCGTTATCTATCCGTCAAATTACCGGTAAACCGATTAAATTTTTAGGGGTAGGCGAAAAAACCGATGCCCTTGAGCCTTTCCATCCGGATCGTGTCGCATCTCGCATTTTAGGCATGGGGGACGTTTTGTCGCTGATCGAAGATTTGCAACGTAGCGTCGATCAAGAAAAAGCAGAAAAAATGGCGGCGAAGTTTAAAAAAGGCGACAATTTTACCCTTGACGATTTCCGCGAACAATTAGTTGAAATGAAAAAAATGGGCGGCATGATGTCCATGTTGGAAAAATTACCCGGTGCTAAAAATCTGCCAGATCATGTGAAAAATCAAGTAGATGACAAAATGTTTGTCAAAATGGAAGCCATTATTAATTCCATGACCTTAAAAGAACGCGCCAATCCGGATATTATCAAGGGTTCCCGTCGACGTCGTATCGCCTTAGGTTCCGGTACGCAAGTGCAAGATGTGAATAAATTGCTCAAACAATTTGACGAAATGCAACGCATGATGAAAAAAATGCGCAAAGGCGGCATGGCAAAAATGATGAGAGGAATGCAAGGCATGATGGGCGGAATGGGAGGCTTAGGCGGACTCGGTGGACTGTTTAAGCGTTAACAACAACTGCAATTTTAAAGAAAAACAAAACCCCAATCTGCCTAACAGATTGGGGTTTTTCGTTACACTAATCACTAGTGAATTTTAAAGCTAATCGGCACGCTAATTGCGCTACCCATTCCGTTTGGTTTTGGACCGATCGAGCGCGCACTTTGCACCGCATTCAACGCCGCATTATCCAAATCCTCCGCACCGGAACTTTTAGCCACTCGTGCGCCGCTTAAGCTACCATCTCCATTAATAGTAAAGCTGATGGTCACCACGCCTTGCTTACGCATCATTTTCGCCCGTTGCGGATAGCGTTTATGGCGCTCAATTTCACGTCGCAGCGCGCTACGGTAGGCATTCAATTCATCTGCACTGACGCCACTTCCCGCCATATTTGGACGCGGAGTGGTCACGTGTGCATTGCCGGCATTCACTGCATTTACCTTTGCTTGCGACGCCACTTCATGATCGCTTTTCACCTTGTCTGACTGCATTGGTTTGACTTTGGCAACCGATTTAGGTTTTTCCTTTTTCTCTTTTGGTTTTTCTTTCAGCGTGGGTTTTGGTTTCTCTTTTTTCTTCTCGACAACGATTTCTTTTTTCACTTTCACCGGCTCTGGTTTGATGGTCGGATCCGCGACGTCCTCTTTTGCAACCTCTTCTTTTGGTGCTGGTTCAGGTTCAACTGGCGGTTGTGGTGCAGGATCTTCGATGATCGTCCCCATCATCATTTCCATCGAAATCGCGGTTTGCGCCTCTGCCGCTTGGCTATTCGCGCTGTCATGTTTTACACTGTAAAAAATCGCGGCAGCAAGAGCAGAATGCACCAACAACGAGAGCAAAAAACCAACCCAAGAATGACGCTTACTAGCCATTTATTTTCCTTTCTCTTTCATGGTCACAATGGCGACATTGGTAATTTGATATTTTGCCATCAAATCCGTTAAAGTAACAAAATCTTGGAATGTCGATTTGGCATCCACTTTTAAGGTCACTTTTTGCGCTTTATCCCATTGAGCCACTTCTTGTTCCAATTTTTCGACAGTCACCGGCTGATCATTAAAATAAATTTCGCCCTTATCGGTCACGGTCAACAATTTCGCCAAATCATCCGCTTTAAACGCCACCGTCGTACTGGCTTTCGGCACATTAACTTTAATTTTGCCTTGCGAAATAAAAGTTGCCGTAATCAACACAATAGCTAACAACACCAACATAATGTCAATAAAGGGAATGATGTTGATTTCATCAAACTTTTTCACCTTAAGCTCCTATGTTTTTTTGACCGTTTAAGGCTTTCCATTTCAGACGATTCACTTCAACTTTACGGGTCAATCCGTTATAGAACACCATAGACGGAATGGCCACTAAAATCCCCACCGCAGTGGCTTTTAACGCGAGCGATAAATTGAGCATAATTGCAGCGGCGTCAATATCCCCACCGGAGTTCCCCAACTCAAAAAAGGTTAATAAAATCCCGATGACTGTCCCCAGCAAACCCACATAAGGCGCATTGGATCCGATCGTTGAAATGGCAGTTAAATTGCGGGTCAAATCAATATCTAGCTCGTGAATATTGGTGTAATGAGAAACTTGGATTTTATTTAAAAAGATAAAACGCTCCAGCGCAAACCATAACATAATAAAACTCATAATGCCGAGCAAACCGAGAATAAGGTAATCAATATAATTGTGTAAAAAAGTAAATAGTTGAGACATAGATTATTCCTAATGCAAAGTGCGGTTAATTTCTTATTAGTTTTGCAATTGAGAATTAATTTCAATTGAGGGCAGAATTCTAGCAAAATTCAACCATGGGGTCAAAGTTTCCCTAAGTTTTCGCCAAAAGTGCGGTGATTTTGACCGCACTTTTGCCCGTTTTGCTTAGAACGTATAATTCACGCTCATTCTAAAATTACGACCGGTTTCCGGCAGAGAGTTAATGCCGGTGCGTTGACTGTGACTTTTATAATATTTATTAAACGCATTATCCAAAGCGAAATTAATATTTACATCATCACGATTAAAGGGTTTCCAATTAACAAAAAAGTCGCTCACACCATAGCCCGGACGATTAACTTCTTCTGTTGAGGTACTTGCGCCGCGCGTTGGAATCCCCTTTTCACTTTCCACAAAACGTCCGCGCCAACCGATTTCAATATTCGGTTGCTCAAATTGGTAACTGGTACTTAGCGTCCAAGTTCTACCAATTAACATCGCCAAGGTATTGGTATCCACCGCTGAACCGTCTAATTCCGGTTTGCTGTCGGCAACACCGGCACGTAGGGTTAAACCGCCATGGCGATAAGCGGCACTGAATTCATAACCGTGATTTTTTAATTTTCCGCCGTTATATAATTCTTGTACGCCGCGAACACCAGTTTCGCGTAACGCTACTACGTCATCAATCGTTTGCCAAAAATAGCTACCACTTAATGACAATTGATCGGAAAGTTGATAATTAAAGCCAATTTCCGTATTACGTGAACGTTCCGCTTTAATATCATCTGCAACGGAAATCACGTTTTTGCCACTTCTACCGGCGCCACCAGCAATCGCCGGTTCATACAAGCGTGGGCTGCGCGTGGCATAATTGTGGCTAACATTAAAACTCAAATCGGGTGATGCTTCCCAAATTAACCCCACACTTGGGTTAAACGCACCGTCGTCGGCTTTTTTATTGTCCATGGCGGTGAAACGAAAATAATCATAACGCAATCCAGTGGTTAAGGTGACCGATCCAAAGCCCCAAATGCCCTCGGCATAAACGCCAACATCTTCTTTACGCTGTTTGACGATATTATCGTAAGCAAAACTATTCGGTTTCGCCGCTTGTTCACGCCAGTTTACCCCGTATTTGATTAAATGATTTTCGCCAATCGCACTATCTAAATTCAAATTGGCACCGCTGGTGGTAATTTTCGTGGTCGAATCCGTATCAGTTTCTTTGCGTTCGGCTTCTTTGTAGTACACATTGAAATCTACTTGCGAAATCCAGCCGAGATTTTTCCCCAAATATTGTAAATTGCTAGTATCTTCGGTGGTCACCCGATAACGTGGTTGATTGTTGGCATCATTATCGGACTGTGCAAAATCAAATTCTTCACGTAAATTTCGTTCGCCATAATAGCGTTCTTGGCGATGGCTAAAAACAATGCGATGATTTTCATTTAAATCTACGCCAATTTTGCTCAATAGCGCGCGTTGCCCTAACCCGCTTTTGTTGACAATTTGGTTATTTCCGTCTTTATATTCACGATTGTCGATCCAATTACCGCTAAACAAGGCATCAATATTTTCATATTTACCATAAACCGAGCCGCCTTTTGCCCAGCCTTTGTTTGATGCATAAGCCCCATTTAATTTAAACCCAATATTTTGCCCCTCTTTGAGTAAATCTTTGGCATCAACGGTGGTCGCTACAATTTGTCCGCTGGTTGCGCCAATACCCGCACTGGCAGAACCAGTACCTTTTTGTACATTCACCTGTTTAATCAAGCTCGGATCCAACATCATAAAACGCCCTTGATGGTGAAATATAGCGGTATCAGAATAAGTATTATCAATTTTCAGATCTACTTGATCTTGTCCCATGCCACGAATGGTCAACCATTGTGAAGTTCCAATGCCGCCACCAAAATTAATCGACGGTTCTTCACGTAATAAACCTCTTAAATCAGTTTCTGTACTTTTATTGACATCACTTTTTGTTACGACATTCGTTTTACTTTTGCTGCCAGTATTTTCTGAGATGACGTTGATAAGTGCCAATTCTTCTGCTTGCACGGAAGCTGAAACAAATGCGGCAATGGGAAGTAGGACAAATGCAGTTTTCTTCATAAATTTTCCTTAAAATTAAAACATGATTAAATATAAAAATGAGAATTGTTATCATATTTATAATTTAAGGAATGTCAATATAAATGAGAATAATTTTCAATTAAAATCAAGCAAAAAATAGACAACCCAATGTTGCCTAAAAAATATATAATTGATTACTTTTGATACCAAATTTTATTCACAAACAATGTCACCAGACCTGATGGAGTATGCACTTTGACTTCATCATCAATTTGTTTACCGATAAGCGCACGTGCCACTGGACTGTCGATAGAAATCCAATTTTTCGCCGGATCAAATTCGTCACATCCCACAATACGATATTGTTTGCACACGCCCTCTTCATTTTCCAATTCGACCCAAGCGCCAAAAAAGATCTTTCCTTCTTGGCGTGGATCATAATCAACAATTTGTAATACTTCCAAACGTTTACTTAGAAAACGTACGCGGCGATCAATTTCGCGCAAGCGACGTTTACCATAAATATATTCGGCATTTTCACTACGATCACCCAATGCAGCCGCATCGGATACCGCTTGCGTTACTTTCGGACGTTCATCTTTCCACAAAAATTTCAATTCTTGATCCAAGGCTTGCCAGCCGGCACGAGTAATATAGTTCGATTTAGACATAATTTAATATTTGCTTAGGATTTTATATGAATTGTAACATATTGCATAAAATATCGTCTATTTTAACCAATTATTCAATAAATATTTGAGCAACTGTAGTAAAAACAGTATCCTATGACGTATTTTTATTTTCATTACCGAAGATGTTAGGCTATGTTAAATCAACAATTTTCACAGATTATCGCCGCGGAATTAGCGGTACAACCGCAACAAATTGCCGCCGCCATTCAACTGTTGGATGATGGCAATACCATTCCATTTATCGCGCGTTATCGCAAAGAAGCAACCGGCGGTTTAGACGATAGTCAATTGCGTCATTTCGAGACCCGTTTAATTTATTTGCGCGAATTAGAAGATCGCCGCCAAACCATTTTGAAATCCATTGAAGATCAAGGCAAATTAAGCGATGAATTACGCCACCAAATCCAACAAACGCAAAGTAAAACCGAGTTAGAAGATCTTTATCTTCCCTACAAACTAAAACGTCGTACCAAAGGGCAAATTGCGATTGAGGCCGGTCTTGAGCCATTAGCGGATTTATTATGGAATGAACCACATCATGAGCCAGAAAAATCAGCCGAAGTTTATATTGATGCGGAAAAAGGCTTTGCCGACAGTAAAGCGGTATTGGATGGTGCACGTTATATTTTGATGGAACGGTTTGCCGAAGATGCATTGTTATTGGCAAAAGTACGCCAATATTTACAACAAAGTGCGGTACTAATTTCTAAAGTTTTACCGGGAAAAGAACAAGAAGGCGAAAAATTTCAGGATTATTTCGATCATCAAGAATTGTTACGAAATGTGCCTTCCCATCGTGCCTTGGCGATGTTTCGCGGGCGCAACGAGGGCTTTTTGCAACTGAGTTTAAATGCCGATCCGGAACAAGAAGAAGGTGCGCGCCATAGTTATTGCGAAGAAATTATTCGTGAACATTTAGCGGTGCGTTTTAATCAGCAGGCGGCGGACAAATGGCGCGAGCAAGTGATTGCTTGGACGTGGAAAATTAAAGTGTCGCTGCATCTGGAAACGGAATTAATGACCGCGCTACGGGAAAAAGCCGAAGAAGAAGCGATTGATGTTTTTGCGCGAAATTTGACCGCACTTTTAATGGCTGCACCGGCGGGTGCGAAAACCACAATGGGACTTGATCCGGGTTTGCGTACTGGCGTGAAAGTGGCTGTGGTGGATAATACTGGAAAATTGTTGGCAACCGATACGGTGTATGCTCATACGGGTCAACAAGATCGCGCTGGTGCCGCCATTTATCAATTAATTAAGCAACATCACGTGGAATTAATTGCCATTGGTAACGGAACTGCTTCGCGTGAAACCGAACGTTTTGCCAAAGAGGTGATTAAACAACTTTCGGATCCAAAACCGCAAACAGTCGTGGTCAGTGAAGCCGGTGCGTCCGTGTATTCCGCCTCGGAACTGGCAGCACAAGAATTCCCAGACTTGGATGTCTCCTTGCGCGGCGCAGTGTCAATTGCACGTCGCCTACAAGATCCGCTGGCGGAATTAGTAAAAATCGAGCCAAAAGCTATCGGAGTCGGTCAATATCAACATGATGTCAACCAAAGCCAATTGGCACGGAAATTAGATGCGGTCGTAGAAGACTGTGTGAACGCCGTTGGAGTGGATTTAAATACTGCGTCAGTTCCGCTGTTAGCACGTGTAGCGGGGATGAGCAAGACCTTGGCGCAAAATATTGTTGCCTATCGTGATGAAAACGGTCGTTTTGACAGCCGCGAACAACTAAAGAAAGTAGCGCGTCTAGGACCAAAAGCCTTTGAGCAATGCGCGGGATTTATGCGAATTGCCCAAGGAAAAAATCCACTAGATGCCTCAGGTGTACACCCAGAAGCCTATCCGGTGGTAGAAAAAATCTTGCAAGCCACTGAAAAATCTATTCAGGATTTAATGGGTAATGCGAGTGCTATTCGTCAATTAGATGCCAAACAATTTACCGATAAGCAATTCGGTTTACCAACAGTACAGGATATTTTTAAAGAGTTGGAAAAACCGGGCCGCGACCCGCGCGGTGAATTTAAAACCGCAACCTTTATGGAAGGCGTTGAGGATATTGCCGATTTAAAATCTGGGATGATTTTGGAAGGAACGGTCACAAATGTCACCAATTTTGGCGCCTTTGTGGACATCGGCGTTCATCAAGACGGTTTGGTGCATATTTCTTCGTTGTCGGATAAATTTGTAGAAGATCCGCATCAAGTGGTGAAAACCGGTGATATTGTGAAAGTAAAAGTATTGGAAGTGGATGTGGCACGAAAACGGATTGCGTTAACCATGCGTTTAGAAGAACGTCCAACGGAAAATAAAGAAAAAAATCACCGCACTTTATCAGCCAAATCGCCATCATCACGTGGACGAATGGACAATGCGGTTATGGGCAATGCATTTGCTGATGCCCTTAAGAATTGGAAAAAATAAACGTAAAAAAACAAAATAAACAAAAGGTTATCACTAATATGAATAAAAATATTTTTGTGGTTGGTTTTATGCTATTTGCCATCTTTTTTGGCGCGGGCAATTTGATTTTCCCACCTAAACTAGGGTTCGACAGCGGTGCCGATTTTTGGACCGCCATTAGCGGTTTTATTTTAACCGGCGTGGGATTACCCTTGGTAACGACAATTGTCGCCTCTTATTATGAAGGCGGCTACAAAAAAGCATTGGAGCGGATTAGTCCTATCATTTCGTTGCTACTATTAAGCGCTATCTATTTGACTATCGGACCATTTTTCGCTATTCCGCGTACTGCCGCCACCGCATATGATATGGCGATCATTCCCTTTATCGGGCATCCCGGATCACTATCCTTATTTATCTTTACTTTCATCTATTTTGCGATTGTATTGTGGTTAAGTTTAAATCCAAGCAAAATGATCGACCGTGTTGGCAGCATTTTGACACCGGTATTATTGGTGGCGATTATTGCCTTGATTTTGCGCGCTTTCGGATTGTATGCGGATGTAGAATACAGCGAAACTGCTACGTTAACTACGCCATTTTTTAGCGGCTTTTTAGATGGTTACCAAACCATGGATGCTCTCGCTGCGTTTGCCTTTTCGGTTTTAGTCATCAATGGAATTAAAGCCAAAAGCCATAACAGCTCCCTTTCATTGGTCAAACAAACAATTTATGCCGCGTTAATCGCCGCGATTTGTCTCGCAATTATTTACGTTTCCATCGGCTGGATTGGATATAAAATTCCGTTAAGCCATGCCGCTGCGGATGAAATTATGGCGCATGGGCAAAATTTAGGTACCTATATTTTAAATGAAACAACCACGCAGGCATTTGGCGAATTAGGACGTACCCTACTTGGCGTTATCGTTACCCTCGCCTGCTTAACTACCGCTATCGGTTTGGTGGTTTCCACTTCGGCGTATTTTAACAACATTTTCCCGAAAATTTCCTACCGCACTTATGCGCTGGTATTTACCGCCATCAGTTTCGGTTTAGCTAACCAAGGGTTGAATGCGGTTATCAGTAAATCCATTCCGGTATTGCTCGTTCTCTATCCTATCGCGATGACCGCACTTATTATCTTATTGATCAATTTGATGATTCCGTTGCCAATTTTGGCGCAACGCCTAACGATTATTTTGGTGACTATCATTGCGATTTTATCGGTGGCAGATGTGAGTATTGTGCAACAATTCCCATTGAAAGCTTATTCGATGGAATGGTTGCCTTTCGCTATTGGCGGCTTGCTGATTGGCTCAATTTTAAGTAAATTTGTCGGCAATAATGCATCGCAATAAGCGATTATCAACAAAAAAGAGGCTATTTAGCCTCTTTTTTTACGCCATGTTTATGCTTATGCTAAGCGTTGACGCACAATTTCAAATAAACATACGCCGGTGGCAACGGAAACATTCAGCGACGACACCGATCCCGCCATGGGAATACTGATCAATTGATCGCAAGTTTCTCGCGTTAAACGACGCATTCCGTCGCCCTCTGCCCCCATAACCAAGGCTAAAGGGCCGGTAAGTTTACTTTGATACAGGGTTTCCGTTGCTTCGCCGGCAGTGCCAATCACCCAAATATTATGTTGTTGCTGCAACTCTCGCAAAGTTCGGGTTAAATTGGTCACGCGAATAAGCGGTACGCATTCCGCCGCACCACAAGCCACTTTACGTGCAATTGAGGTTAATTGTGCTGATTTATCTTTCGGCACTATCACCGCACACACTCCCGCCGCGTCGGCAGTACGCAAACACGCGCCCAAATTATGCGGATCGGTAACGCCATCTAAGACCAACAACAATGGCACCGGATGATGTCGCAAAATCTGATCAAGATCTTGTTCATTCAGTTCTTTCGCCGGTTGAACACGCGCAATAATACCTTGATGAACCTCACCATTCGCTTTTTTATCTAAACTATCGCGATTTAAAAACTGTACCGAAATCCCCAATTGATGAAGTTCATCGAGTAAAGGCTGCAAGCGTTTATCCTCACGCCCTTTTAACACATAAACCTCAATTAAACGCTCCGGCGCACGACTAAGGAAGGCATTCACTGCATGAATACCATAAATATTTTCTGACATCTCAGATCCTTTTTATTTTTTCGTTTTTTTACTTTTATTTTTACTTTTTGATTTTGCGTTTTTTTTGACCGCACTTTTCACCGCTTTATTTGCGCCCGCCTTTTGCTTTTTAATACTTTCCGCATAGCGCAACGTTTTTTTCGCATTTTGTTTAGCCGTTTTGCCTTCTCGTAGTGGTTTACGCTCGCTGGAAATCATGGAAAAATCCACTTGGCGTTGTTCAAGACTCACCGCCTCAACCCGAATACGCACTTTGTCGCCAATACGATAAACCATACCACTATTCTCACCAATTAAGCGTTGTTTTGACAAATCAAATTGGTAATAATCATTATCTAGTGTGGAAATATGAACCAAACCGTCGATAAATAAATCATTCAAGCGGACAAACAACCCAAATCCTGTTACGGATGAAATCACACCATCAAATTCTTGCCCCACATGATCTTGCATATATTCGCATTTTAGCCAATCCGCCACATCACGCGTCGCATCATCCGCTCGGCGTTCGGTCATGGAACAATGTTCCCCCAAAATATCCATATCATCAATGACATAATGATAACCGCCGGTATCCGTAGTGCGGCGTTTGGAGCCTTGTTTTTTTGCCAATAAATATTTGATGCCACGGTGCAGCGTTAAATCCGGATAACGACGAATTGGCGAGGTGAAATGCGCATATTCGTCCAAGGCTAAACCGAAGTGTCCAATATTATCTGGATCGTACATTGCCTGGCTAAGAGAACGCAACAACATGGTTTGGATCAATTCGTGATCCGGACGTTCGCGCACTTGTTCCAATAATTTCGCATAATCAGCCGTCGTCGGTTTTTCACCACCACCAAGGGTTAAACCACATTCATTTAAAAATCCTCTAAATGCAGTGAGCTTTTCTTCGCTTGGCCCTGCATGAATACGATATAACGCTGCTTCTTCATGGTGTTGCATAAAATTGGCTGCCGCAATATTGGCTAAGATCATGCATTCTTCGATAATTTTATGTGCATCATTACGAATAACTGGTTCAATACTTTCAATTCGTCCCATTTCATTAAACACAAATTTACTTTCTATGGTTTCAAAATCAATGGCACCTCGTTGATGACGTGCTTTAATCAACGCTTGATACATTTGGTACAGTTCTTGCAAGTGCGGGACTAATTCTTGGTAACGTTGTTGTAATTCTTCATCTCCCTCTAAAATACGCGCCACTTTGGTATAAGTTAAACGCGCATGGGAATTCATAACAGCTTCGTAAAATTGATAGCCGGTCATCTTGCCTTTCGCCGATAAGTCAATTTCACACACCATACACAGGCGATCAACTTGCGGGTTGAGTGAACATAACCCGTTGGATAAAATCTCCGGCAACATCGGCACCACGCGGTTAGGGAAATACACTGAATTACCACGATTATAGGCTTCGGTATCCAACGCAGTACGCAAACGTACATAATAGCTCACATCCGCAATTGCCACCCACAATTTCCAACCGCTTCCATTTTTACGACAAAAAACCGCATCGTCAAAGTCACGCGCATCTTCACCATCAATAGTGACTAATGGCAATTGACGTAAATCCACCCGCCCTTGTTTAGCTTCTTCCGGCACTTCTTCTGTGAATTTTTTCACTTGTTTTTCTACCGTTTTCGGGAACACATGAGGAATATCATGATTACGAATGGCAATCTCGGTTTCCATGCCTTTTGCCATATTTTCGCCCAAAATTTCCACAATCATGCCCACCGGCTGGGTAAAATTCGCAGTTCTCGGCTTCAACTCCACCACAACCACTTGCCCCATACGAGCGCCTTTTCGATATTCGTTAGGAATTAAAATATCGCGGTTAATGCGGCTGTCATCCGGCACCACATAACCGATACTGTCCTCAAGGAAGAAACGACCAACCAATTGTTTTTTGCGGCTTTCCAGCACCCGCACAATACGCACTTCTTTGCGTCCCTTGCGATCAAATCCGTTTGGTTGCGCCAGCACATAATCCCCATGCATCACACGTTGCATTTGAACATTTGGAATAAACCAATCGTCTTTAACGCCATCCACTTGCAGAAAACCGTAACCATCGCGATGCCCAATTACCGTTCCCTTCAATAAATCCAATTTTTCCGGCAAAGCATAACACTTGCGTTTAGTAAAAACCAATTGACCGTCATTTTCCATGGCACGCAAACGTCGGCGCATCCCCTCCTGCTGCTCCTCGCTTTCGATCGCAAGTGCGGTCAAAATTTCTTCTTTTGACATCGGTGCATTATGTTCACGGATAATTTGCAAAATGAAATCTCGGCTTGGGATCGGATTATCATATTTTTTTAGTTCCACTTGATAATTCGGATCAGAAAGTGCGGTCATTTTTGCGGAAGTTTTTTTATCGGTTTTCATAGGTTGGTATCCTTATGGGAGTGGACTTGGTATAAGTTTGACACTGTGGGAGGGGGAAAGCAAGCGAAAGCGTAAGATAATGGATAAAACAAAATGATAGAAAAAATAAAACCCGACAAGTGTCGGGTTTTTTATTAACTGCGAAAATTATTCTGCAACAACAACGATGTTTAATGTTGCAAATACTTCACCGTGAAGTTGGAAACGGACTTCGTGATCGCCGGTTGTACGTAATGGACCGGTTGAAAGACGAACTTCGCTTTTAGCAACTTCCACGCCCGCTGCAGTTACTGCATCAGCAACATCGCGAGTAGTGATAGAACCGAATAAACGACCTTCATCACCTGCTTTAGATGTGATGGTTACTGTCGCTAATTCAGTTAATTTCGCAGCGCGCGCTTGAGCAGCAGCTAAAGCTTCAGCAGCTTTAGCTTCTAATTCTGCACGACGTGCTTCAAAATGTTCAACGTTAGCTTTGGTTGCCATCACTGCTTTTCCTTGAGGAATTAAGAAGTTACGTGCATAACCTGATTTAACGTTAACTTGATCACCTACGCTACCTAAGTGAGCGATTTTATCTAAAAGAATTACTTGCATTACCGTATTCTCCTTAAATTACTGATGATTGTCAGTGTATGGAAGTAACGCTAAATAACGCGCACGTTTGATAGCGCGAGCTAATTGACGTTGATACTTCGCACGAGTACCGGTAATACGGCTTGGAACAATTTTGCCGCTCTCTGTGATATAGTTCTTTAATGTAGCGATATCTTTATAATCAATTTCTACTACATTTTCCGCTGTGAAACGGCAGAACTTACGACGACGGAAATAACGTGCCATTTGGCTAGTCTCCTAATCTATAAATTCGATTTGCTCGGCGTGTAACACTAATTGATTTAAACCGTTTGCCGATTTATGTGAGCTAATAAATCCCACAACCAATAATTTACTGCCGACCGTAATGCTTTGAGTTTTTGCTATTAGTGCATTCCCGCTAACCTGTATCGGCATTTTGCACCACGCTTGACGTGATAACCCGGCTTCTTGTTGTTCGGAACGATGTTCCAAATAAAACCGGCAATGTTCGATACCGTTAGGGCTTTTATGTCGTTTCGGATAATCCGCCACTTGACCGACTAAAGAGAAACGATTACTAACAGTTAAATTACTCTTCAGCATCCTCAAAATCGTTGTTTTCAACTTCAGCTAAAGGTTTACGCTCATCACGTGCTTTAACCATTGGGGACGCTTCTGTTACGGCGTGCTTAGTACGAATAATTACGTTACGAAGAACTGCGTCGTTGTAACGGAAAGTTGTTTCTAGCTCGTCGATGACTTCTTGAGGCGCTTCTACATTCATAAGCACATAATGTGCTTTATGTAATTTATTGATTGGGTAAGCCAATTGGCGACGACCCCAATCTTCTAGGCGATGGATTTGACCGCCAGCTTCTTTAACAGAACCTGTATAACGTTCAATCATGCCGGGTACTTGTTCGCTTTGGTCCGGATGAACCATAAACACGATTTCGTAGTGACGCATTACTGCTCCTTACGGGTTAATCAGCCTCCGACGATAAGACCAGTCACCAATCTTGCGGAAGCAAGGAACGAAAATATGATGTGACTGTAAGGTGTGCGATTATACAGAGGTCAAGGCTAAAGCACAAGATATCTTGCACAAAAAATAAGTAAAATAGACCGCTTTTTTGCTTGCCACCATTTTTCGTGATATATGATAACATCCATGACCACATCAAGGGATCCTAAATTACCCGCCCCAGCGGCATTGACACCAAATAAAGCTAGATATCGTTAATATGCGTCCCAAAAGTGCGGTCAAAAATAGGCAAATTTTTCACCGCACTTTAAACCCCAAAGGGCAATCTAATCAGCATTACATCCAAGCATTATTGCGGATAATTCCAACTGCAATGCCCTCGATCTCAAAATTTGGTTGCTGATTAAGATCAACCACAATTGGCGCAAATTCTTCATTTTCCGCGTGTAAATAAATGATCGATCCTTTTCGTTCCAAGCGTTTTACTGTCACTTCATCTTCAATCCGCGCAACAATCACTTGGCCGTTACGAACGTCTTTGGTACTGTGTACTGCCAATAAATCACCGTCTAAAATCCCGATATCTTTCATTGATTGACCATATACTTTCAACAAAAAATCTGCTTGTGGCTTGAACATATTGGCGTCCACCTTGTAAGTCCCCTCAATATGTTGCTCCGCAAGAATCGGCTCACCGGCGGCAACGCGTCCCACTAGTGGCAATCCCTCATCTTCCGTTTTTTCGTCTTCATCCACTAACAAACGAATCCCGCGAGAGGTCCCGGATAAAATCTCAATCACCCCTTTGCGTGCAAGGGCTTTTAAATGTTCTTCGGCGGCATTAGGCGAACGAAAGCCCAATTCTTTAGAAATTTCAGCACGCGTCGGCGGCATACCGGTAGTTTCTAGGTGACGCTTTAGTAAATCATAAACTTCCTGTTGTCGCGCGGTTAACGCTTTTATTAATCCCATATTTCCTCCTGTTTTTATATACAGAATGACTGTTATTATATACATAAAGTATACTGTTGCAATGCTTTCTTTAGTAAATGCTAAAGAAATACTGACTTTTTATGCTAAAATACTGCAATTTCTAACATAAATTATTCGTTCATGGGATCGTCTATGTCTGGCTTACTGAATGCATATCGTAAATTACTGGAATTTCCATTATCTTTTTTAGTAAAAAATAACCCTATTCCCCATCAACCCATCCAAGAATTACAATTAAATACTGAGCAACCTATCGTGTATGTCTTGCCATACACTTCGGAAACCGACTGGGTGATTTTCCGTAAAAACTGCTTAAGTGTGGGCTTACCGGATCCGGCGGAAAATAATGTCATTGGGGAGACATCATTGCCACGTTTCGTATTTTTAGACGAAGGACGACGTTTTTTTAAATCCAAAGTGGCAAAACAAGAAACGATTGCAATTTTCAATAAATACTTAGAATTGCACCGCACTTTGCCGGAATTGGATGTGCAATTAATCCCAGTTTCCGTGTTATGGGGACGCTCTCCGGGTCATGAAGACAAATCCGGCTTACCAAATTTGCGCTTGCTCAACGGAATTCAAAAAACTGCCGCAGCCATTTGGTTTGGGCGCGATACCTTTGTACGTTTTTCGCAAGCGGTTTCCTTGCGTTATATGGTCAATGAACATGGTTCCGATGAAACCATTGCAACCAAATTAGCACGCGTTGCAAAAATTCACTTTTCTAAACAACGCATTTCCGCCACTGGTCCAAGATTGCCAAACCGCGAAGCCATGTTTAATAAGCTATTGAAATCTGAAGTGATTTTAGCAGCTATTGCAGATGAAGCGAAAAGTAAAAAAATCAGTGAAGATAAAGCTAAAGCGGAAGCCTACAAAATCTTAGATGAGATTGCTGCCAACGTTAATTACGAGGGATTGCGTATCGCTGATCGTTTCCTACGTTGGTTATGGAACAAATTGTATCAGGGAATTGATGTGCGTAATGCCGATCGTGTACGCAAATTAGCATTAGATGGTCATGAAATTGTCTATGTTCCTTGCCACCGTAGTCATATTGACTATTTGCTACTATCTTATGTGTTATATCATCAAGGTTTGGTACCACCGCATATTGCTGCCGGTATCAATTTAAATTTCTGGCCAGTTGGCGCCATGTTCCGCCGTGGCGGTGCTTTTTTTATTCGTCGTACTTTCAAGGGAAATCGTTTATATTCCACTATTTTCCGTGAATATTTAGCCGAATTATTCCATCGCGGCTATTCCGTTGAATATTTTATCGAAGGTGGACGCTCGCGCACGGGGCGCTTATTAGCGCCGAAAACCGGAATGATGTCGATGACCTTGCAAGCCTTGCAACAACGTCAAACTCGTCCAATCTCGGTGGTTCCGGTATATGTGGGATATGAACATGTATTGGAAGTGGACACTTATGCCAAAGAATTGCGTGGTGCGGCAAAAGAAAAAGAAAATGCCGGTTTGGTGTTGCGGGTTATCAAAAAATTACGCAATTTAGGACAAGGATACGTCAATTTCGGCGAACCGATCGTATTAAGCAACTACCTCAACCAACATTTCCCGGAATGGAAAACGCCAACGGATGAAGAGCGTCCAAGTTGGTTTAGCCCGGCAGTCGATGCCATTTCTAATCAGGTGATGGTACATATTAATAACGCCGCAGCGGTTAACGCCATGAACCTAACCGGAACAGCTTTACTATCTTCGCGCCAACGAGCATTATCGCGCGAACAATTACTCGAACAACTTGCCAGTTATCAACAATTTTTACAAAACGCGCCTTATTCAACGGATATTATTGTGCCGCAAGAAACACCGGAAGCAATGTTGTCACACGTTCTCAGTTTAGATCGGGTTGGCGTGCTGGTCGAAAAGGATAATTTTGGTGAAATCATTCGCTTAGAGCGCAACTCGGCAGTGTTAATGACCTATTATCGTAATAATATTCAACACTTATTTGTACTACCCTCTTTAATTGCAAGCATTATTTTACATTACGAAACTATTCAAAAAGACTTGGTATTGCAATCAGTGAGCAAAATTTATCCGTTCTTGAAGGGAGAATTATTCCTGCATTTCAGTGAAGATCAATTAAAAGCACAAACAGATAAAATTGTATCCGAATTCCAACGCCAACAAATTATCCAAGTAAACGAGAATTTATTGTCTATCAATAAAGCTAACGTACGAACCTTACAACTTTGGTCAGCGGGTGTTCGGGAAATTTTACAGCGCTATTATATTACAGTGAGTCTGTTGCAAAACGATCCTGAAATGCCACGCGCGAACTTGGAAAAAGAAAGCCAATCCATTGCACAACGTCTATCCGTTTTACATGGCATCAACGCACCGGAATTTTTTGATAAAGCGGTATTCTCCACCTTTGTAGCGAGCCTAAAAAATAGCGGTTATTTTGATGAAAACAATATTGCGGATCCACAAAAACTGACGGATATTTCAACGATTCTCACCCAGATGATTTCCGCCGAAGTGGTACTTACCATAAAAAGTGCGGTCGAAAAAGGCGAAGAAATCGAGCAAGGCGAATAATACTTTCCATTCATTGGTAGAAGATCATATTGATCTTCTACCCTTATTCAAGCTGCTCGCCTAATTTTTCTCGTTTTGGTGATTTAATAAATTAACCTTTTCCTGCTTCTCCGCTTTTTTCTGCGCACGTCTTTTTTGGAAAAACGCACTTAATTTTTGGCTACAAAGATCTTGCAACACGCCACCGGTAATTTCCAGTGCATGGTTCATTTTATAGTCTTCGAAGAAATGGAAACGAGAGCCTACCGCGCCGGTTTTTTGATCGTAAGCGCCAAACACTAAGCGCTTGATGCGACTGTGTAAAATCGCGCCGGCGCACATGGTGCAAGGCTCTAACGTGACATACAGCGTTGTATTAAGGAGGCGATAATTTTGCACGTGCTGTGCCGCGTTGCGTAAAGCAACAATTTCGGCGTGCGCGGTCGGATCGGAATGCACAATGGATAAATTCCAGCCTTCGCCGATAATTTTTCCCTGTTCGTCAACCAACACCGCACCGACCGGAATCTCGCCTAATGCTTCTGCTTTATCCGCCAAGGATAAGGCGTGCCGCATCATTTGAATATCAAATTCGGATTGCATTAAACGCCTTTTTGATTAAGGGATTTGTAATAGTCACAACCGCGCTGCTCGCCATTATCACAAGCATCACCATACAAGGCTTTGGCTTTTTTCAAATCTTGTTTAACGCCTTTACCTTGTTCATACATAATGCCAAGATTTAATTGCGCCAAGGGATTTTTTAACGCTGCCGCTTTCTCATACCACGCTTTGGCTTGTAAATAATCCTGTTTCACGCCAATCCCATTTTCATATAGCAACGCTAAACTAAATTGTGCGCGAGGATCATTTTGTTGCGCCGCTTTAACGAACCAATCTTTAGCTTTGACATAGTCTTGCTTAACAAATTGCCCTTTATAATAAAACATCGCCAAGTCAAATTGTGCCAAAGCGTAGCCTTGTTCTGCCGCATTTTCCAACCAAGTTAAGCCAATATTATCATCTTGACGCAATCCTTGACCGTTAAAATACATATTGGCTAAATTATATTGCGCGCTTGCCACATTTTGCTCTGCCGCCAATTTATAAAATTTCGCCGCGGTATGATAACTTTGCTCAACGCCCTGCCCATGCTCATACAAATAGGCTAAGTTATATTGCGCCAAAGCCAATTCCTGTTGCGCGGCTTTACTGTACCAAAGCGCTGCATTTTTATAATCTTGTTTATCATAAAAAGTGCCGGCAAGGTAAAACTGCGCCTGCGCATCTCCTGATTGTGCGCCTTTGGTCAGCGTCGCAACATTGGTTTTCGCCGAATACGTTTGTGCTATTGCGCTACTCATCCCCAACAACAAAAAGCAGCTGGCAAGTAAAGTGCGGTAGTTTTTTTTCATGTTTTTACACCGAAAAAGGATATTTAATCGCTTCATGACATTGATAACCGACCACCTTGAAATCATCCATGGTGACCCAAGTTTCCAAATCCTGCAGGGTTTTAATATCAGGGTTAATTTCTAAGCGTGGCAATGGGAAAGGTTCACGCTTTAATTGCACATCCCGCATCAATTCCAGTTGGTCTTCATAAATATGCGCATTAACAATTTTATGATAGGCTTGCCCCGCTTTTTTACCAGTAATTTGTGCCATTAAGGCTAAAAAGGTAAACACCTGAATTTGATTAAAATTCAAACCAAGCGGCACATCGCAAGAACGCTGATAACTGGTAAGATACAGGGTATCGCCGAGCAAAGAAAATGTGTGTGTATGCATACAAGGACGCAAGCAGCCTAATTCAATTTCCCCCGGATTATAAAACGTAAAAATTTCACCGCGGTCATCAATACCTTTCGTTAAATGATCAACAATTTTGCGTAACTGATCGACCGATTCGCCATTCGGTTTACGCCAAGCGCGCCCTTGGACGCCATAAACCCGCCCCATATCATCTTCCCCTTTGCGGTTCGGGTTATTTAACCAAGCAAGATTTTCATTAGCGTTGGCATCCCAAGTTTTGGTACCGAGTTTGCGAAAATCTGCCGCATTATCATAACCGCGAATGTAACCCAAAAATTCTGCAATCGCGGCTTTCCAATAGCTTTTACGCGTGGTAATTAGCGGAAATTGATTATTACCGACATCATAAGTTAAATCCGCATTAATCAAGGTTAAACAACGTTTGCCGGTACGTTCGTTTTCAACCCAGTGACCATGATCGATAATTCGTTGACATAAATCTAGATATTGACGCATAAAACTTATCCTTTTTTGACCGCACTTTTACTAGCATGGCGTTGATACGCCCAGATTAAAATAACAATACCGCCGATAATCATTGGCAATGATAACATTTGACCACGTGTAATTAAATCATCCGCGGTATTGACACCATGATCGATTTCTCGCACATATTCTACTAGGAAACGGAACACGCCATACCCGAGTAAAAACAACCCGGCAACAGATCCTTGCGGACGAGCTTTGCGTGAAAAAACATACAGCATGATGAATAAAACTAATCCTTCAAGAAAGGCTTCATAAAGTTGTGATGGATGCAAAGGAACGGTACCATTGTATGGAATCATTGCCCAAGGTACATCGGTGACACGTCCCCACAATTCGCTGTTGATAAAGTTTCCAATCCGACCCATGCCAAGTCCGAAAGGAATCAGCGGCGCGACAAAATCAGCAGTCTGCCAGAAATTCCGTTGTTGCCGGCGTGATGTCCATATCATCGCAATGATTACGCCGATAAGCCCACCATGAAAAGACATCCCGCCTTCCCAAATACGGAATAAATACAGCGGATCTTGCATAAATTTATCAAAGCTGTAAAAAAAGACATCACCAATACGTCCACCTAAAATGACGCCGAAAAAACAGTTATAAATCAATTGTTCGAATTGTTCCGTTGACCATAATCCGTTAGATTGTTTCACTCGTTTTGCTCCTAGCCAATAAGCAAAAAGAAAGCCGAGCAAATACATTACACCATACCAGTGTAATTTTATCGGTCCCAGAGTAAAAACCACCGGATCAATGTAGGGCATTTGGAAAAAATTCGTATTCATAATCATCCTTTAGTGAATAAACATATCGACTGCAATAGCAATCAATAATAAAGCAAAATAACGTTTTAAGGTGGCAACCGGCAATTTATTGGTAATGGTCGCCCCGACTTTTGAGGTGAAGAAAGAAGTTAAGGTAATGCCTAATACTGCGGGCAAATACACATAACCAACAGAATAATCCGGCATTCCTTCCGCACTCCAGCCACTTTGCATAAAACTTAGCATACCTGACAAACCGAGCAACATACCGCAAAATGCGGAAGAGCCAATGGCTTTTTTCATTTCGATACCGCGTGAATTTAAGAACGGTACGATAAATCCGCCGCCGCCAATCCCGGCAGCGCTAGATGCAATGCCTATTAACACACCACCAATAACAGATGACGTTTTCGTCAGGGTTTTACCCGTTTCTTTCGGTTTGATGGATAAAATCATCTTCACTGCTAAATAGACAACTAAGCAAGCGAATAGTTTACCGGAAATGTCACGATCCAATTTACTGATAAAGGCACCAGCAATGTATGTAGTCACCATGATAACAGGTGCTAAAATTTTCACTGCATCCCACCGAATATTACCTAATTTATAATGACGCTGCGCCGAGGAAAATCCGGTGATCACAATGGTGGCAAAAGAGGTGCCTAACGCAGTGGACATTAATAATGGATCGGGTACACCCATCATAGGTAATAAATAAACAAGAACGGGGACAATGATTAATCCCCCGCCAATACCAAATAATCCGGCCAAAAAACCGACAATGCAACCTACTGCAAGACAAATAAGAATAAAGGTTAGCATGATTAACCCCTTGATTTATGATTAAAAGAACGTCTTGGATATTTATGTGGAAATCCTGATTTTTTTGTAGATTGAGACGGTTTTTTACCTTCGGCAGAAGAAGGTGGCTCTAAGGGATCTTGTTTACTTTCATACAAAAAGGTCGCAAATTCTTTCATTGCCTTACGGTAAACATCTCGTTTAAAGGAAACCACTTGACGAACGGGATACCAAAAGCTCACCCATCTCCATCCATCAAACTCGGGAGATTTATTGCTTTGCATATTGATATTCGCTTCGTCGGAGATTAGCTGCAATAAATACCAGCGCTGTTTTTGCCCAATGCAAACCGGTTTGCTGTCGTAACGTAGCAAGCGCTTTGGTAATTTGTAGCGTAGCCATTGTTTTGATACGTACAAAATTTTGACATCTTTGCGAGTCAGTCCCACTTCCTCAAAAAGCTCACGATACATTGCTTGTTCGGCATTTTCATTATCATTGATCCCGCCTTGAGGAAATTGCCAAGAATTTTGCCCATACCTTTTCGCCCATAGGACTTGCCCTTTGCTGTTGCAAATCACAATTCCTACATTTGGACGGTAGCCATCGAAATCGATCACTATCGTTCACCTTAAACTATTTATAAACAATATCCTTAAATTGTTCCATAATCTTAGTATTTACACAACCAATAATCTTTGTTTTGATGCGATACTCGATGAAAAGTGCGGTAATTTTTTTAAGAAAATAATAACAGGTGAATAATTCTGTGGATAATCCGGCAATAAGTTCTGCATAACTTTGATTGATGGATAAAAGATCCTGATCTAACATCAATATTTTTTGGATCTACCTAAAATTGCACTGCTTCCCCAAAAGATCCTTTACTACCTTTTAATGGAGATTTTATCTCCTAATATTGAATAAAAAAGTAGCGTTATCGATGACATAATGTAGGGAAAGATAGAATATTTTATCTTCAAAAAGTTATCCAATATTTTTGTGGATAACTATGTGATCTATCAATTGAATAATTAGGAATAACTTTCATAAATTTAAATATGGAAATAATTTATATTATAAATCAATAAGATATTATGATTTCTGCGCTGTGAATAATATAGAGATTAACAACAAAAAAGTTGATTATTAATTAAACGATAGAAATTGGTATGGTAAAAATAACGGATATATACGCTGCGATCTTTTTTCATCGCACTGATAAACATTAAATCGAACAAAATAAAAAAGCCCACATACGTGGGCTTTTCATTACATTATCAATTATTCCGCCGTAGCAACTTCTTCAGCAGCCACTTCTGGGCGATCGACTAACTCAATGTAAGCCATTGGAGCGTTGTCGCCTGCACGGAAACCACATTTTAAGATACGAGTATAACCACCCGCACGTTGAGCAAAACGTGGACCTAATTCATTGAATAATTTAGCAACAGTATCAATGTTGCGTGTACGAGCAAAAGCTAAACGACGATTTGCAACGCTATCTACTTTTGCTAATGTAATTAACGGCTCAACTACACGACGTAATTCTTTCGCTTTTGGCAATGTAGTCTTGATGATCTCATGACTTACTAATGAACTTGCCATATTACGGAACATCGCTTGGCGATGACTGCTATTACGGTTTAGTTGACGACCACTCTTACGATGGCGCATGACCTTATCCTTCTCAGAAAAATCTTTAACCTATGACCAAACTAGTCTTCAGCAATACTTGCTGGTGGCCAATTCTCAAGGCGCATACCTAGTGATAAGCCGCGTGAAGCAAGCACATCTTTAATCTCAGTAAGTGATTTCTTACCAAGATTAGGTGTTTTCAACAACTCAACTTCAGTACGCTGTACTAAATCACCGATATAGTGAATTGTTTCTGCTTTCAAACAGTTAGCAGAACGAACTGTCAACTCTAAGTCATCAACAGGACGTAACAGAATCGGATCAAACTCCGGTTTCTCTTCCTTAACTTCTGGTTGACGAACATCTCGCAAATCAACGAAAGCATCTAGTTGCTCTGCTAAAATTGTTGCTGCACGACGAATTGCTTCTTCCGGATCAATTGTTCCGTTGGTTTCCAACTCAATGACTAATTTATCTAAGTCAGTGCGTTGTTCCACACGAGCCGCTTCCACATTATAAGCAATGCGATCTACCGGACTATAACAAGCATCCACTAATAAACGACCAATTGGGCGTTCTTCTTCATGCACGCTATGAACACGAGCCGATGCCGGAACATATCCTCTACCACGTTGAACACGAATACGCATATTAATAGAGGCGTTTTCATCCGTTAAGTGACAGATAACATGATCAGGGTTAACAATTTCTACATCACCATCATGGGTAATGTCAGCTGCAACAACAGGGCCAATTCCAGATTTGTTTAGCGTCAGATAAACATTATCTTTATTCTGTACTTTAACCGCTAGGCCTTTGAGATTTAGAAGCACTTCAATAATATCTTCTTGAACACCTTCTTTACTACTATACTCATGCAATACGCCATCAATTTCCACTTCAGTGACAGCACAACCTGGCATTGAAGATAAAAGAATACGACGTAATGCATTACCTAGAGTATGACCAAAGCCACGCTCTAACGGTTCTAAGATCACTTTAGCATGAGTCGGGCTGATTTGCTCGATATCAACTAAACGTGGTTTTAAAAATTCTGTAACAGAACCCTGCATTTTATCCTCTCTTTGCTACGAAGCTTTATTATTTAGAATAAAGCTCAACGATCAGATGTTCGTTAATGTCTGCTGATAAATCAGAACGTTCAGGAACACGTTTGAACACACCTTCCATTTTCGCAGAATCAACTTCTAACCAAGTTGGTTTTTCTCTTTGCTCTGCTAATTCTAATGATGCTTTAATACGTGCTTGTTTTTTAGATTTCTCACGAACAGCCACGACATCATTAACTGAAACTTGGAATGATGGGATATTCACAACACGACCATTTACAACAATCGCTTTGTGGCTCACTAATTGACGAGCCTCAGCACGAGTTGCAGCAAAGCCCATGCGATAAACAACGTTATCCAATCGACCTTCTAATAATACAAGTAAGTTCTCACCAGTATTACCTTTTAAGCGGTTTGCTTCAGTATAGTAGTTACGGAATTGACGCTCTAAAATACCATAGATACGACGAACTTTTTGTTTTTCACGTAATTGACTACCATAGTCTGACAAACGCGGTTTACGAGCACCGTGTTGACCGGGTGCTGTATCAATTTTACATTTTGAATCAATCGCGCGTACTCCTGACTTAAGGAATAAGTCAGTACCTTCACGACGGCTGAGCTTGAGTTTAGGACCCAAATATCTTGCCATTTTCTTTCTCCAACTATCCTAGTACGTCATTAAACACGACGTTTTTTCGGTGGACGACAACCGTTATGTGGAATCGGAGTCACATCTGTAATATTCGTGATACGGAAACCCGCTGCATTTAACGCACGGATTGTTGATTCACGACCAGGACCCGGTCCTTTAACCATAACTTCCAAGTTCTTTAAGCCAAATTCTTTAACGATTTCAGCACAACGTTCAGCCGCAACTTGTGCAGCAAACGGGGTAGATTTACGAGAACCACGGAAACCTGAACCACCTGCAGTTGCCCATGCTAGAGCATTACCTTGACGGTCAGTAATGGTAACGATTGTATTATTGAAAGATGCGTGAATATGTGCTACGCCATCTACAACTTGTTTTTTTACACGTTTACGTGCACGAACTGGTGTTTTTGCCATTTAAATTTACCCCGACTTATTTCTTGATCGGCTTACGAGGACCCTTACGGGTACGCGCATTAGTTTTAGTACGTTGACCACGTACCGGTAAACTACGACGATGACGTAAACCACGATAACAACCTAAATCAAGTAGGCGTTTAATGTTAAGTGTTACTTCACGGCGTAAGTCACCTTCAACGGTAAATTTACCAACTTCGTCACGCAGTTTATCAATCTGCTCTTCAGACAATTCTCTGATCTTCACATCTTCAGCAATACCCGCAGCAGCACAAATTGCTTTTGAACGAGTTTTACCGATACCGTAAATTGCAGTTAAAGCGATTACAGCGTGTTTTTGATCAGGAATGTTAATGCCTGCAATACGGGCCACTATGCACTCCTATTTGTTTGATTAATTTGACATACTGATCTTGAAAAGCCCGTTTTCAGGATACTCAAACAGTATGTCAAGGACATAAATGAGTTGAGCAGTATACCCGCTCAACTGGTTCTTTGCAAGAAAAAATATCAATTAACCTTGACGTTGTTTATGTTTAGGGTCGCTGCATAAAACACGCACAACACCTTCACGTTTAACAATTTTACAGTTACGACATAATTTCTTAACGGAAGCACGAACTTTCATTGCTTATCCCTTTTATTTATATGGACAATTATTGTCCAAAACCTTTAAGGTTTGCTTTTTTCAGCGCAGATTCATATTTTGTCGACATTAAGTGACTTTGAACCTGAACGATGAAATCCATAATAACTACTACAACAATCAATAAAGATGTTCCACCAAAGTAAAACTGAACATTCCAAGCTGATGTCATAATATAAGGAACCAAACATACGAATGTGATATACAAACCACCAATCAATGTTAGGCGGGTCATAATTTTATCAATATAGCGTGATGTTTGTTCACCTGGTCTAATTCCGGGTATAAATGCGCCAGATTTTTTCAAATTATCTGCTGTATCACGCGGATTATATTGCATTGCAGTGTAGAAGAAACTAAAGAAAATAATCGCAACCGCATAAACAATCAAATATAAAGGCTGACCCGGATGTAATAACATTGACAGATCAGTTAACCATTCTAAGCTAGAACCTTGACCAAACCACGATGTTAACGTAGCAGGGAAAAGGATAATACTTGAAGCAAAGATTGCAGGAATAACCCCTGCCATATTTACTTTAAGTGGTAAGTGTGTAGAATGACCACCTAAAATTTGACGCCCTTGCTGGCGTTTTGCATATTCAACTTTAATTCTTCTTTGTCCTCTTTCTACAAAGACAACAAAGTAAGTTACTGCAAATACAATAACAGCGATCAATAGAAGAACTAGTAGATGCATTTGCCCTTGACGAGCCTGCTCAATTGTCTGACCGATTGCTGAAGGAAGTCCTGCAACAATACCCGCAAAAATAATTAAAGAAATACCGTTACCAATTCCACGTTCCGTAATCTGTTCACCTAACCACATAAGGAACATTGTACCTGTTACCAAGCTAATTACTGCTGTGAAATAAAAACCAAATCCGAGATTTGGTACTAATCCCGGTAGCATATTCGGTAAACCAGTAGAAATACCGATTGCTTGTACGGTTGCCAAAACTAATGTCGAATAACGAGTATATTTACTAATTTTACGACGTCCAGCTTCACCTTCTTTCTTCAATTCAGATAATGCGGGATGAACCGTGGTCAATAATTGAATAATAATCGATGCCGAAATATAAGGCATGATACCTAATGCAAAAATTGACGCACGACTCAATGCACCACCAGAGAACATATTAAACATATCAATGATGGTGCCTTTTTGCTGTTCAAGTAATTGAGCTAACACGGCTGCGTCAATACCAGGAACCGGAATGAAAGAACCAATACGGAAAACGATAAGTGCACCTAGCACAAACAACAATCTGCTTTTTAGTTCACCTGTACCGCTTTGAGTACTTCTACTTTGATAACCTGGTTGCTTAGCCATTTGTTAATTATTCCTCGATTGAACCGCCAGCAGCTTCAATCGCCGCTTTTGCACCTTTAGTTACACGTAAACCACGAACAACTACCGCACCTTTCACTTCACCAGCAAGAATTACTTTGGCAAATTGAATATCTTTTGTTAATACGTTAGCTGCTTTTAATGTATCTAAAGTGACTACGTTTCCTTCGACTTTGGTTAAATCATTCAAACGAACTTCTGCTGTTACAGCGGATTTCATTGAAGTAAAACCAAATTTCGGTAAACGACGGTATAAAGGCATTTGACCACCCTCGAAACCACGACGAACACCGCCGCCAGTACGAGATTTTTGACCCTTATGACCACGTCCACCGGTTTTACCTAAACCGGAACCAATACCACGACCAAGACGTTTTGCACTATGCTTCGCGCCTTCAGCCGGAGATAGAGTATTTAAACGCATCTCTTACTCCTCCACTTTAACCATGTATGAAACTTGGTTGATCATACCGCGTACAGCTGGAGTATCAATTAACTCAACAGTATGATGCATATGGCGAAGACCAAGACCACGCAAAGTAGCTTTATGCTTCGGTAAACGAGCAATAGAACTACGTACTTGTGTTACTTTAATAGTTTTAGCCATTATCAATTACCCCAAAATTTCATCAACGGTTTTGCCACGTTTAGCAGCAACCATTTCTGGTGATTTCATATTTGCAAGCGCATCAATAGTTGCACGAACAACGTTAATTGGGTTAGTTGAACCGTATGCTTTAGAAAGAACGTTACGAACACCGGCAACTTCTAACACAGCACGCATTGCACCACCTGCGATGATACCTGTACCTTCGCTAGCTGGTTGCATAAATACGCGAGAACCAGTGTGAGTTCCCTTGATAGGATGTTGTAATGTGCCTTCATTTAAAGCCACAGTAATCATATTGCGACGTGCTTTTTCCATCGCTTTTTGGATCGCTGCCGGAACTTCGCGCGCTTTACCATAACCAAAACCTACACGACCGTTACCATCGCCTACTACAGTTAATGCAGTAAAGCTCATAATACGACCACCTTTTACAGTTTTTGATACACGGTTTACCGCGATTAGCTTCTCTTGCAGTTCACCAGCTTGTTTTTCGATGTTTGCCATCTAAAATTACCTCTATTAGAACTGTAGACCAGCTTCACGGGCAGCGTCCGCTAAAGATTGGACACGACCATGATATTTAAACCCGGAACGATCAAAAGCAACGTCTTTAACGCCTTTTGCTAATGCTCTTTCAGCAACAAGTTTACCAACTACTGCTGCTGCATCTTTATTTCCGGTATATTTCACTTGCTCACTAATTGCTTTCTCAACTGTAGAAGCAGCGGCAAGCACTTCTGAACCGTTTGGTGCGATCACTTGTGCATAAATATGACGAGGCGTACGATGAATCACTAAACGTGTCACACCTTGCTCTCTCATCATATGACGTGCACGAGCTGCACGACGGATACGAGCTGATTTCTTATCCATAGTGTTACCTTAATTATTTCTTCTTAGCCTCTTTTGTACGTACCACTTCATCAGCGTAACGTACACCTTTACCTTTATAAGGCTCAGGACGGCGATAAGCACGAATATCTGCTGCGACTTGACCGATTAATTGTTTGTCAGCACCTTTCAACACGATTTCGGTTTGAGATGGACATTCAGCGGTAATACCAGCCGGTAATGTGTGCTCAACAGGGT
This sequence comes from [Pasteurella] aerogenes, assembly GCA_900637275.1. NCBI lineage: Bacteria > Pseudomonadati > Pseudomonadota > Gammaproteobacteria > Pasteurellales > Pasteurellaceae > [Pasteurella] aerogenes. Next base: position 1,900,824 of record LR134362.1, read on the forward strand.
GTGAAAAACCTAAACTTAATGCAACAACGTTGCCTTTAATTTGTGCTCTATAACCAACACCCACCAATTGTAACTTCTTAGTGAAGCCTTCAGTAACACCGATAACCATCGCATTAACTAATGCGCGTGCTGTACCCGCTTGTGCGTCAGCACCGACAATTCCCTCACGAGGAGCGAAAGTCAATTCATTATTATCTTGTTTAACTTCAACTGAGTTATGAATGGCACGAGATAACTCACCATTCTTACCTTTTACTGTTAATAGCTGACCGTTCAAAGTAACTTGAACACCGGCAGGAATATTAACAGGTGCTTTTGCAACACGAGACATTTTCCTACCTCTCTATTAAGCTACGTAACAGATGATTTCGCCGCCCAAGCCCGCTTGACGAGCTGCACGGTCAGTCATCACACCTTTAGATGTAGAAACAACTGCAACCCCTAAACCACCCATTACTTTTGGTAATTCGTCTTTACGTTTATAAATACGTAGACCAGGGCGGCTCACACGTTGGATGCTTTCTACAACCGGTTTGCCTTGGAAATATTTTAAAGTAATTTCCAACTCAGGCTTAGCGCCTTCTAAAACTTTAACGCTTTCAATATAACCTTCCGCTGCTAATACATTGGCAATCGCCACTTTTAGCTTGGATGAAGGCATACTGATCGCAACTTTGTTCGCAGCTTGACCGTTACGAATGCGGGTCAACATATCTGCGATTGGATCTTGCATACTCATTGTGCTTTTACTCCGATTCCAAAATAAAGTGGTAAATTACCAACTTGCTTTTTTAAGGCCTGGGATTTCGCCACGCATTGCTGCTTCGCGAACTTTAATACGGCTTAAACCAAACTTACGTAAAACGCCATGAGGACGTCCAGTTTGGCGGCAGCGGTTACGTTGGCGGCTTGGGCTTGAATCACGTGGTAAAGTTTGTAACTTCATCACCGCATCCCAGCGATCTTCATCTGAAGCATTCACATCAGAGATGATTTTTTTCAACTCTACACGTTTAGCATAGAATTTTTCAGCCAATTTAACGCGTTTTACATCGCGTGCTTTCATTGATTGTTTAGCCATTTGTAACCTGCCTTATTTACGGAATGGGAAATTAAAGGCAGCTAATAGTGCTTGACCTTCTTCATCACTCTTCGCACTTGTGGTGATAGTAATATCTAAACCACGTACACGATCAACTTTATCATAGTCGATTTCAGGGAAGATGATTTGCTCACGCACACCCATGCTATAATTACCACGACCATCAAATGATTTCGCGCTTAAACCGCGGAAGTCACGAATACGTGGAACAGCAATTGTAATTAAACGTTCTAAGAACTCCCACATACGCTCACCGCGTAGTGTTACTTTACAACCGATTGGATATCCCTGACGGATTTTAAAGCCTGCAACAGATTTGCGTGCTTTAGTAATTAAAGGTTTTTGACCGCTAATCGCTGCTAAATCCGCTACTGCGTTATCTAGCAATTTTTTATCGGTCAATGCTTCACCCACACCCATATTCAGGGTAATCTTTTCGATTCGTGGGACTTGCATGACAGATTTGTAGTTGAATTTAGATTTCAATTCATTAACTACTTGATCTCTGTAGTAATCATGCAGTTTCGCCATCGCATTACTCCAGTTTACTATTAAATAATTTCATTATTAGATTTGAAGAAACGGACTTTTTTGCCATCTTCGAATCTAAAACCAACACGGTCAGCTTTATTTGTTTTCGGGTTGAAAATCGCAACGTTTGACGCATCAATCGGAGCTTCTTTCTTCACTAAACCACCTTCTTTGCCTAACGCAGGAACTGGTTTTTCATGTTTAGTGATGATATTTACACCTTCAACAATCACTTTACCGTTAGATAACACTTTAGTTACCTTACCACGTTTGCCCTTGCTTTTACCGGCAAGAACAATTACTTCATCATTTTGACGAATTTTTGCAGCCATTTCTCACTTCTCCTTACAGTACTTCTGGTGCCAAAGAAATGATCTTCATGAATTTCTCAGAACGAAGTTCACGAGTCACCGGTCCAAAAATACGAGTACCGATTGGTTGCTCAGAGTTATTGTTTAAAATAACACAAGCGTTACCATCGAAGCGAATGACTGATCCGTCTGGGCGACGAACACCCTTCTTGGTGCGCACAACAACTGCTTTTAATACATCACCTTTTTTAACTTTACCGCGAGGAATCGCTTCTTTCACAGTAATTTTGATGATATCACCAATAGCAGCGTAACGACGGTGCGATCCACCTAGAACCTTGATACACATTACACTGCGAGCGCCTGAGTTATCAGCTACGTCGAGCATAGTCTGTTCTTGGATCATCTTAGTACTCCGCTAAAATTAATAACACCCTTTCGGGACGAGCCTATTTACCCTAATGTAAATAGGTGGCGCAGTTTACCATAAATTACAGACAAAAAGCAACAGCATTTTGCATGGCTCCACACAAGAAAATTTGCCCAAAAACCACCGCACTTTTTCCAGCACTGTCAAAAAAACTATACTATAATCTTGATGTTGCAAAGCAACGACGACATTATTACCATCAATTTATAGGACAATTTTTATCATAATGACAAAACAACATTCTCCGCTTCCTTTATGGTCTCTTGTTTTACCCCTGTTCGCTTGGGGACTTTATTTCGTAGGAATCAAAGAAAATTTGTGGTTACAAATTGCCGCCGGCGTGTTGCTGATTGGTAGTGTACTTTCTGCGGTTCACCACGCCGAAGTCGTAGCGCATAAAGTCGGCGAGCCTTTCGGAACGATTATTTTAGCTTTGGCCATTACCGTCATTGAAGTGGCGCTAATTGTATCATTAATGGTTGCCGGTGGTGATAATGCCGCCTATTTAGCGCGAGACACAGTTTTTGCCGCGATTATGTTAATTCTTAACGGTATCCTCGGCGCTTGCCTTATGATTGGTGGCTTAAAGCATCACGAACAATATTTTAGCCAAAAATCTGCCACCACTGCGCTGGTCACGCTCGTCTCAATTTTAGTGTTAACACTCGTTTTACCTAATTTCACCACCTCCACCGAAGGACCGACGTACAGTTCGGCACAATTAATCTTCGTCGCCATCGCGTCCTTGGTGTTATATGGCTCTTTTATTATGGTACAAACAGTGCGCCATCGTGATTATTTCTTAGCTGATGATGACAATCCAACACATCACGCCGAACCACCAAGTCACAAAGTAGCATTAATCAGCCTACTGTTCCTCATTATTTGTTTAGGCATCGTTGTCCTTCTTGCCAAAGCACTGTCACCAATTATAGAAAGTTTAGTCGTCTCCGCCGGCGCACCACTTGCCTTAGTGGGAGTGATTATCGCTGCGGTAGTATTAATGCCGGAAGGATTAGCCGCACTGACCGCCGCACACCGCAATCGCCTGCAAACCAGCATTAATTTAGCGCTCGGCTCCGCGCTGGCCAGTATCGGCTTGACCATTCCGGCGGTAGTAATTGTCTGTTTGATTTATGACATTAATATGGTGTTAGGATTAGATTGGAAATCCATGGTGTTACTCTGTCTTTCCACTTTTGTTGCCATGTTATCGCTCAATCATGGAAGAACCAATATGCTGTATGGTATTGTTTTATTAGTCAACCTTGCTACCTATGTTTTTACTGTCATAATCCCGTAATTATTCGTGGCAAAAGATAAAAAAAGTGCGGTTAAAATAACCGCACTTTTTGTTGATACACGTGAAATTATAGACTAAAGGCTTGAATATACGGTAATTTACCGCGTTTTAACATACGCTCAATACCGCTTTTATGATCATTGCCTAAACCGCGTAATTCAAAGGTAAAACTGACACCGTGATCATATAACACTTCATCCGCCTCTTGATCGATACGACTAGTCACATAACGTCGCGCACCAACCCCAATCGCCCAACAACAAGAGTTATATTGCACTCCTAAATACTGCTCAACCGGTTTTTTCAAGGCTAAATCTTGATAATAACGTGCCACAATCGCCCAATTATCAGTCACTTCCATCGCCGCGGTTACGCCTAATTGCTTAATATCCTGATCGTAACGATTAATGCTACGGGTTAAATTCTGATCGATATATTCTTGGCTGGCATAGCGATAATTTAACTGAATTAAATTCATCCCACTTGGATTGTATTCCAACGTAGTATTTGCCAATGAAGTTTGATTTAAACTGGTATCATACAAATAACTACCGCGCCATTGTAATTTATCCGTAATTTTCCAATTGGACTCCAACGCCCAAGAAGAAGATGAACCTTGGGTGCTGTTATTACGGTTTTCATCAATTCTTGAGTCTTGAAGATAATAAATTTGCCCAATCGAGAAATTAAAACGTTCATTAGAATTGGCATCATAGAAACGTGTCGTTCCCCCCAAAGTGACTTGGTTTGCGGAAGAAATTCTATCCAAACCGCTATAACGACGCGCGCGGAACAACGAAAAATAATCTTGTTGCAACAATGCGGAATCATAACCAAAACCAAGATAGCTAGAATTATTGGCACTACCAATTTTGCTTTGATCCTTATACGGACGATACAAATATTGAATATGCGGCTCAATGGTTTGCATATAACCATCAATCAACGTTTTCTTACTAGCAAGTAAGGTTTGTAAATCCACTTTTAACTGCGGCAACACGCGCGACACGGATTTATCCATTTCCTCGACCTGATCTTTACCATCTTTTTGGATATAGTGCGTCGCATACAATTTTGTTTCCACATTTAAACTACCATAACGGTTAGACAATGGCATATTGAAACTCGGCTCAAGGTGAAAACGCCACGCAGTCGGCATCTCGGAACTGTCATTATCAAAATGTACCGCTTGTGAGAACAGTTTAAAATCAAGCAAGCCATTGGCTAACCCATTTTTATAGTAATTAAAATCAATCTGCGGTAACGCGCGATAAGGTCCTATCGAAACATTTTCATCAAATACTTGGAACTGTTTAGCGGAAATGGCGAAATTGTAATTCGGCTGATAATAGGCAATACGCATAGTTTGATCTGCATAACCGTCCGTACTGCTACCGTAATCGGAATCAAAATCGGTGAAATAACGCTTATCGCTCACATGCGTATAATTAATGTTCAAACGCCAATTTTTTAAGAAAGCGGAACTGTGTGTCCAATAGAATAAATAGCGCGAGCTGTTCTTATCCAAATATTCATCATAACGATCGCGATTTAAATATTCACCGGCGATTTTTCCCGTTCCTAAATTAGTTAAATAACGAAATTCACCGTTTAATTGCCAACCGCGATGAGACATATATTTCGGCGTAATAGTCGCATCAAAATTCGGCGCGATATTCCAATAAATCGGCTGTGAATACCAATAACCGTCGCGCGAAGAGGTTCCCGCATCTGGAATTAACAAACCCGAACGACGACGATCACCAATCGGCAATTGCAAATACGGAGTATAAAATACTGGCACACCCAAAATTTTAAAACGCGCATGCCACATTTCTAAATATTCTTCTTGAATATGTTGACGGATCTCATTCGCCTCAATCAACCAAGCATCATCCGTTGGTAAACAAGAGGTAAAGGTCGCATTACGTAACTCACGATAGGTTTCGCGCAACTCCGCCTCTTGCGCTGTCCCACGCCCTTGACGACCAACAAATTGATAATCGGCATCCTTAATATCACTGTCTTTCGTATTGAGGTGAATTTTCGCATCTGAACCTAATACATTGATTTGATTATCTTTATAATCAAATCCACCTTGTGCATAAGCATAACGCTGAATATTTTCCCCTTCGCCCTCTTGCTCCACTTTGGCATATTCGGTTACAAGATGACGATTACCTTGTTTAATATCCACATTGCCTTCATAAATCGCATTTGTCGGCTGATTTAACTCCGCCCGATCGGCTTCAATATACACCGGCAACTCATTCGGATCACCGGAAATTACCTCTCCGGTAACTTGCGGCACACCAACCAAACATTGTTGCTGCAAACCGCTGACCCGCAAGGCACCAGTCGGTTCACTCGCTGCCCGGCTCGGCAAGCTGTAAAGTGCGGTCAAAATTGACAACGAAAGTAATGTATAAGAATATTTTTTCATTAGCGCTTATCTGTGATATGGACAAAATTTTTCTGATTATACAAGAAAACCAAACAAAAAGGCACGTTATTTACATTTACAAAAACAGTCATTGACATGATCATCCACCAGCCCCATAGACTGCATAAATGCATAGCAAGTTGTCTCGCCAACAAAAACAAAACCACGTTTTTTCAACGCCTTCGACATCGCTGCGGACACCGCGGTTTTCGCCGGTATCGCACTCAATGCCGGCACATCATTAATTTGCGGCTGATGATTAACAAACGACCAAATAAAATCGCTAAAATTTTCACCGCACTTTTCCATCTGCAAATAGGCTTTCGCATTTTTTACAATAGCTTCCAGTTTGGCACGATGCCGAATTAATCCCGCATTTTGCATACAACGATCGATATCTTGCGCGCTCATTTGCGCGATTTTTACCGGATCAAAATGATAAAACGCCTGACGGTACGCCTCGCGTTTTTTTAAAACGGTAATCCAAGACAACCCTGCTTGTTGCCCTTCCAAACACAATTTTTCAAACAAACGCAAGCTATCATACTGCGGTTTTCCCCATTCATTATCGTGGTAATCCACATAAATCGCGGAATTTCCCGCCCAATGACAACGTATCAACATACTTATTTCCTGTTAAAATATAAAGACGCATTGATTATTCTATGAGATTTTGTTTTTGTCTATTAATTCTAAAGTTAAAATAACTATTTAATAATCGCAAAGATATGATATTGTATGGAAATACGGATATTTAAATAAAACCATAAAACACAGAGGTAAAATGATGACTACACAATTAGAAACATTACGCAATATGACTGTCGTGGTAGCGGATACTGGCGACATTGAAGCAATCAAAAAATATCAACCACAAGACGCAACCACTAACCCGTCTTTAATTCTTAGCGCGTCTGCCTTACCTCAGTACGTCCCGCTCATCGACGATGCAGTGGCTTATGCAAAAAGCAAAAGCGCGGATAAAACGCAACAATTAATCGACGCCGAAGACAAATTGGCGGTGAATATCGGTTTAGAAATTCTCAAAATCGTTCCGGGACGCATTTCTACTGAAGTAGATGCGCGCCTTTCTTATGACACACAAGCAACCGTTGAAAAAGCACGTAAACTTATCGCCCTTTACAACGAGGCGGGTATCAGCAATGACCGCATCCTAATTAAAATCGCCTCCACATGGCAAGGCATCCGTGCGGCAGAAATCCTTGAAAAAGAAGGTATTAACTGTAACCTAACCCTCTTATTCTCCGAAGCGCAAGCTCGTGCTTGTGCCGAAGCCGGCGTTTATCTTATCTCTCCATTCGTTGGACGTATTTTAGACTGGTACAAAGCCAATAGTGATAAAAAAGAATATGCGCCAGCAGAAGATCCGGGCGTTATTTCTGTCACTAAAATCTACAACTATTACAAACAATATGGTTATAACACGGTTGTGATGGGTGCAAGTTTCCGTAATGTCGGTGAAATCACCGAACTTGCTGGCTGCGATCGTTTAACTATTGCACCTGCGCTGCTAAAAGAATTACAAGAAAATACCACCGCACTTGAACGCAAATTATCCTATAACGGAGAAGTTAAAGCCAAACCTCAACCGTTAACTGAAGCGGAATTTTATTGGCAACATAACAGCGATCCGATGGCAGTAGAAAAACTCGCTGACGGTATTCGCAAATTTGCGGTTGACCAAGAAAAATTAGAAGCCATGTTATTAACAAAACTCTAATTTCGATATTTTATATATGGGGCGGATATGATCCGCCTTTTTTGTAGCCTATTTTCTATTTATCCCTTACCGACCAAAATAATTGTAATACTTTAGCTTAAACGATAAAGTAAAAATACCAATCAAATCAAGTTATTACAAATCATGTTATATTTCAGGTACCTACTTTAGTGTAGAAAGCACTTGACTATTTTCCATTCTTCCTAAAAAATGACCGTACTTTTATGCACATAAAAGTGAAAAATACAAAATTTACTTACTTTTCGGAGAATAAAATATGTCAGGTATATTTACCCAAACCGATCCGACACGTCGTCGCTATGGCATCGCGATTTTTGTCGGTATCATTGCAGGACTTATTTCAGCATTCGTAAAATGGGGCGCTGAACACCCTTTTCCACCACGCAGCCCGTTAGATTTATTCGCGGCGGCCTGTAAAGATCCGTCACAAGCCTTAGAAGTGTGTTCGCGCGCTTTCTTAAATCCACCGCACGTTTTCCTACGCGACTATATCGGCATTAACCCGATTGAACCGGTGTTCACTTTTGCCGACTATGGTTTTGACTGGATTGGCGTGACCCACATCACTTTCTCATTGGTATTCGCCATTGGTTATTGCTTGGTCGCAGAACGTTTTCCAAAAATCAAATTCTGGCAAGGTATCGGCGCAGGTCTAATTGCAGACGTTTGCGTACACTACATCACGTTCCCAGCATTAGGCTTAACGCCACCGGTTTCCGAATGGCCACTATATGAACATATTTCTGAGTTAGTCGGCCACATTTTCTGGTTCTGGACAATTGAGGTTATCCGCCGTGATTTACGTAATCGTATCACCGGTCAACCTGATCCGGAAATTCCGCTAAATCAAGCACGTTAAAAACAGCTATACAATAAAGCTCGATCATCATCGAGCTTTATTATTGTTATCGAAACAATGCAACAAATCTAACGAATAAAATTGTCCTTGTAAATAATCTTGCACCGACTGCATCACCAATGGACTACGAGCTGCTTGTCCTTCCTGAGCGATATATTGCTCAAATTCTCGCAATGACAACCAACGCCCACCAGCAATATCGGCATCTTGCGGTTTAATTTCCAGCCAATCATCCAGTTCTAGCGCAAAAGTAAAACGCAAAAACTCTGTTTGCGTACGAGGTGCATACCATTGATATACTTTAATTAAATGTTGCATATCTGCCACAATTCCGGTTTCTTCAAATAATTCCCGCTTAGCTCCCTCCAACAAACTTTCACCTTGCTCCAAATGCCCAGCAGGCTGATTTAACGTCATTTTCCCGTGTTCAAATTCCTCTACAAACAAAAACTTTCCTTTACAATGCACCACACAAGCCAAAGTAACATTAGGTCTAAACATATCTATTTTCCCTTCATCTTCAATTGTTGATAGAGTGACTTCAGCTCCTCAGCATTTAACTGACGATATTCTCCACTCGATAAATTGCCTAAATTAAAACCGGCGACTTGATAACGCACCAAACGTAACGTAGGAAATCCAATATGCGCAGTCATGCGCCTGACCTGTCGATTACGCCCCTCAAAAATTTTCAACTCCAACCAAGTGGTCGGAATACTTTTTCGTTCCCGAATTGGCGGAATACGCGCCCACAAATTCGGCTCAGAAATTGACCGCACTTTTGCTGGTAATGTCCGCCCATCTTTCAACTCAACACCAACGCGCAACAAATCTAACGCCTCTTCCGTCGGAACACCTTCCACTTGTACCCAATAAATTTTCTCGGTTTTAAATTTTGGTTCAGCCAAACGATGTTGCAACTCCCCATTATTAGTCAACAATACCAATCCTTCGCTATCTCGATCCAAGCGCCCCGCAGGATAAATATCCTCAATCGGAATAAAATCTTTTAACGTACTCCGCCCATTTTCATCCGTAAATTGCGTTAAAACATCAAACGGTTTATTAAATAAAACCACTTTAGTTTGAGAAAAAGGCAAAGTGCGGTGCTTTTTTTCCTTATTTTTACGCACAGATTGAGTGTGAAAATGTGTTTTTTGTGGAAGTGATTTTCTTAATTTCATTGAACATTTAACATAGCATTATCATCATAGAAATATATTAGCACAAAGAAACAAGTTATCTTCAACAGAATTGTGAAGCATAAAAAATGCGATCAAATTGACCGCACTTTGTTTTTTAATTAAAAATAACTAGCATTAAACCAAAAATGTCCACATTAAGCATACGATAAGAAATGCTATAGTTCCCACGATAGTTGTTAAAATCGTCCATGTTCTTAATCCCTGTGAAATAGTGATGCCAAAGAATTTTGTCCATACCCAGAATAGTGAATCATTCACATGGGAAAGTGTCATTGAACCAGCGCCTAGTGCAGATGTGATCAAAGCAATTTGTAATCCTGTATATTGTTCCGCAGCAATTGCGGGCGCAATGATTGTTGCAGTAGTAATCGCTGCGACGGTTGCAGAACCTTGTGCAGCACGTAATAATGCAGAAAGAACAAATGCCAATACTAGTAGTGGTAACCCAGTGCTTGCTAACACTTCAGATAATGCTTTGCCAACTCCGGTTGCATCTAATACTTTACCGAACATACCCCCAGCACCAGTAATCAAGATAATTCCCGCTATCGGTGCCAATGCCGAATTTAGAATTTCCTCTAACTGATCTTTATTCCATCCTCTACGAATACCTAGTACATAAGACGAAATACAAACTGCAATTAATAACGCAAAAGGTGAATTTCCAACCATACCAAAAAATTGGCGTACAACGCTTTCTTTAGGCAAAGTTGTCGCGGTAATGGTTCCTAACATAATCAATGCCAAAGGCAATACAATCATTAAAAGAACTGTACTAAATTTTGGTAACCCGTCTTTCTCTTGTGAAACCTGTTTTTGATATTGCAATAGATCACTGGAAGTAGGGATTTGAACAAAATTACGTTTAGTAAAGAACGGAATAAATAATTGCCCTAACAGATACGCTGGTAACGCTGCTACAAATCCAACTCCTAATACAAAACCAATATCTGCTTGTAATACTTGAGCGCCGGCAACAATCCCTGGATGAGGCGGTAAAAGTACGTGTACAGTCAGCATAGATAACCCAATTGGCAAAGCATATACCAGCATATTCCCACCAACCCGTCTAGCTACACCAAAAATAATCGGAATTAAAACAATAAAGCCCACATCCACAAAAACAGGAATACCGAAAATAAACCCTGTCATACCAAGAGCAAATGCGGCTTTCTTTTGCCCAAATTTATCTAATAACCAAGTTGCTAGAACATCTGCACCATTAGATTTTTCGATAATTTTACCCAGCATCGCACCTAAACCGACAATAAGTGCCACACTGCCTAACGTGTTCCCCATACCACTAATAAGAGTAGGTACAACATCTTTCATAGGAATTCCTGCAGATAATGCTACTGCAATACTCACAAGTCCTAACGCAAGAAAAGGGTGCACTTTTCCTTTTATCATCATCGTTAATAAAGCAATAACACTTACTAACCCAATTAAAATCAGCGTTTCATTTGTCATAGATAAAAATCCCCTTGTAGAGGTGAAAAATCACCTCTACTGTATAAAAGTTATTCAATAAATTGCTGAGCTAAAAAATTAAGGACTACTTATATTTTTCAAACCACCCCAATCCTTTAGTCGTTTCCCCTCTTGGTTTGTATTCACAACCGATATATCCCTCATAGCCCATTGCATCAAGCTTATCGAAAATATATTGGTAGTTAATTTCTCCCTCATCAGGTTCATGACGATCTGGGACAGAGGCGATTTGGATATGAGCAAAACGTCCATCTAATTTATCGGTAAGACGAGATAAATTACCGTCCACATTTTGTGCATGGAAATAATCCAGTTGTACAAATACGTTATCTCTGTCAACCAATTCAACGATTTCTAACGTATCAAATTGGCTTTTTAACAGATAATTCGGTTTGACTTCCGGGCTTAAGGCTTCCAACAAAATCTTGACTCCATGTGGTTTAAATTTTTCGGCGGCATAACGGATATTGTTCACAAAGGTTTGTTTATAGGCTTCACGATCTGCCCCCTCCGGTACAACCGATGCCATAATGTGGACATTGGGACAACCTAAGGCAAGCGCATATTCAAGCGCAGTATCAATATCTCGATGGCTATCAACTTCTCGCCCGGGAATGGCAGACACGCCCCATTCTCCTTTGGAGACATCTCCAGCTGCAGTATTAAACAACACTTGTTTTAAACCAAATTGATCTAATTTCGCTTTCAATTCAGCTGCTGGATAATCATAAGGCCAGAGATATTCGACATATTTAAATCCTGCCTTAGCCGCGGCTTCAAAGCGATCTAAAAAAGGTACTTCGTTAAACATCATGGTAAGATTGGCTGCAAATTTCGGCATGATTATTTTCCTCTATGTTCAAGATCTTTCACTTCCGCCTCCGTTAAATAACGGATTTTTTGTCCTTGCAAAGTAAAGTACAATTTTGCGGTTTCTTCTAATTCTTCCGTATTATCCACGGCATCCACTAAACTTGAGCCAGTGACTACAACGCCATGATTAGCAAGTAAAAAGGCTTTTGCAGTTAGCGCTCGCTCGCTCAATTCTCGCGCAATATTCGGATCACCCGGGCGATAATAAGGAACGACCTGTAATTTTCCAACGCGCATCACGTAGTAAGGCGTAAACGCTTTCATCGCATTTTCCGGATCCAATCCGTCCAAGCAAGAAAGTGCGGTTAAATAAGTCGAGTGCAAATGCACCACAGCCTGACAACTCGGATCTTTTTTATACAACTCAAGGTGAAACACAAACTCTTTCGACGGTTTATCACCTGATAATAAATTACCTTGCATATCGATCACAGAAAGGCGTTCAGTTTCCAATCTACCTAGTGAAGAACCGGTCGGAGTTACTAAAACACGATTATTATCCAAACGAACGGATAAATTACCGGCACCGCCTACGCTATAACCACGTTCATAAAACGATCGTGCTAAATTTACTAATTGCGTTTTTTGTTCTTGTTCTGTCATAGTTGATTCCTGTTACATCATCATTTGTTGTGCAAAGCTGAAAAAGTCTTCTTTGCCAAAATTACCGGATTTCAATGCGAGATAAATCGGTTCTTCCACCGCTTTGAGCCAAGGCACACCGGGTGCAATTTGTTTACCAATATGAAACCCGCTAAAACCAAGTTGCTGTACCACAATACTAGAGGTTTCCCCGCCGGCAGTAATAAAGTTGGTAAAGCCTGCTGCTTTCAGTTTTACTGCTAATTGGGCAAACACTTGCTCAATGGCATGGCTAGCATTATCACCGCCAAATTGACGCTGAATTTCTTGTAATTTTTCCGGTAAAACGGTCGCATATACCATCGGTGCTAATGCTTGTTGACTGTTTTCTAACACCCATTGCGCCAACTGTTGCGCATAATTCGGGTTATTCAGCGCTTCTTCCACCTCTAAAAAACAACTCGGCGCTTGGGTTTGATAAGTTTGCACTTGCTTATTAGTCATCACGGAACAAGAACCCGATAGCACCACCGTTTTTCCTTTTGTTGGTACAAAAGCATTGGAACCTGTTTTCCCCCCGCTTAATCGCGCCGCCATATAAGCGCCTAACCCCGAACCGCCGGTCACCAATTTCAATTCAGATACTGCTTCCGCCAACACCGCTAATTGGCTATTATCCACCGCATCAACGACAGCATAGCGATACCCCTGCTCTTTCAGTTGCGCAAAACGTTCTTTCACACGAATCGGACCTTGAATCACATCAGCATAGGCGACCAAACCGGTTTTACCTTGTGCTTGCGCATCCATCAAACGAATTAAACTGGCATCTTTCATTGGTGTAATCGGATGATTACGCATACCTGATTCATTTAACAGCACATCGCCAACAAACAAATAACCGTTAAAAATCGTCCGCCCATTGACTGGTAATGCTGGCGTAATCACCGTAAAATCCGCGCCTAACTGCGCCAACAATGCGTCAGTTACCGGTCCGATATTGCCTTGCGCGGTACTATCAAAGGTAGAACAATATTTAAAATAAAATTGCGTCGCTCCATTTTGTTGCAACCAATCTAAGGCGGATAACGACTGTGCAATCGCCTCATCCACAGGATTAGATCGTGATTTCAAGCTGATCACTACTGCATCAACCGACTCCGCCAAGGGCTTTGACGGAACGCCATTCATTTGCACCGCACTTAATCCATTTTCCACCAAGAAACTCGCAATATCACTGGCACCGGTAAAATCGTCTGCAATTACTCCTAACATCTTGCTACGCTCCTTTTTTCGGTAATTCAATACCACTGAAAATCTTAATTACCGCGCTATCATCTTCTTTTCCGTAGCCCGCATTACTTGCCTCTGTAAACATAGAATAAGCAGTGCTGGCAAGATGTAATGGGAAATGTAGTGATTTTGCTGTATCATTCACTAAACCTAAATCTTTAACAAAAATGTCGACCATAGAAAGTGGTGTATAATCTCCTTCTACCACATGCTTCATTCTATTTTCAAACATCCATGAATTACCCGCCGCATTAGTCACCACATCATACATCAGCGGCAACGGGATACCCGCTTTCGCCGCTAGCGCCATCGCTTCCGCACCAGCTGCAATATGAACCCCGGCAAGTAATTGATGAATAATTTTGACGGTTGCACCTAACCCAATTTCTTCACCAATGTTATACACTTTACCGGCGACCGCATCGAGTACTGGTTGTAATTTATCAAAGGTTTGTTTTGTACCGGATGCCATTACTGTCATTTCACCGAGCGCGGCTTTCGCAGCGCCACCAGAAACCGGCGCATCTAACATAAGTAAACCTAACTCTGTTAATTTTTGTGAAATTGCTTTCGCATCTTGTGCAGAAATGGTGGAAGAAACCATCACAGCGGTTCCCGCTTTTAATTGTTTCGCTAATCCGTTATCGCCAAACAATACGGCATTAACTTGCTGAGCGTTGACAACCAACAAAACTACTGCATCTAAATCTTGTGCAAAATTAACCGCACTTTCGCCCACTTCTTGTGCGCCAAATTCTTTTAAAGTTTTTAACGCTACCGGATTAAGATCGACACCATAGGTTTTTAATCCCGCATTAATACAAGATTTAGCGGCCCCCATCCCCATTGCACCAAGACCAACAACCGCAACTGAATATTGATTACCCATAATCATTTTCTCCCAAATATAAATGAACTCATGTTATTGCGCTTTATTCTACCTATTTCGCAATAAAAAACTGCGATCAAAATCACATTTTTTAACATTTTCTGTTAAATATTGTTAAACACAGTTAAATCATGTGATTTTTTGGGAAAAGGACTTATAATAGAACAAGAATTAATTTGAAAGGTGTAAATCATGATCCCCGTTGAACGTCAGAAAAAATTGCTTCACTTAATTAGCCAACACAATATTATCAGCATTGCGGATTTGGTAAATGAATTAGGTGTTTCACATATGACCATTCGACGTGATATTCAAAAATTGGAGCATGAAGGATTAGTAGCTTCGGTAACTGGTGGAGTTCGTGTGCTTGAGCATTTATCTTCCGAGCCGACCCATCAAGATAAATCCCAACTGTCTGTTTCACAAAAAGAAAATATCGGTTTATTTGCCAGTCAGATAATTCCGGAAAACACCACCATATATCTCGATGCCGGGACAACTACGCTTGAAATTGCACATCGAGTTGCCACAAGAGACGATTTATTAGTCATTACCAATGATTTTGTTATTGCAAATTTTTTAATGACTAATGGTAGTTGTGAATTAATTCATACTGGAGGACGTGTGAATAAATCCAATTGTTCTTCAGTGGGAGAATTAGCTTCTCAACTGCTTAAGCAAGTCTCGATTGACATTGCTTTTATTTCAACTTCGTCTTGGAATTTAAAAGGGCTCACAACACCTGATGAAAATAAATTACCGGTCAAAAAAGCCATCATTCAAGCCAGTCAGAAAAAAATCTTAGTATCGGACTCATCAAAGTATGGAAAAAGTGCCACCTTTCACATTTGTCCACTGACGACTTTCGATGTAATTATTTGTGACAACGATTTGTTAATTAATGCTCAAGATTCGATTTCCGATATGGGGATTAAGATATTACTAGCTTAATCCATTAACGAGGTACACCACGTAGCAATGGAATTTCTTTAAACGGGGCAACGGATGTCGGAGCCGGTGCATCACTAAACAACAAAATAAACGGTTTCGGCGGAACCACTTTTTCATTACGCCACAAACTTCCCATACCAACCAATTGAATATCTTTCGGTAGATTGCGTAATCCCGCTTTCAATACCGCCACAGTATTTTTACGCGGATGCCCAATAACAATCGCCACACCATGTTTTCTGGCATATTGAAGCGCACTTTTAAATTGACGTTGAACATCAGCATAAGCATCGCTATCATCAAGAAAAATATGACGCTCTAATGCGCGCACTCCTTGCGCTTTTGCTATTTTTCCAGCAACACTGCTACCGATCGTGCGACTGTCTAAAAAAAACAAATGTTGTTGATGCAGAGATTGCATCAATTTTGTCATTAACGGCGTATCGGAAGTTGCCGCACTGCCCATATGATTATTCATACCAATCGCATAAGGCACAACGGATTTCGCCGCCTCTACGCGTTGATTAACTTCCATCTGGCTCAAACCCAACGTTAGTCCACCGGCTTCAATGCGCTCACCATTAAGCGGCTGCATCGGCATATGAATTAAAATATCGCGACTTTGTTTTCTCGCTTGCTCATTGCGTTGCTTGGCGTATGGCGCTGAAGGAATGATCGCCACAGACACTTCGCGTGGCAACGCATAAATCGCCGCATCTTCTTTCGGGCGATAACCAATATCATCAATCACAATCGCCAATTTAGACGGTTGAGCCATCGCTACAGTGCTAAAAAGTGCGGTGCAAATAAGCAAAATTTTGACCGCACTTTGGGTAAATTTTTTGCTCATCGTAACCATCCCGTCGGGTTCATCGCGACCCCTTTGCGACGAATTTCAAAATACAATCCACTACGCGATTGACCACCGGAAGAACCCACTTCGGCAATTTTTTGTCCAGCCTTGACTAATTGCCCTTCGCGCACGGATACTGATTGATTATAACCATATAAGCTCAAATCACTCTCACCATGTTTAATGATCACCATCAAACCGTAACCCTGCAACCAATTGGCTAAAATCACCCGTCCGTCCGCAATGGCTTTCACGCTGGAACCGGCTCCTGCTCCAATAACAATCCCTTTCCATTTTAATTCGCCCATTTGTACAGAACCAAAACGGTTTAGAATTTTGCCACTCACTGGATAAGCATATTGTCCCCTCGGCTGCCCCAAGCCGGACGAACTTGCCATCAGCTGTTTTTCTTGCGCGGTCGGCTGATAAGGTTTTTGCGTTTTTTTCTCCTCGGCTTGTTTTTTCTGCGCCAAAGCTTCACGTTCGCGTTTTTCCTGCTCGCGCGCCGCTTGTTCCGCACGTTGAATTTGTTGGCGCAACGCCGCTTCATTGGCTTTCAGGCTTTCCAACCGGTTTTCGTCTTTTTTCAGACTGCGGCTAATTTGGTTCAACGTTGATTGGCGCTCACGTTGTACTTTTTGCAATTCTTGCTGTTGTTTTTTTTGCGCCGCCAATTGCGATTGTTGTTCTTTTTGTTGCGATTGAATTAAGGTTTTATCTTGCTCCAAGCGTAGCTGGGTTGCTTTTAAATCTTCGATTAACTCCAAGCGCGCCAAATTCATATGTTCATAATAGACTTTCATGCGCTCCGCTTTTTGTGCATCTTCCGACAACAACTTTTCAAAGGTGGAAGGATTGACGCCGGCGCGATACATTGCATCAACCTGTTTCGCCAATTTATCTTTTTGATCTTTTTCTTGTTTTTCTAATTGTTTGATTTGCTTATCCGTTTCTGTCATCAAACGACGGATCTCTTTTAATTCGGCTTCCGTTTGACGCAATTGCCCAAGTACGCCATTAATTTGCGTTTCTTGATTTTTCAAAGTGGATTGCAGCTTGTTTTGTTCGCGTTTTTGCTCTGCAATTTTTTGTTCTTGTTGCTTAATTTGTAGCTGAATTTTTGATAAATCATTACCATGAACGGAAAAGGAAAACACCACCGCACAAAAAAGTGCGGTCATTTTTTTCGCATTTTTCATTTTTTTAGATAAAAATCTCATAAACAGCCCTTCATTCCGAAAACGGGGATAAATATACCATTATTTTCCCCAATGCTCTAAAGAATACTGTGTAAAATTACTGTAAATTCTTGCGAAAGATCAGTAAAGCACTGCTTTTCGCTTTCAAATCAGAGAATTTTTTGCTATAAAGTGCGAAGTATTTTTTAAATTAACTTTTAGGAGAATTCTATGGAATTAGTCTTTATCCGTCACGGTTTCAGTGAGTGGAATGCGAAAAACTTATTTACCGGCTGGCGTGATGTCAACCTGACCGAGCGTGGCGTTGAAGAAGCCAAAGCGGCAGGTAAAAAATTATTAGATGCCGGTTATGAATTCGATATCGCGTTTACTTCCGTATTAACTCGCGCAATCAAAACCTGTAATATCGTGTTGGAAGAATCTCACCAGCTTTGGATTCCGCAAGTGAAAAGCTGGCGCTTAAACGAACGTCACTATGGCGCGTTACAAGGCTTAGATAAAAAAGCCACCGCAGAACAATATGGCGATGAGCAAGTGCATATTTGGCGCCGTTCTTATGACATTTCTCCGCCGGATTTAGATCCGCAAGATCCAAATTCTGCACACAATGATCGTCGTTATGCTAACTTGCCTAAAGATGTGATCCCAAATGCGGAAAACCTAAAAATCACCCTCGAGCGCGTCTTACCGTTTTGGGAAGATCAAATCGCACCGGCATTATTATCCGGCAAACGCGTATTAGTTACCGCACATGGTAACTCATTACGTGCGCTAGCAAAACACATTATCGGTATTTCTGATGCAGAAATCATGGATTTTGAAATTCCAACTGGACAACCCTTAGTCTTAAAATTAGACGATAAATTAAACTTTATTGATAAATTCTATCTCTAATAAAATAGATAAAAAAGATGCCGCACTTGCGGCATTTTTTATGTTCTCTGTGGTTGGCTTTAAGTCAGTGCATTAGACAACTTCTGTAATAATCGATCCATCGCTCGATAACCCAAGGCTTCCGCTAAATGCACTTGTTCAATTTTCAGATCCCCATTTAAATCCGCAATCGTGCGCGCCACTTTTAAAATACGATGATAAGCACGTACCGACAACCCTAATTTCATCAAAGCATTTTCCAGAAATGCTGCCTCTGGCGCAGCCAAAGCACAATCTCGTTCAATCTCTTTACTGGTTAAATACGCATTAATTTTTCCCGCTCTTGCCAACTGAATTTCACGAACCTGTAAAATTTTCGACCGCACTTGCGCACTACTTTCCCCGCGATCGCCGCCATTTTGCAAAGCACCTTGCGGCAATAACGGAACCTCAATAGATAAATCAAAACGATCCAAAAAAGGACCGGAAAGACGGTTTAAATAACGCATCACTTGTTGTGGCGAAGTGCGGTTATGGATGCCGGTATAATGCCCCGTCGGGCTAGGATTCATTGCCGCAACTAATTGAAATCTCGCCGGAAATTGAATTTTCGCATTAGCGCGGGAAATAATAATTTCGCCGCTTTCCAAGGGCTGCCTTAATGCATCTAACACCTTACGATCAAATTCCGGCAGTTCATCTAAAAACAAAACACCATTATGCGCCAAAGAAATCTCCCCCGGCTTGGGAATGCTGCCGCCCCCCACCAATGCCGGCAACGATGCACTATGATGTGGCGCACGAAATGGACGCTGTTTCCAATTTTGAAAATTTAATTCATTGTGTACCAAGCTGGTAACCGAAGCCGTCTCGATAGCCTCTTGCTCCGACATTTCCGGCAAAAGTCCGGTCAGCCGACTTGCCAACATGGTTTTTCCCGTTCCCGGCGGACCTAAAAACAACAAATTATGCTGCCCCGCTGCAGCAATAGTTAACGCCCGTTTGGCATAATGTTGTCCGATAATATCCGTCAGATCTTTTTTATTTTCTGGCAAAAAATCCACCGCACTTTGTGCAGTTAAACTCGCTGCACTCGGCAAAGACGCCACCTTATTAAGAAATTGCGCCACATCCAATAAATTCTCGGCAAAATAAGTCTCTTGCCCTAGCACCAACGAGGCTTCATGAGCATTTTGTTTAGCAATGACTAGCTGACGAGACGCATTTTTCGCCGCCAAAATGGCGGGAATCACGCCATGCACTCCGCGCAAATTGCCAGTTAATGCCAACTCTGCGATAAACTCAAAGCGACGTAAATGTTCCCCGTCAATTTGATCTGACGCCGCCAAAATACCAATAGCAATCGGCAAATCAAAACGCCCTCCCTCTTTCGGCAAATCTGCCGGTGCCAAATTCACCGTAATCCGTTTTGCCGGATATTTAAAATTGGCATTTAACAGTGCACTACGCACTCGATCCTGTGCTTCTTTTACTGTTTTTTCCGGCAACCCCACCAACGTAAACCCCGGTTTTCCATTACTCAAATGCACCTCAATGGTCACCAAAGGCGCCTGCACTCCCATTGATGCACGAGTATAAACAATCGCTAAAGACATTCCCGCCTCCTTTAATTTCGTAATATAAAAAAAGTACGATGTAAAATAAAATTACACCGCACTTTTTTGCGATCCGGATCGAGAAAATGAGATTTTTTTGGGGAATTATTTAATTTTGTTCTGCGACAAAAGCAATACTATCCATTAAGGATTTTTTCGCAGTTTGTAGATGTCGTTTTAATTCCGTTATCGCGCCCAAATCATCTTTACTTACAATTTTCACCAAAATCGCCAAATGTTCTTCTACCGCTAAAATATTTCTTGTATGTAAATTTCGATTATCCCATTGATAATGAAAATGAAATATAACGGAAATTAGTTCGATAAAATCATTAATAAATGGATTCTCTGCGGCTGATAAAATTAATGTATGTAATTGATGGTCTAAGTGAGAAAAGTTAGTATATTTTTCTACAATATTCTCTCTTAATTCTCGATGATCTTGTAATAACATTTTCATCTTATTCCATCGAATATCGGTTTGAGGCAAATTCATAAAACAGTTCAGTGCATGGCATTCTAACATCTCGCGTAACTCAAAAAGTTTATCTGCATAGTGCGGTGTAAATTCTGTGAGTTTCCAACGTCCTTTTTGCAAATTAGTAATTAAATTGAAGCGAGAGAATTGGATTAAGTATTCTCTCACGGTAAAAACATCAACATTGGCATTTTTCGCTAGTTCAAGCTCATGAAATTCATAACCAGGCTTAATTTCTTTTTTTTGAATTGCTTGCTGAAAATAACGCTCTAGTCGCTCTGACTGATTTTTTCCAGATTTTTTTATGCTTAGATAAGAGATTTTATCCTTATCTTGCGGTAAACGGACAACGTAATACGCACCATCTTGATATTCGATAATTTGCTTCTCTATCAAGTAATGTATAGCGTGTCTGACGGTTGTCCGACTAACACCATATAATTCCGCTAGAGCTGATATAGAGGGCAATGGTGATGTGAATAAATTTAACACAATGGAATCAATTAACTGGTTAATAATTTCTTGTCTTAATGCGAAATCTTTACTCATAATTTACCTCAATCAAATAAAAAACAGTTAAAAAACAGCAAATCAATTGGGATATCACAATAATATAAAGAACATATTATGACCATAAAAGAATTCTTGAATAATACCCACGCCTCTTAATGTATAACTGATTTAAGGAAAAGAAAATGAAAACTTTAGTTTGTAAAAAACCGTTTGAACTTGTTTATGAACAACGTGAAACACCAATCCTTAAAGAGGATGAAGTATTAGTTCAAGTCGCCGCAGTTGGTATTTGCGGCACGGATATACACGCCTATAGCGGTAACCAGCCTTTTTTTGAGTATCCACGTGTACTAGGACATGAAATTAGTGGAAAAATTATTTCCGTAGGCAAACAAGTACATACACTTAAAATCGGTCAACGCGTCGCTGTCATTCCTTATTTAGCTTGTGGTAAATGTGACGCCTGTTTATCTGGAAAAACAAATTGTTGCGAAAAGATCTCCGTCGTTGGAGTACACCAGGATGGGGGATTTAGCGAACTTGTTGCAATACCACAGAAAAATATTATCCCTATCGCAGATAATGTAGATGATATATCAGCAGCCCTAATCGAACCATTCGCTATCAGCGCTCATGCAATAAGACGTGCGAAAATACAAGCAAACGATGATGTACTTGTTGTGGGAGCTGGTCCAATTGGCTTAGGTGCCGCTGCTATTGCCGCCGCAGATGGTGCAAATGTCGTAGTAGCAGATACGCTTGAATCTAGACGAGAACATATAAAAAAATATTTAGGTTTACCTACATTAGATCCAATAAATGAAAAAATTGAAAATTATTTCCATGGAAAATTACCACTTGTAGTAATTGATGCAACCGGCAATCAAAAATCAATGAACAATAGTATTTACTTGATTAGACATGGAGGAAAAATTGTTTTCGTAGGTTTGTTTAAGGGTAATTTAGAATTTAATGATCCCGATTTTCACAAAAAAGAAACAACGATGATGGGAAGTCGTAATGCGACTTTAGAGGATTTTGTTAAAGTACAAAAACTAATGGCTGAAAACAAATTATCTTCAAAGATGATGTTAACTCATACATTTAAATATGATGAACTAGCGCATATTTATGAAGAAAAAATCATCAAGAACAAAGCTATTTTAAAAGCTGTAATTTTATATTAAAAACATATTAAAAACACTGAAGCATGATCGTTAACAAATTTACGTGAAAATTTTAACAGAATTTTATTCTAACTTAATAAAGTTATTCTTGATTAAACATTGTGCTTTACGCTGCTAACACTCATTTTTAACCCTGAAAATAATAGTGAGGAAACTATGAAACTGTTAAAAAAATCCTTCAAAACACTCTTTTCATTGAGTCTATTAGGACTAGCAATTAATTCCCAAGCTACGACAGAAATTATGGTGGCTTATGGAAATCAACCTGGTGAACCTATCGACAAAGCTATGCATTTTTGGGCTGATAAAGTAAAAGAAAAATCTAATGGTGATGTGATTTTTAAACTTTTTCCATCTAGCCAATTAGGTAGTGAAACCGAAGTCATGGAACAAGCGAAGTTTGGAGCAAACATTATTACTATTAGTGATTATGGTGCATTAATGGATATTGTTCCAGATTTAGGTGTAATCAATGCACCTTATATTAGCCAGTCTTTTGACAAAAAATCGAAATTACTTCATTCAGATTGGTTTAATGATTTAAGTGCCAAATTAGATGAACATGGATTACATATTATTGTACCTGACGTAATTTATGGTACTCGTCATTTATTAACCAAAAAAAAGGTAACAACGCCAGCAGATTTGCAAGGAACAAAAGTACGAGTACAACATTCTCGTTTGTTTTTACAAACAATTAAAGCAATGGGCGGAGTACCAACACCTATGTCATTAGCTGATGTATATCCAGGTTTATCAGAAGGTATTATTGATGGGTTAGAAAACCCAACGGTTGTGCTGTTTGGAGGGAAATTTTATGAGGTAGCTAAAAATCTCAACTTAACCGCACACACTAAACATATGTCGCCATTCATCACAGGAACCGCATTTTGGAATAATTTGACACCAGAACAACAAAAAGCCATTGTGGATTCCAGTCGTGAAATGGTGGTCTATGGCGCTTCATTAATTGAAGCTGCAGAAAATGAGGCTTTAGAAAAATTAAAAGCTTCAGGGGTTACAGTAAACGAAGTTGATCTTCCTGCGTTTGAGAATTCTGTTCGAGATGTTATTTCCACCGGATTTCCAGAGTGGTCACCAAATCTCTATAAAAATGTTCAAGAAAAACTTTCTCAATACTAATGACTTAGTAGTGTTCCTGCTATTTTGCAGGAACACTAAAAAGTTGAGGGCTTTAATATGAATACGTTAATAAAAAAGAAAAAGTTTTGGCTTAGCGATATTGATGAAATCTTAGCCTCGTTTTTTCTTGCTTTAATTGTTCTTTTGTCCGGCTATGGCGTTATTATGCGTTATTTTCTGAATTCGCCAAGTGCTTGGGTAGAAGAAATCTGTGTTGTTTTCTTTATTTGGTTCACCTTTTTAGCATCAAGTGCGTTATGCAAAAACAATGAACTCATTAGAATTGATTTTTTACTCAGTAAATTACCAGCAAAAATAGCCAATTTTATTGATGGTATTCTTCAACCAATAATCATGATCTTTTGCTTAAGTTTTATGATCTATCTTGGGTTTAAGCTACTGCCAATGTCTAAAATGAGATTCACCCCGGCTTTACAATTCTCTTATGTTTATATTTACGCCATTATTCCGATTAGTGCGCTATTTATGTTCTATTACGAAATCAGAAAAATAGTGTACTACTTCAAAACTAATCGAGGTAATTAATTATGAGCGTCATTATTCCCATCTGTGTTCTCCTATTTTTATTCATTATTGGAACACCTGTCGCTTTTTGTATTTTCTTTTCCACATTAAGCTATTTCTTGATGAGTGATCTGCCTATGATCATGCTAGTACAACGATTAGCTGGCGGACTAGAAAGTGTTACGTTACTCGCTATTCCATTTTTCATTATGGCAGGTGTGTTTATGAATCATACTGGCATTAGTGAACGGTTACTTAAATTTTGTGAAGTATTAACAGGACATATGAACGGTGGTTTGGCACAAGTTAATGTAGCCCTAAGTACATTAATGGGCGGTCTATCCGGTTCCAATATTGCAGACGCCGCAATGAATTCAAAATTACTCGTCCCACAAATGGTGGCTCGTGGCTATAGTGCGTCATTTTCTGCAGCAGTGACCGCCGCAGGTTCCTTAATTACACCAATTATTCCGCCTGGAATAGCGATGATTATTTATGGTTATGTAAATAATGTATCTATTGGGCGACTATTTTTGGCTGGAGTCGTTCCTGGCACGCTTCTTTGTATTTTAATGATGATCTTAGTTTCTTTCATTTCTAAAAAGCGCGGATATTTGCCAATTAGAGAAAAAAGAGCAAGTTGTAAAGAGGTGATTATTTCAGCGAAAGACGCCGTTTTAGCATTGTTATTACCTATCATCATTATTGGTGGAATTCGCATGGGTGTATTTACACCAACGGAAGCGGGCGCAGTTGCTGTAATTTACGCATTAATCTTAGGCATGCTTATTTATCGTAATATGGATGTAAAAAAACTGTGGTTAGCTACCAGAGAATCCGCTTTGGGTGCGGCTAATGTACTATTAATCATTTGTGTTGCAGTGGCATTTTCGAAATTTCTCACATGGGAAAGAGTACCTCAAGCCTTAGCAAATTGGATGACAACTGTTGTTGATAGCCCATTAGCATTTTTAATGTTAGTCAATGTTGCATTATTGATTTTAGGTATGTTCTTAGAAGGGAATGCTATCATGATCGTACTTGCCCCATTACTCGCACCGATAGCACATTCCTATGGTATAGATCCCATTCATTTCGGTATCGTATTCATCTTCAATGGAGCAATTGGCACAATTACGCCACCACTCGGCACAGTCATGTTTACAACTTGCTCTATCACGGAAGTTCCTATCGAAAAATTCATCAAAGATGTTATTCCATTCTGGGGACTTTTATTAGTTGAACTACTCCTTCTTACTTACATCCCCGCTATTACTACGTGGTTACCAAACCTCGTTTATGGCGTCGCTCAATAATTAGCATAATTTAGGTGGTATTATGAAAACCCTCAATCGCAAAAATTTTCCAGGCACACAATATCCAACCAAGATCATTCAATTTGGTGAAGGTAATTTTTTACGTGCATTTATTGATTGGCAGATTGATTTATTAAACGAACACACTGATTTTAACGCAGGTGTCACTATTGTTCGTCCGATTAATACGGATTTCCCTCCACTTTTAGATACACAAGACGGTTTATATACAACCATTATTCGCGGTTTAGACGAACACGGAAAAGTCGTTAAACAAAGTCGGATTATTCGTTCCGTCAATCACGAGTTGAATATTTATCACAATTATGAGGAATATTTGCAGTTAGCACATAATCCGGAAATTAAATTTATTTTTTCCAACACAACTGAAGCCGGTATTAGCTATAACGAAGAAGATCAATTTGATGATCGTCCACCTGCAAGTTATCCAGCAAAATTAACCCGTTTATTATTTGAACGTTTTACTGCCTGTAACGGTAACCTTGAGCAAGGTTTTATTATTTTCCCTTGTGAGCTTATTGATTATAACGGTGAACAACTCAAAGCATTGGTGCTGAAATATGCTCAACAATGGCAACTTCCTGCCGAATTTATCACATGGATAACACAAGCAAATACCTTCTGTTCCACATTGGTAGATCGCATTGTAACTGGTTATCCGCGTGCTGAAGCCAACGCACTTGAAACAGAATTAGGCTATCAAGATACATTCTTAGATACCGCAGAATATTTCTATCTCTTTGTAATTCAAGGTCCGCAATCACTACGCCAAACATTATGCTTAGATAAAGTAGATTTAAACATTTTGGTAGTCGATGACATCAAACCTTACAAAGAACGTAAAGTTGCGATTTTAAATGGCGCCCATACCGCCTTGGTTCCGGTGGCTTATTTATCTGGAGTGGATACCGTAGGTGAAGCCATGGCAGACACGCAATTATGCGAATTTGTTAAAAGTGCGGTCGAAAATGAAATCATTCCTGTACTTTCTTTGCCCAAAGCGGAATTACAACAATTTGCTGACGCTGTCATTAAACGCTTCCAAAATCCGTTTATTCAGCATCAACTATTATCCATTGCATTAAATAGTATGACCAAATATCGCACCCGAAATTTACCGCAATTATTAGCTTATGTGGAAAAACATCAAAAATTACCACCGCACTTAACCTTTGCATTAGCGGCATTAATTGCCTTTTACCGTGGAGAACGTGATGGACAACCTATTCCGTTGCAAGATGACGAAATTTGGTTAAGCCATTATCAACAATGGTGGCAACAATATTCTGCCGGCGACATAAGTTTATATCAAGTTGTCCACAATGTTTTAAAACAAGAACAACATTGGGAACAAGATTTATGTCAAGTTCCTAATTTGGTTGAAACTGTTGCTGAACAACTTGAATATATTCTCAGCAAAGGTATGCGCCAAGCATTATCACATTATTGTGGAGATAAATAATGAAACAATTTATTCAAATTAATCCTCAAGATAATGTCGCGGTAGCATTACAAGATTTGCCGGCACAAACATTAATATCGCTTAACGGGCAAGATATTAAGTTGAGAAGTGACATTGCTAGAGGACATAAATTTGCGCTCACCTCGATAGCGCCCCACCAACATGTGATCAAATATGGTTATTCTATCGGACACGCTTTATGCAATATTCAAGCCGGAGAACACATTCATACGCACAATGTGAAAACTAATCTGAGTGATATCAATGACTACCAATATCAACCTGAATTGACAACACAAGGTATCCAACTTCCGGATCGTGAGGTTAAAATTTATCGACGTCAAAATGGTGAAATTGGTATTCGCAATGAACTTTGGATTGTACCGACCGTCGGTTGTGTAGTGGGTATCGCTAATCAAATCAAGAAAATCTTTATGCAAAATAATGCTCTTGATGACATTGACGGAGTTTTTACCTTTAATCACAGTTATGGTTGTTCACAATTGGGCGATGATCACGAAAATACCAAAATTATGCTGCAAAATATGGTTAAACATCCCAATGCCGGTGCTGTTTTGGTGATTGGCTTAGGTTGTGAAAACAATCAGGTAAACGTTTTTAGAGATACCCTCGGTGAATATGATGAAACTCGAGTGAAGTTTATGATTTCACAACATTATGACAATGAAATTGAGCAAGGTGTCGCCCTGTTGCAACAGTTATACGACAATATGCGCCATGATAAACGAGAAAGCGGAAAACTCAGTGAAGTAAAATTTGGTTTAGAATGTGGCGGTTCTGATGGATTTTCTGGTATTACTGCCAATCCGATGTTAGGCCATTTTTCCGATTATTTGGTTAGTCATGGTGGTACGACAGTTTTAACTGAAGTACCGGAAATGTTTGGTGCTGAACGGATTTTGATGAGTCATTGTAGAAATGAAGAAATTTTCCATAAAACGGTAACTATGGTAAATGATTTTAAACAATATTTTATCGCCCATAATCAACCTATTTATGAGAATCCCTCTCCAGGAAACAAAGCTGGTGGCATCACTACACTGGAAGATAAATCGCTGGGTTGTACACAAAAAGCCGGACATAGCCAAGTTGTTGATGTTTTAAAATATGGCGAAAGATTAAAAGTAAATGGACTAAATCTACTTAGTGCGCCCGGCAATGATGCGGTAGCAACCAGCGCCTTAGCCGGTGCAGGATGCCATATGGTCTTATTTACTACCGGTAGAGGTACGCCTTACGGTGGCTTTGTACCTACAATGAAAATCGCTACAAACAGCGACCTAGCGAATAAGAAAAAACATTGGATTGATTTTGATGCTGGACGTTTAGTGTTTGATATGACAATGGAACAATTATTAAACGATTTTATTGATCTAGTTGTCGCTACCGTCAATGGAAAACCCACCAAAAATGAAATCAATGAATTTAGAGAACTTGCCATTTTTAAAAGTGGTGTCACCCTATAATGAGGAAAAAATAATGAAAAAATTGACCGCACTTGATATTTTGACCGCCTCTCCTATTGTGCCTGTGATTGCAATTAAACAAATAAAAGATGCCATTCCCTTAGCGCATGCTCTCGTTGCTGGTGGTGTAAAAGTACTAGAAGTTACCTTACGTACAGATTGTGCATTAGATGCGATTGGTATGATGCAAAATGCGGTTCCTGAAGCTATTGTCGGAGCAGGAACAGTAACCAGCCGCGAGCAATATCAACAAGCGGTTGCAGCTGGCGCCCGCTTTGTGATTACACCGGGACTAACAGAAGATTTGCTGAAAACAAGCCAAACTTACGACATTCCTTTCATTCCTGGTATTGTAACTCCCTCTGAATTGATGTTGGCCAAACAATACGGACTACGCTATTTGAAATTTTTTCCAGCTGAAATCAACGGAGGTATTAAAGCGTTACAAGCATTTAATGGCCCATTCCCGGAAATTAAATTCTGTCCAACCGGTGGCATTAATGAAAAAAACTACCAACAATATTTAGCACTCAATAATGTACTTTGTGTTGGTGGCACTTGGTTTGTTCCCAATCAAGCCATCGAACAAGGAGATTTTGCTCACATTACACAGCTGGCACAGTCTGCAATTAATGCATTAAAGTGAGGTCATTATGTCAATCAAAATTGGAGTTATTGGCGAGTGTATGATTGAGTTATCGCAAAAATCCAATAAAATTGCATTAGGATTTGGCGGAGATACATTAAATACAGCAATTTATCTCTCCCGTTTATTACCGCAAACGGAATTTAGTGTTTATTATGTTTCAGCATTAGGACAAGACCCTTATAGTCAACAAATGTTGGAGCAATGGCAAAATGAACATATCAATACCTCGTTGGTACAACAACTGACCGATAAGCTGCCCGGTTTATATTCCATTGTAACCGACCTTCAAGGCGAACGTTCATTTTATTATTGGCGCAATAATTCCGCTGCAAAATTTTGGTTAAAAACCCCACAAACGGGCGAGATTTTAAATCAATTACAGCAATTTCAATACCTGTATTTAAGTGGAATTAGTTTGGCGATTTTAGATGATGAAAGTTTACAAAAACTCTTTCATTTTCTACCGCACTTTAAACAAAACGGTGGAAAAATTATTTTTGATAATAACTATCGACCGATTTTATGGAAAAATCAAACGCAAACGCAGCTCATTTATCAGCAAATTTTACAATTAACTGATATTGCTTTTTTAACCTTAGATGATGAAGATAAACTGTGGGAAAAAAACTCACTGCTACGCTGTATTGAACGCACACAACAACTTGGCGTAAAAGAAATTGTGATCAAACGGGGAGCAGAAAGTTGTATCGTCCAAACAGATAAACAATTTGACATTGCCGCACAAAAAATTGATAACGTGGTAGATACAACTGCTGCAGGCGATTCTTTTAGTGCGGGTTATCTTTCCGCACGTTTGCAAGGGAAAAATGAAATTCAGGCTGCACAAAAAGGACATCAGATCGCAGGTCAAGTCATTCAACATCGAGGTGCAATTGTCCCGAAAGCATTATTTTCAATTTAATCAAACAAAAACGGGTTAACCTTTTAACCCGTTTATGTATCAATGATTTTTATGACTGGTACCGTATAAAATCTTGTCGGTATACGCCATAGCAACGGCGGAGATCAGGAAGCCGAGGTGGAGGAATAATTGCCACATCATGGTTTTTTCCGGCATATTTGACGCATTAACAAAGGTTTGCAGCAAATGAATGGAAGAAATGCTGATGATAGACATAGATAATTTGACTTTTAATACCGAAGCGTTGACATGACTTAACCATTCGGGTTCGTCAGGATGCCCTTCAGTATTCAATTTAGACACAAAGGTTTCGTAGCCACCCACAATCACCATCACCAATAAATTGGCGATCATAACCACATCAATTAAATTTAATACCGCGAGCATAATCGCGTTAGAATCCAATTGTTGCAAATCTACAATCAAAACCCATAATGATTTCATAAACTTATACGCATAAATCGCTTGTACGACAATCAGCCCTAAATAAAGTGGCAATTGTAACCAGCGGCTAGCAAAAATAATCTTGCTGAAAACCGTTTGTTTTTTGTGCAGCTGAGGGCTTGTGGTTGGATGTTCGTGTTGCATAAAATTCCTATTTGCTAATTCGCCTGTTTGGGCGCTAAAATTACCTGTTTTTTATGAAATTTTCAATGGCTTTTCACTTATTTTCCGCGCTGACGATGGTTAATTTTTCTACATTAACGTCATTATGTAACAACTCCACCTCCGGCATCGATTTATTCGCTTTTGCCGATAAACTTTTAAAGCGTTCCACTTTGCCGATAAGCCCTTGATTTCCCACCAGCGCGGTCACGGTTTGATTATAATGGGAACTCACCGAAGATAAGCTATTACCTAATTTATTCAAACGTTCTGCCACCAAACAAACTTGATTATAAATTTCACCGGCTCTTTCGCTGATTTCTTTCGCTTCCGCATTGCCGCGTTCGATACGCCATAAATTTGCCACCGTACGCAAAATCGGCATTAAAGTTGTATAAGACACTAAAATCACATTTTTTTGGTAACCATAATTGAATAATTCACTATCATGTTTCATGGCTTCAATATACGCCGGTTCTACCGCAATAAACATCAGCACAAAATTCGGACTGCGCATGCCAATCAAATTACTGTAATCCTTGCGCGCCAAATCGTCGATATGATTTTTAATGGCTTTGCAATGCTCGCGCAACAATTGCATTTTTTCTATTTCGTCGTCAGAATTGACCGCACTTTCATAAGCATTGAGCGACATTTTGCTGTCAATAATCAGATGCTTATTATCCGGCAAATACACCACAAAATCAGGATAATTATGCTTGCCCTCTTGATTGCGAAAATGAGATTGCGCTGCATAATGCTCACCTTCAATTAATCCCGCCAACTGCAACGCGCGCGCCAATTGCACCTCGCCCCAATTGCCCAAGGTTTTCTTTTCACCACGCAACGCAGAAGTTAAATGGTTAGCTTGTTCCGACATGCTCAACCCCAGCTCCATCACTTTTTTTATTTCCGCCTCCAATCCGGCATTCCCTTTCACTGCCTCCGAATGAATTTCATTCACTCGCTTTTGAAATCCCTCAATTTGCTCACGAAACGGTTTTAACAAACTGTCCAATGCCGATTGATTGGACTGGCTGAAACGCTGGCTTTTTTCCTCCAAAATTTGATTGGCTAAATTTTGAAACTCAACGCCCAACTGTGCCTTAGCTTGCTGAAAATTGGCTTGTTGTTCAGCAAAATTTTTCTCTTTTTCCGCCAACGTGGTTTTTAATTCCGTCAATTCTTGCGAAAGTGCGGTATATTTTTCGTTTAAATGTTGCCACTCCGATTCTTTACGCTGCAAATGAGCAGTTTGTTGCGCCAACTGTTGTTGCAAGGCATCAGCTTGCGCTGACGCAATACCAAACCGCTCTTTCACCGCCGTCATTTGCGCCTGCACATTTTCCACTCGAGCTTGTTCTTGATCTAATTCGCTTTGTAAATAGGTGATTTTCTCATCGCGTTCGACTAAACGCACTTGCAAACCTTCCGCACCGGTTTGTACTTTAATTATTTGTTGATCCAACTGATTTTTCACTTGCGTCAGCTGTTCATATTTTCCCAATAATTCATTGAAATCATTGATAGTTTTATTCAAATCTTGGCTTAATTCCTGCACATCACGACGACGTTTTGCCAACATAAATAAAAACACGACACACAAAACCAACAGCAAAAGTGCGGTTAAAAAAAACGGATTTTCGAGAAATGGTTGCATAATTTTTCCTTTTGTTAAGCGGATAAATTATAAAGCAATTTAGCGCGTTTGCGATGCTTCGTCTTGTAAAAATGGGAATTTATTGTTAATCTCAAGACCCGTTTTGTTAAATCGCCATCGCTATGTCAAATTCGCTTTTTCAGCCCAGCAAACATCAAGAGCATTGCCCGCAATGTGGCGCATTGCTACAGATAAAACAAGGCAAAAAAGGACTTTTTTTAGGTTGTAGCGCCTATCCGGCTTGTGATTATTTAAAACCGTTACAAGCGCAATTTACGCCGAAAATTATCAAAAATCTTGACGAAAATTGTCCAAAGTGCGGTCATTTTCTGCAATTAAAACAAGGACATTTTGGAATGTTTATTGGTTGTAGCCATTATCCGGAATGCGATTTTGTGGTTCATGAACAAGTACCGGAAAGCGAAGACAATGCCATCATCTGCCCGGATTGTCAGCAAGGGCATCTGGTTGCCAGACGCGGACGACAAGGCAAAATTTTCTACGCCTGCGATCGGTTTCCAAAATGTAAATTTACTCTCGCCGGCAAACCCTATCCGGTCCGTTGCCCACAATGTCAGGGCGAAGTCGCCATCTTAAAAAAGGAAACAGAAACACACCGCACTTGGCTTTGCGCCAATAAAATCTGTCGTTGTGTGTTTGAAACAGAAAAATGAATATTGCACAAATTGTTACTCAATTAAAACAAAATCAGGTTGTCGCCTACCCTACCGAAGCGGTTTTTGGCTTGGGCTGTAATCCACTTAGTGAAAGTGCGGTCGAAAAATTATTGATTTTAAAACAACGACCTGTGGATAAAGGGCTGATTTTAGTCGCACCAGCGTTAAGTTATCTACAACCTTTCATGGATACGCGCGAATTTACTTCGTTGCATTGGCAACGTTTAACCGCGCATTATGATCGTCCAACGACGTGGGTCGTTCCGGCAGCGGCAACAACACCACGTTTTTTAACCGGCAAATTTTCCAGCATTGCCATTCGACTATGTCCTCATCCGGCGGTCAAACAACTGTGCGAACAAACCGGTTTCGCGCTGACCTCCACCAGCGCCAATTTATCCGGCTTAACGCCATGTAAAACCGCCAAGGAAGTCAAACAGCAATTCGGTGATGAGTTTCCGGTGTTGGACATGGCAGTGGGTGAAGCACAAAATCCCTCCGAAATTCGGGATCTTTTTACCCAACAACTTTTTAGACAAGGATAATTTATGGATCAATATGCGGTGTGGGGCAATCCGATTGCACAAAGTAAGTCTCCACTTATTCATCGACAATTTGCGCAACAAACGCAACAAATCTTGGAATATACTGCCATATTAGGCGACGAGCAGCATTTTGAACAACAATTGCAGGCTTTTTTTGCTGCCGGAGCAAAAGGCTGTAATATCACTGCACCATTTAAAGAGCGAGCCTTTAAATTGGCGCAACAACACAGTGAACGTTGTTTGTTAGCCGAGGCTTGCAATACCTTGAAACGTTTAGACGATGGTTCGCTTTACTCCGATAATACCGATGGCGCAGGGCTGGTGAGCGATTTGGCACGTTTAGATTGGTTAAAAGCCAATCAATCTGTGTTGATATTAGGTGCGGGCGGCGCAACT